>NZ_JBFUFR010000054.1:0-36683 GCF_056403315.1 Roseateles sp. P2_H4 | reverse complement strand
GGCTGGTGCTGCCAGCGGCCGGTGGCGGCCAGCGGCTGCTGGGCTTGCGCGGAGAACGCGACGAGCAGGGAGAGGGCGATCAGCTTCATGCGGCGGGCAGCAGGCGGCCGAACGCGGCCGGGACATGAAAGTCGGGCGTGGCGGTCCGGGTCGGACTCCACGCGGAATAGACACGGCCGGCACCCTGGCCTTCGACGCGGAACAGGTTCAGGCGCCAGCCGTCCTCCGCCCCACGCATCGGCACAGCGAGTTCCGCCGTCCAGACCTTGCCCTCGGTATCGATGTGCGCCCTGGCGCGGCTCTCGCCGACGATGCGCTTCTTGCCCGAGGCCTCGACGGCGATCTCCAGCAGCAAGCCGTTGGGCGACACCTCCACCTCGCGGTAGCTCTTCAGCCCTGCGCGGTCCGGCGCCTGCAGGAAGACCTCGACGACATCGCGCTCCCAAAGCGGCCAGATGTCGGTGGCCGAGCCGGCGCGCTCGAAGGTGCTCAGCGCCTCGAACTTGCAGATGAAGCGCAGATAGAGCTGGCTCGCACCGCGCAGCAGCTGCACACGGGTGGACTGCGGGCCGGTGAGCGCCTGGCCTTGCCAATCGTGGCGGAAGAAGGTGGTGGGCGCTTCGGCCCACTGCGACGCGAGCGGGAAGCCGTCGGTGCCGACCTGGGCAACCTTGCCGGCGAAGGCGACGGACAGCGTGTCGGGTACGTCGGGGCGCGCTTCGATGAGCAGGCTGTGCGTGAAGCGAACCGGCAGCGTCGGCTTGTCGGCGCTGACCTTGCCGATCTCCTTGCCCGTCAATGCATCGCGCAAGGTCCAGCTTCCTGCGCTCAAGCCACGCAACGTGACGGGGCCTTCCCAGCGCTCCGCGTAAAACGCGTAGTGCAGCGCCCCGCCCTGCTCGATGACATGGGTCTCGGGCTTGTCAAAACCCAGGTCATACAGCTCGCCGCGGTAGCGGCCCTCGGCCAGGCGCTGGCGGTTGTAGAGGTCCACCCACTGGCGCCAATGCTGCTCGCGCTCGGGCGTCAGCAGGAAAGAGTCCTTGGGCTTGGGATCCACCGGCCAGGTGAACTTGCTGGCCACGACGGCGCCGATGCCGACGCTGGACGCGAAGTCCTGGCCGCCGCTGCTCAGCTCCACGTGGTCACCCGCGTAGGCGGCCCAGGGCCCCATCAGCGCCTTCAGCGTCTTGCCCTTGTGGCGTACCTGCCAGCTGGATAGCGGATCGGACGCCGGCGCCTGGTCCATGAATGGCATGTTGTGGAAGGCATAGCCCGTGCCGCAGGGGCAGACCTCGACGACCGCCTCCGGGTTGGCCGCGTGGGCCGAAGCGTGCATGACCTTGTAGAAGTCGGCGAGCTTCTCGACCGCGTCTTCCGGCCGCGCATGCTTGTGTGCCGGGTTGAAGCAGGGCGCCACGCCGTTGAGGTGCTGGCCGTCGACCTTGAGGCCGTCGAAGCCCCAGTCGCCGATGATCTTCTTCACCGTGGCAGCCAGGCGGGCCTGCGTCTTCTCGTAGGCTGGGCAGAGGTAGAAGCTGTTCCACCACGTCACGTTCTGCACCGCGCCGTCCTTGTCCAGCAGCAGCAGATCGGTGTGGTCGTGCAGCTCGTCGCTGCCGGGCGCGACGGCCAGCGGTGCGATCCACAGCCGCGCCTTCATGCCGCGGGCATGGATGTCGGCGACAAGCGCCTTCATGTCGGCCTCGCCCTTGGGGAACTTGGCCAGGTCGGGCGTCCAGTCGCCGGTCTTGACCTGCCAGCCGTCGTCCAGCACGGCCCACTTGAAGCCGAGCGCCTGCACCTTGGGCAGGGTGGCGCGCACATAGTCCAGCGAGAAGTCGCGTTCATAGCCCCAGGCGCACCATTGCGCCTCGTAGGCGCTCTGCGGCGGCTGGGGTGCCGCCAGGCCCTGCGCGGCCATCAGGCGGCGGTAGCGGTCCAGCGGCACGAAGAAGTCGCCGCGATGCACGGCGATGAAGCTGGGCGGCGTGGTGAGCACCTGGCCCGGCTCCAGGATCCGCGGAGCATCGCCGCGCAGCGAGATCTCGACGGCATCACCCACTGCCTTCACGGGCAGCGCGACCAGCTGCGGTTGAAGGGCCAGGTGGCCGACGGCCAGGCCGACATCCTTTCGCCAGACATCGACGACCGGCGTGCCGCCGCCGTAGTCCGACGCATTCATGCCCATGAAATTGCGCTGCTCGAAGCCTCGCTTCACAGGCTGCACCCAGTCGCGCCGGTCGGCGTGGCTGGCGCCGGAATACGTCCACGAACCGCCCGCATGGCGGGGCGCGGCGGCCAGGCGGTGAGCGGCGTTGACCCAGGCGTCGATGGTCAGCGGCTTGTCGCTGGTGTTGACGTAGGCCACGTTCAGCAGCGCAACGCCGGGGTGTTCGTCCAACAGCGTGACGGTGGCGCGCTTCTCGATGCCGTCAACCGAACGACCGACGAGACGCAGCGTCTGGCCAGCGCCGAACGGCGTGGCGGCCTTGCCGGGCTCAGCCTGCTGCAGCGTGAACCGGCTCAGCGTCTTGCCTTTCACGACCAGATGCTCGCTGGCATCAAAGCCCGTCAACTCGACCGGCTGCTTGCCAGCCAAGCTGACGACGCGGCAGCGCATCTGGTCGTCGAACTGCAGCGACAGCGCGCCGTCCTGCACGCGCACATGGCCMTTGCCCTCAGCGCGGGCAAGCGGCAACTGCGCGGCCAGCGGTGCGGCGCCCAGCCACTGCAGGAAGGCCCGGCGTGYCGTCATCGCTTGCCGCCCCAGGCGCCGGGGAAGGTCCGCTCGGCGTTCAGGTGGTAGAGCTTGTCGACCACCGCACGCGGAAGCGCAAGCCCCTTCACCGGCTTGTCGAGGTCGGCCACCTTGAAGCTGTTCGCCGTGTTGAAGTAGCGCCAGTGCATGCGCCACACACCCTCGGCTTCCTTGGCCAGCGCGGCGCCGTCCTGGTCGGGCGCCTGCGACATGTCGCTGCCGTAGAGGATGCGGTCCTGGTATTTGATGAAGAAGCGGCGCACGCGCTCGCGGTCCTTCTGGCTCTGGTACTGCAGCTGGCCGATGCGCGCGGCCACGTCGACCTTGGCGTTGGGGAAACGGTCCAGGAAGGCGGCCAACTCGTCCACGCTACGCTCCAGCGACGCGAGGTGCACGCCGATGAAGTTCAGCCCTGGATGGGCGGCCACCATGCGGTCGCGCGCCGCCATCTGCGCTTCCCAGCTGGGCATCTCGGGGTGCAGGGCCATGTGGTACTGGGGGTGGGCCTTGAAGTATTCGCGGTCATTGTTGACCGTCATCTGCTCCAGTGGCAGCCAGCAGTTGTGGGGCTCGCCCTGGTGGCCGAGCAGCGGGATGCCTTGTTTGGCGAAGTCGTCGAACAGCGGCGCGAAGCGAGCGTCGTCGATCATGACGAGCTTGTCGTCGGCGCCCTTGAGGCTCATGCCGATGTTCTTCCAAACCTTCACGCCGACGGCGCCGGCCTTCATGGCAGCCGCAATGCGCTGGCGTGTGGCGGGCAGCCACGCAGCCTGGCCAGAGCCGTCCACCGAGAAGCTGGCCGCCCAGGCCACGTCCTGGGGGAACTGCTTCTGCAGCTCGATGGCAACGCGCTGCTGGTCGTCCAGCGGCGGGAAGTCCGGGTAGTCGACGTTGATCGTCAACACCTTGAAGTTCTGCCGCTTCGCCGCCGCCATGAAGACCGGCGCGGGGTTGTGCAGATGCAGGTGGACGTCGATCTTCGAAACCCGGCCGTAGTCGGCCATCGTGTAGCTCGGCGCGTCCGCTGCGCTGGCGGAGAAAAAGGCCGCCCCGGCAAGCAGGGCGGCAACACGGAGGAGAACTCTCATCAGAACTTGATAGAAGCGCCGACGGTGAACGAGCGGCCATAACGGTAGTAGCCCTGGGGCAGCTTCACGCTGTCGTTGCCCAGCGTGTACTCCTGCGTCGCATCGGTCAGGTTGTTGCCTTCCAGGCTGATGCGCAGCCACTTGTTGACCTCGTAGGCGATCTGGGCCGTCGCCCAGGTCACGGCCTTGGCGCGCTCGTTGAAACCGGCACCCAACACATTGGTGGCGGTGACGAAGGCGTCGGTGTGGTCGGCCGTGGCGCTCATGCTCCAGGGGCCCCTCTCGTACAGCACACCGAACGACGACGTGGCCGGTGCGATGCCTTCCAGCGCACGCTCCTCGCCGCCCACCCAGCTGCGCGACTTGTTGCGGGTGTACTGCGCCCGCACGCCGAAGCCGTTGTCGAACAGATGCTGCAGGCCGATCTCGAAGCCACGCGCCAGGGCCTTGTCGCCGTTGATGGGCTTGCTGATGTTGAACAGCCGCCCGCCCGGCGCGCCGATGTCCTGGCCCGTCAGCCAGATGCTGGTGATCTGGTTCTTGATGTTCTTCYGGTAGACGGCGAAGGTCAGCGCCGAGTCCTTGGCGTAGTACCACTCCAGCGACGCATCGACCTGGCGGGCGCTGTAGGGCTTGAGCTCGGCATTGCCGCCGAAGACCTGCGTGRAGTCGCCCCAGGAGATGCTGGCTGTCGTGCTCGTGGGCGCCAGCTTGTCCACCGACGGACGCGCCATGGTCTTGGCTGCACCCAGGCGCAGCTGCAGGGCGTCCGTAAACAGCCAGGTGAAGTTGACCGACGGCAGCGCGAAGCTGTAGCTGGTCTCCTGCTGCACGACGGACGGCGCCGCGTAGATGGCCGTGTAGTTGAACGCGCCGTTCTCGATGATGTTGGTGATCTTGGCGTCCCAGGCCTGAGCGGTCGTCTTGGTCTTCACGAAGCGCACGCCGGCATCCGCGTTCCAGCCGTCGCCCGACAGATCGGCCTGCACGAAGGCGGTGGTCGTCTTCTCCGTCACGCGGTAGCTTTCCAGCGGGTTCCACGCCGGCGCGGAGGCCGCCGAGCTGTAGACGCCGCCACCCGGGCGGGGCTTGCCGTCGTAGGCCTTCAGCGCCTCGGCGTAGTTGTTGACATCGAAGCCCAGGAAGCTGCGCGGGAAGTTGCCGCTGACGCCGTCCAGGAAGCCATTGGGGCTCAGCGACTGGTTGATGACGTTGCCGCCCAGCGCGCCGACGTTGATGGCACTGGCACCCGAGTAATGGCCGTCGCCCGCRTTGAAGGCGTTGTTGATCAGGTCRCGCGACTTCTTGCGGTTGGTCTGGCTGAGGCCGAACTTCAACTGATCGATGTAGAAGCGGTCCAGCTTCCASTCCAGGTTGSCACTSGCGCCRYCGATCTTGTCGTCGATGTTGTCGCCGGCCCGGCTGTAGTAGTGGGTGTTGAAGTCGCTGGCCTTGAACAGGCCTTGCGCCAGGCCGGTCTGCAGGTCGCGGCCGTCGGCGAAGGTGGTCTTCACATCGGGCACGGCTGAGCCGGTCAACTGGATGCGCGTGACGTTGGGCTGGTTCATGCGCAACACGACATAACTGTCGTTGCCGCCGGAGTGGCGCCTGGAGGTGGACTCGTAGATGTCACCGGTCGCCTTCAGCGTCGGCGAGATCTTCCATTCCGCATTGGCGCCGTACAGCGCGGTGTCCACCACGCGGTACTCGGTCTTGTTCAGCAGCTCCGGGTTGAGCGCCATCTCCGGGTTGGGATTGGCCAGCGTGAAGTCGGTCACCACGCCGTTGCTGATCTTCATGTTGGACCAGCGGCCCGGCGCGTACAGCGGATAGAACGACAGCTGATAGCCGACCTGCGGCGAGTCCAGCCGCGTCTTGAAGCCGTCGACGACGACCTTCACGTCGCTGCTGGGCCGCCATTCCACCTTGCCCGACAGCGCCAGGCGCTCCTTCTTCTCCATGATGGTGCCGAAGCGGAACTGGCCCGGGGCGATCAGCCCTTCCTCGTCCAGGTCCAGCTGGCCATTGCCATTGGGGTCGATGTTGCCGCCCCAGGTGTTGCCCCAGGGCCAGAACAGCTCCGGCTTGTTCGGCGCCGGGTTGCGGCTCCAGCCGCCGTCATTGCCGGCCGTGTCGGTGCGCACGTCGCGCTTCGCATACACCACGCCCAGCAGCACGCCCACCTGGTCGCCGAAGGTGTTGCTGTAGGTGCCCGACACCTTGGTGCCATTGAGGCTGCTCATCTGGTTGCGGTCGGCCTCCACGCGCAGCAGGCCGCGCTGGCCCTTCTGGTCGAAGGGGCTGGCAGAGCGCAGGTTCACCAGGCCGCCGATGGCGCCTTCGATGAGGGAGGCCTGGGTGGACTTGACGACGTCGGCGCCGCTGATGACATCGGCCGGCAGCACGTCGTAGGCGAAGTAGCGACCAGCGCTGTCGGTGCCCAGCAGGCGGCCGTTGAAGGTGGTGATCGTGTACTCCGGGCCGAGGCCGCGGATGCTGACCTTCTGGCCTTCGCCGCCGGCCGTGCGCGAGATGGACACGCCGGTGATGTGGCTCAGCGAGTCGGCCACGTTGTTGTCGGGGAAGCGGCCCAGCTCGGTCGCGCTGATGCTGTCCTGCACGCCGGCGGCATTGCGCTTCAGCGCGAGGGACTTCTGCAGGCTGGCGCGGGTACCGGTCACTTCCACGCGGTCCAGCGTGTTGTCGGCATCGGTCTTCGCGGTCTCCTGGGCGAAGGCCGGGGCGCTGAATGCCGCCAGGGCCAGCAGGCCGGCCGCGGTCAGCGGATGCAGGGCAAAGCGGGGTTGCAGGCGAGGACTCATCGAACGGTTCCTTTTATGTGTCGTGGCTGCCGTCAGGGCAGCGAGAAGCAATCTGCGGATGGGTGCCGGGGCAGCTTCCCCCGGTGCGTTGTGCCGGCCCCGGAAGGTGCCCCGAACCGGCTTGACGCAAGTCTACGAATTCTTTCGTTTGATTTCGTATAGAGTTTTCACTGATGCCGAATGCTTTCGATGAATCATGCCACGAAAGCCTTCCGCGGAGCTGACATAGAGGGAACACCCAGAGCTATACGGCGTTTCATCCCTCACCCGCGGGATTTGATATACGAAAGTGTTTCCGCCGTTGTGTTTTCGTTTTTGTTCGTTTATGCTTTCGCTCGAAAGTCGCAAACGCGCTACCGGACCCCACGAAAGACTTCCCATGCAGAGCAACTGGCTCATCTACACGCTGATCACGACCCTGCTCTGGGGCGTGTGGGGCGCCTTCACCGGCCTGCCCTCCGAGCACGGCTTTCCAGACACGCTGATTTACGTCGTCTGGGCGCTGACGATGGTGGTGCCCGCCGTCATCGTGCTGGCCCGCGCCGGCTGGCGCATCGACCGTGACCGCCGCTCCGTCGTGCTCGGCCTGGCCGTGGGCCTGCTGGGCGCCGGCGGCCAGATGCTGCTGTTCCGCGCCGTGCAGTCCGGCCCGGCCTATCTGATCTTCCCCATCGTGTCGCTGTCGCCGGCGCTGACCATCGCGCTGTCCTTCGGCCTGCTGGGCGAGCGCACCGGCAAGCTGGGCATGGCAGGCATCGTGCTCGCGCTGTGCTCTCTGCCGCTGTTCGACCTGCAGCTCGGCGGGGGCGGCCAAGCGAATCAGACCGTAGGTTTGTGGTTCGTGCTGGCCCTGTTCGTGCTGGTGGCCTGGGGCCTGCAGGCCTACTTCATCAAGCTGGCCAACGCGGGCAGCAGCGCCGAAAGCATCTTCTTCTACATGGCCGTCGGCGCGGTGGCCTGCGCGCCGGTGGCGTTGGCCATGACGGACTTCTCCCAGCCCATCAACTGGGGCTGGCAAGGCCCCGGCCTCTCCGCCGTCATCCAGGTGCTGAACGCCATCGGCGCGCTGACGCTGGTCTATGCCTTCCGCTACGGCAAGGCCCTCGTCGTGTCGCCCCTCGTCAATGCCGGTGCACCGCTGCTGACGGCCGTGCTCTCCATGGCCCTCAGCGGTGCCGCGCCCAGCGGCTCCAAGCTGGCCGGCGTCGCCCTCGCCCTGCTCGCGGCCCTGCTGCTCGCGCTGCAACCCGAAACCCCGCCCTCTTCCACACCCGTTCAAGGAGACGCCGCATGAAGCTCATGCTCAACCTCGTGCGCCGCCACAAGCAAGCGGCCAACGGCAACCTCGCCGTCGGCATTCCGTCGGTCTGCTCCGCCCATCCCGTCGTCATCGCCGCCACGCTGCGCGAATGCGCCGCCCAGGGCCGGCCGGCCCTCATCGAAGCCACCTCCAACCAGGTCAACCAGGACGGCGGCTACACCGGCATGACGCCGCTGGACTTCCGCCGCTACGTGCAGGGCCTGGCCGAAGCCGAAGGCCTGGCGCCCGAACTGCTGCTGCTGGGCGGCGACCACCTCGGCCCCAACGCCTGGCGCAAGCTGCCGGCCGATGCGGCCATGGCCAAGGCCGAAGTGATGGTGGCCCAGTACGTGAGTGCGGGCTTTCGCAAGATCCACCTGGATTGCTCGATGTCCTGCGCCGGTGACCTCGTGCCCCTGCCCGAACCCGAAATCGCCGCCCGCGCCGTGCGCCTGTGCCGCGCGGCCGAGATGGCCTGGCTGCAGTCGCCCGAGCGTGGCGACCCGCCGGTCTACGTCATCGGCACCGAGGTGCCCGTGCCGGGCGGCGCACACGAAGACCTGGGCGAGCTGGAAGTGACCTCGCCCGACGCTGCCGCGTCCACGCTGGAACTGCATCGCATCGCCTTTCAGCGCGCCGGTCTGGAGGCCGCGTGGGAGCGCGTCATCGCCATGGTCGTGCAGCCCGGCGTCGAGTTCGACCACCACAAGGTCATCGACTACCGGCCCGAGAAAGCGCAGGCCTTGAGCGCCTTCATCGCCAGCCAGCCCGGCCTCGTCTTCGAAGCCCACTCGACCGACTACCAGACCCCCGAGCGCTTGGCCCAGCTGGCCCGCGACCACTTCGCCATCCTCAAGGTCGGCCCCGGCGTGACCTTTGCGCTGCGCGAGACGCTGTGGGCGCTGGCCGCCGTCGAGCGCGAGTGGGTGGGCAAGGGCGAAGGCCTGGTCGACACCGTGCTGGGCGTCATGCGCGCCGAGCCCGAGCATTGGCGCGGCTACTACCAGGACCCGGCGCGGCTGAATGTTGACCTGGCCTACAGCTTGAGCGACCGCATCCGCTACTACTGGGCCCACCCCGCCGTGCGCGAAGCCTGCCGGACCATGCTGGCCCGCCTGGACGCCGCGCCGCCACCGCTGACGCTGCTGAGCCAGTACCTACCCCGCCAGTACGAGGCCGTGCGCGACGGCCGCATCACCACCCACACCGACGCGCTGCTGCGCGACGGCACCGTCCAGGCCCTGCGGCCTTATCTCCATGCCTGTGCAGCTTGACATGACCCTGCTTCACCTCGACCCCACCGACCTCGATCACCGCGGCGCCGCGCACACGGCCCGTGAGATTGCTCATCAGCCCGCTGTCTGGCAAACGGTCTACGCCCAACTGCAGGCCGAGCGCCCCGCCCTCGACGCCTTCCTGGCGCCCCTGCTCGCCCTGCCCCAGCTGCGCATCGTGCTGACCGGCGCCGGCAGCTCGTCCTTCATCGGCCAATGCATCGCGCCGGCCCTGCTGCGCCACCTCGGCCAACGCCCCGGCATCCGCGTCGAAGCCGTGGCAACGACCGACATCGTCTCCAGCCCCGAGCAGTGTTTGCAGCCCGAGGTGCCGACGCTGCTGGTGTCCTTCGCCCGCTCCGGCAACAGCCCCGAAAGCCTGGCCGCCGTGGAGCTGGCCGACCGCTTCATCAAGACCTGCCACCACCTCGTCATCACCTGCGCGGCGGACGGCACGTTGAACCGCCGCATGGCCGGCCAGGCCGGCGCCCAGGTGCTGCTGCTGCCCGACGAGACCAACGACCGCGCCTTTGCGATGACGTCCAGCTTCAGCGGCATGCTGCTGGCCGCCGCCTGGGCGTTTGACCTGCCCCTGGCGCCGGTGGCCGAGCTGGCTCGCGCGGCGCAGGTCCTGACTGAGGGCGAAGGCGACCGCCTCTACGCACTGGCCGAGCAGTCCTTCGAGCGCATCGTCTTCCTCGGCAGCAACACGCTGCTGGGCCTGGCCCGCGAGGCCGCGCTGAAGATGCTGGAGCTGACCGACGGCAAGCTCGTCGCCATGGCCGACTCGACGCTGGGCTTCCGCCATGGCCCCAAGACCATCCTCAACGACAAGACGCTGGTCGTCATCATCCTGTCCAACGATCCCTACACGCGCCAGTACGACCTCGACCTGCTGCGCGAGCTGCGCAAGCAAGGCCCCGCCCGCGTGCTGGCCCTGCGCACGTCCGCGCTGAACGGTGCCGAGGCGCCTCATGCGGACGACGTGACCCTGGCCCTGCCCGCCAGCGCACCCGACCTGGCGCTGGCGCCAGTGGCCCTCGTCTTTGCGCAATGCCTGGCCCTGCTCGCCTCGCTGCAGCTTGGCATCACGCCCGACAACCCCAGCGCGTCCGGCACCGTGACTCGCGTCGTCAGCGGTGTCACCATCCATCCCGTGAACCAACAGCCTCAAGGATGAGCTCCATGTTCCTCGGCATCGACGGCGGCGGCACCAAGACCGCCTTCGTCCTCGTGGACGAGATTGGCCGCCTGCTCGCGCGCCATGAGTCGACGACGAGCTACTACATCGAGATCGGCTTTGACGCGCTGCGCGCCCTGCTGCGCGACGGCGTGCAGGCCGCGCTGCGCCAGGCGGGCGTGACGGCCAGCGACATCAGCTACACCTTCGCCGGCCTGCCCGCGCATGGCGAAGACAGCGAGTTGCTCACCACCTTCGATGAGCTGCTGGCCGGCGTGGTGCCGCACAGCCGCGTCGGCAACGACATGATCTGCAGCTGGGCCGGCTCACTCGCGGGCGCCGATGGCATCAGCCTCGTCGCCGGCACCGGCTCCATCGCCTATGGCGAATGGATGGGCCGCGGCGCGCGCTGCGGCGGCTGGGGCGAGGTCTTTGGCGACGAAGGCTCGGCCCATTGGCTGGCCCGCGAGGTGCTGGCGCTGTTCTCGCGCATGGCCGACTGCCGCGCCGAACCCGGCCCGCTGCTGGGCCTGGTGCGCGATCACTTCGAGCTGAAGCACGACCTCGACCTCTGCGGCGAGATCAACGGCAGCGCCGCGCGCAGCGAGCTGGCCCAGGTCGCCCGCCTGGCCACGGCCGCCGCCAACGCGGGCGACGTGCAGGCCCGCCAGCTGCTCGTGCGCGCCGGGGATGAGTTGGCCGCCCTCGCCGCCGGCGTCGCGCGCAACCTGGGCGTCAGCGGCATCCAGGCCGTGCCCGTTTCCTACTCCGGCGGCGTGTTCGCGGCCGGCGAGCTGGTGCTGGGGCCGCTGCAAGCCGCCCTCGCTCGTCGCCTGCCGGGTTCGGTGTTGAAGACGCCGCGCTTTGGTCCCGAGCTTGGCGCTGCGCTCTATGCCGCCCGCCTGGCTGGCAGGCCGTTGTCGCCAGCAGCGCTTGCCAGGCTCGACGGCTGAGCGGTCGATATCATTCGAAAGTCGGCCCCGCCTTCTGTCCCCGCATGCCAACCTCCCTGTCACTGCCCGCGAAAACCGAAAGCCCGCTGCTCATCGACGAGCGGCGCCGGCTGATCCGCGAGCTGGTGCAGAGCCAGGGCCGCGTCACGGTGGACGAACTGGCCGAGCGCTTCGGCACCTCCGTCGTCACCATACGCAGCGACCTCAACTCGCTGGCCTCCACCGGCGCCGTGCTGCGTACCCACGGCGGCGCGCTCGCCCAGCGCGACACCGAGGAAGTGCCTATCGGCGTCAAGCAGAAGCTGCGCCACGAGCAGAAGGTGCGCATCGCCACCGAAGCGGCCAAGATGATCCGCGACGGCGAGACCATCCTGCTCGACTCCGGCTCGACGACCGAAGAGATCGCCAAGCAGATCCGCGGCCTGCGGCTGAATTCGCTGAACGTCATCACCAACGCGCTGAACATTGCCGCGCTGCTGGCGACCGTGCCGCACATCAACCTCATCATGCCGGGCGGCCAGTTGCGGCCCAACTCCTATTCGCTGTCCGGCCCCCAGGCCGTGGCCGCGCTGCAGGGCCTCTACGCCGACCGCCTCTTCCTCGGCGTCGACAGCCTCGACCCCGACATCGGCCTGATGACGCCGCATCTGCTGGAAGCACAGCTCAACGCCCAGATGATGAAGATCAGCCGCCAGGTCGTGGCCGTGGCGGACGCCTCCAAGCTGATGAAGCGCAACCTGTCGGTCATTGCGCCGGTGGAGCAACTGGACATGCTGATCACCGACAGCGGCGCGGACCAGGCCATCGTGGATCAGTTGCGGGGGCGGGGGATTGAGGTGGTGTTGGCTTGAGGTAGCTCGCGCGAGCGATCAAGGCACTGTGCACTGGACTTATGAAGCGCTACGCCTCTTTCTTCGAATGGCCGGACAAAGCTCGGAAAGAGCTCGGCGTCGTTGAGGAGCTCGTCAAGGCGCTGAATCGCGATAAATCTTTCGTCCTCGGTGCACCTGAGTCGTTTAGTCCAGATCCGCCTGACTGCATTTGTACGAATTCGGCCGGTGGAAAAGTCGCGTTCGAAGTCGTGGAAGTTGTGTGTCAAGACGCGGCGCGTTTGAACGCGCAAGGAGTAGACGTTTTTCGAAACTGGGCGCCAGGTGAGTTAACAACGCACATCGCTAGATTGCTTGCCGAGAAGGATTCAAAGACCTTTCATGGCGGACCGTTTGCAAGCATCGCGGTTTGCATGTTCACCGATGAGCCACTGCTGACTATCGACCGTCTGGAGGTCGAATTAGCTACCAAGTTGTTCGGTCCTTACAAGCAGCTAGACCGCGCCTATCTCGTCGTGTCGTATGACCCGGCAAGCAAGACCTATCCGGTCATCGAACTGGATATTCGGAAGCAAGCTTGACGGGCTTTGCAGACAGAGAAGGCCTATAGCCGTCTCATTCAGATCCCGGCACCACCGCCGTCACCTCGATCTCCACCTTCGCCCGGTCCTCCATCAGCGCCGACACCTGCACGGCGCTCATCGCGATGCCGTAGTCGCGGCCCAGCACGTCGCGGTAGGCCTGGCCCACCTCGCGGCCGCGGGCGATGTATTCGCGCTTGTCGATGAGATACCAGGTCATGCGCACGATGTGCTCGGGCGCCGCGCCGGCTTCGGCCAGCACGGCGCGGATATTGAGCAGGGTCTGGCGCACCTGGGCGATGAAGTCGTCGCTGTCGAACTCGCAGCGCTCGTTCCAGCCGATCTGGCCAGCGACGAAAACCTGGCGGCCGCTGGCCGCCACRCCATTCGCATAGCCACGCGGCTGGGTCCAGCCGGCGGGCTGCAGGATCTGCTTGTTGGTGCTCATGTGTTTGTCTCCTGTTGTGCGGCGAGCGAGCGCTCCAGCGCGGCACGCAGATCGGCCGGAAAGGCCTGGGGTTTGTGGGTGGCGAGCGAGGTGCAGACCAGCACCTGGGTGAACTCGACGCGCGTGCCGTCGTCGCCAATGAAAGTGATGTTCAGCTTCAGCGAGCCCCCGCCCAGGCGTTCGATACGGATGGTTTGCACGAGACGGTCGCCATGGCGGCTGACGCGCAGGAAGCGCGTGTCGAGCTGAGCCGTGGGCATGCCGACGCTGCGCTGGCCGATCAGCACGTCGAATGGCAGGCCGAGGTCGTGGGCAAACCAGTCCTCGATCAGCTCGTTGAGCATCTCGAAATAGCGCGGGTAGAAGACGATGCCGGCCGGGTCGCAATGGCCGAAGCGCACGAGTTGCTCACGTTGAAAGGCGAAAGAGCTCACCGTCACACCCCCACGTGCTTCTGCCACAGCGAAGGGTCGGCCGCCAACGCCGCCGACGATCCCGCCCAGGCCACGCGGCCGCGCTCGACGACCGTGTGGTGGTCGGCCAGGCGGATCAGCCGCTGCACATATTTGTCGACGACGAGGATGGTCTGGCCGGCGGCGCGCAGCAGGTCCAGGCAGCGCCAGATCTCCTCGCGCACCAGGGGTGCCAGGCCTTCGGTCGCTTCGTCCAGCACCAGCAAGCGCGGATTGGTGACCAGAGCACGGCCGATGGCCAGCATCTGCTGCTCGCCGCCCGACAGCTGCTGGCCCATGTGGCCGGCGCGCTCGGCCAGGCGCGGGAAAAGGCCGTAGACCCGCTCCACCGTCCACGGCTCGGCCGCGCCGCTGCGGTTGGCCGCGAAGGCGCGCAGATGCTCGTGCACGCTGAGGTTGGGGAAGACCTGCCGCCCCTCGGGCACCAGGGCCAGGCCCAGCCGCGCGATGCGGTCGGCCGGCCAGCCGGTGATGTCCTGGCCGCAGAACGTGATGCGGCCGCTGCTGGGTGCCATCCAGCCGCACAGGCAGCGCAGCAGCGTGCTCTTGCCCATGCCGTTGCGGCCCAGCAGCGTCGCCACTTCGCCAGCCTTCATGCTCAGGTCGAGGCCAAACAGCACCTGGCTGGCGCCGTAGCCGGCTTGCAGGTTCTTGATTTCGAGCAAGGCAGTCATGCGGCCGCCTCCAGCTCATCACCGAGATAAGCCCGCTTGACCTCGGCATGCTCGCGGATCTCGGCCGGCGTGCCGCTGGCGATGACGCGCCCTGCCACCAGCGTCGAAATGCGGTCGGCGAGGCGGAAGACGGCGTCCATGTCGTGCTCGACGAGCAGCAGCGTCAAGCCTTCAGCTTTCAGCGCCTGCAGCAGTTCGACCATGCGGGCGGATTCATCCGACCCCATGCCGGCCAGCGGCTCGTCCAGCAGCAGCAGGCGCGGCTTGGCTGCGAGCGCGAGACCGACTTCCAGCTGGCGTTGCTCGCCATGCGCAAGCTCGCCGGCGATGCGGTCGGCTTGAGCCGTCAGCCCAACGCGCGCGAGCAGCGCATCGGCTTCTGCATGCGCGGCCACGTCGGCTCGCGCACTGCGCCACCACGACGGTGCACCCTCGCGCCGAGCCAGCACAGCCAACACCAGGTTGTCACGCACGGAGCAGGGTTTGAAGAGGCTGGTGATCTGGAAGCTGCGCACCAGGCCGGCCTGCACGCGGCGAGCCATACCTTGCCGAGTGACGTCCTGGCCGTCGAAGACGATGGCACCTGAGTCGGGCGCGAGCGCGCCGGAGATCTGGTGGATGAGCGTCGTCTTGCCGGCGCCGTTGGGGCCGATCAGGGCATGCAGTTCACCCGCCTTCACTTCGAAGCTGGCGCCATCGGTCGCGGCCAACGCGCCGAAGCGCTTCACAAGCTGTTTGACCTCAAGCACGGCGCCACACTCCGGCCAGACCACGCGGCGCATACAGCACGACCAACAGCAGCAGCGCGCCCAGGCCCAGCTGCCAATGCAGCGTGTAGCCTGACAGCAGCTCCTCCAGCAACAGCAGCGCCGCCGCGCCCAGAGGCCCGCCCCACAGCGCGCCCGCGCCACCAATGATGACCATGACCATCAGCTGGCCGGACTGCGACCAGTGCATCAGGTGCGGCGACACCAGGCCGTTCAGGTTCGCAAGCATCGCGCCGGCCAGACCCGCGATGGCGCCCGCGAGCACGAAGGCCTGCCAGCGCAGCGCGAACACGCGGCCGCCCGCCGCGGCGACGCGCACCTCGTTCTCACGCGCGCCCTGCAGCAGCCAACCGAAGGGAGAGTTCACGAGGCGCTGCAGGCCGGCCATGACGATGGCGCAGAGCAGCAGCGCGACCCAGTAGAAGCTGGCGTCGTCCTTCAGATCAAGACCGAAGCCCAGGGCCGAGCGCTGCACCAACGGCAGCCCGTCGTCGCCGCCATAGGCCTTCAGCGACACGGCCAGGAAATAGAACATCTGGGCAAAGGCCAGCGTGATCATGATGAAGTAGACGCCGCGGGTGCGCAGGCTGATGGCGCCGATGAGGGCCGCAGCGATTGCGCTGACCCCCATCGCCGCCGGCCAGGCGACCCAGGCGGACGTGATGCCCGCGTCCATCAACACGCCAACCGTGTAGCCGCCCAGGCCGATGTAGGCCGCGTGGCCGAAGCTGACGAGCCCGCCGAAGCCGAGGATGAGGTTGAGGCTGGACGCTGCGATGGCGAAGATGAGGATGCGTGTGCCGACGACCGTGTAGAACTCCAGGCCCATGCTCTGCAACAGCGGCGGCAGGGCAGCGAGCACGGCCAGAAGCGGCCAGATCCAACGGCCGAGGCCGCGGTGGTGGAGGCTGCGCGCTTCAGCCATGGGCGGGGAAGAGGCCACGCGGCTTCCAGAACAGGATGGCGGCCATCAGCACATAGATGAGGATGGACGCCAGCGCCGGGCCGAGGTTGGACGCGACCTCGGGCGAAGCGAGCTGACGCAGCGCGGCGGGCAGCAGCGTGCGGCTGGCGGTGTCGACGACGCCGACCAGCAGCGAGCCCACCAGCGCGCCGCGCACCGAGCCGATGCCGCCCACGACGATGACGACAAAGGCGAGGATGAGGATGCTTTCGCCCATGCCGACCTGCACGGCCAGCAGCGGGCCGAGCAGCGCGCCGGCCAGCGCGCACAGCGCCGCACCGAGGCCGAACACGGCAGTGAACAGCTTGCGGATGTCGATGCCCATGGCGGTGGCCATCTGGCGGTTGGACGCGCCGGCCCTGACCCACATGCCGGCGCGGGTACGGGTGACCAGCAACCACATCAGCAGCGCCACCGCAAGGCCGACGCCGATGATGAGCAGGCGGTAGGCCGGGTAGAACAGGCCGGGCAGCAGCTCGACGGGGCCGGACAGCGCGGCGGGCGTGTTCAGCATCAACGGCTGGTCGCCCCAGAGGATGCGCACGCCTTCGTTGAGCATCAGGATCAGCGCGAAGGTGGCGAGGACCTGGCTGAGGTGGTCTCTTGCATACAGGCGTCGTAGCAGCGTGACTTCGAGGGTCATGCCGAGGATGGCGGTGCCTACGAGTGCGGCGAGGACGGCGAGCAGGAAGGAGCCGGTTGCGGCTGCGACCGCCGCGGCCAGGTAGGCGCCGACCATGTAGAGCGAGCCGTGCGCCAGGTTGATCATGTCCATGATGCCGAACACGAGGGTGAGGCCGGCAGCAAGCAGGAAGAGCATCAGGCCGAATTGGAGGCCGTTGAGGGATTGCTCGGTAATGAGGATCCAGTCCATGGTGGGCGTGGCGCTCGCTACTTCTGGTTGCTGGCCAGTGCGGTGCCGGGAGTCCCGCCCGGCGGCGGGGTAACTTTCTTCTGCGGCGCCAGAAGAAAGTCACCAAAGAAGAGGCCCTGAACCGCACGCGATCGCGGCGCCGCGATGAGCGGCGCGCGAAAACAGCCAGCAGCATCTCGGCAAGAAGCGAACCGCTGCGCTCTCGCGTCTGACTTGTCACGAGCAACATCCATCGCACCAGCAGCCCGTTCGACGCGCGGCTGCACGCCGTGCTCATCAAAACAGCCCAATACAGCGTCGCTCGGGCGACGCGGCTGGTTGGTATTTCCTGATGAGCCCGGCGTGCAGCCGGCGTTAACCGGCGTGAAGGGGCGATGGATGGCGCTCGTCACAGGGACAGCAGCGAGAGCGCAGCGGGTCGCGTGGTGGCGCGCTCCGGTCCGAGCATCGCGAGCGCATGCCGCCACTCGAGTGCGGATTGCATTGAGCGCTCCTCTTTTGGTGACTTTTCTCTGGCGCGTCAGAGAAAAGTTACCCGCCCTGCCGGGGCGGACTCCCGGCTCACTGCGACGAGTCATAAAAGCCTCTGGCACAAGCAACCAAACGCGATTCAGCTCATCTTGCAAGAAGCCGCATAAGCATCCTCATGCTGCGTAAAGATCTTCCCCAGCGTCCGGTTCGTCACCCGCCCCTGCCCATCCTTCGTGATCACCCGCAGGTAGTAATCCTGAATCGGGTACTGATTCCGATTGAACTTGAACGCCCCCCGCACCGACTCGAACTTCGCCGCCTTGATCGCCTTCAACAGCGCCGGCTTGTCCTCGACCTTCCCCTTCACATCCCTCACCGCCGCATTCATCAACAACGCCGCGTCATACCCCTGACTCGCATACAGGGACGGCAGCCTTCCGTAGTCCTTCAGGAAATCAGCCACGAACTTCTTGTTCGCCGCGTTGTCCATGTCATGCGCCCAGTGTGAGCTGTTGAACATGCCCAGCATCGGCTCACCGACCGCCTTGATGACGTCCTCGTCGGCCGAGAAGCCCGGGCCGAATAGCGTCACGTCCTTGGACAACCCCGCGCCGACGAACTGCTTGATGAAGTTGATGCCCATGCCGCCGGGCAGGAAGATGTACATCGCATCCGGCTTGGCCGCCCGCGCCTGCGCCAGCTCGGCTGCGTAGTCCAGCTGGCCGAGCTTGGTGTAGATCTCCTCGACGACGGCGCCCTTGTAGTAGCGCTTGAAGCCCGTCATCGCGTCCTTGCCCGCCGGGTAGTTGGGCGCCAGCAGCACCAGCTTCTTGAAACCCTTCTCGGTCACCGTCTTGCCCACGGCCTCGTGCAGGTTGTCGTTCTGCCAGGCGACGTTGAAGAAGTAAGGGTTGCACTGCTCGCCGGCGTACTGCGACGGGCCGGCGTTGGCGCTGATGTAGGGGATCTTGGCGTCGAACACCGAGGGGCCAACGGCCAGCATGATGTTGGAAAACACGATGCCGGTCATGAAGTCGACCTTGTCGCGCTTGATGAGGCGCTCGGCGCTCTGCTTGGCGACCTCGGGGTTCTGCTGATCGTCTGCGGTGACCATCTCGACGGGCATGCCGCCGAGCTTGCCGCCGCTGTGCTTGAGCCCCAGCGCGAAGCCGTCGCGGATGTCCACGCCCAGGCCGGCGCCGGGGCCGGACAGCGTGCTCAGGAAGCCGATCTTGAGCTTGTCGGCGGCCTGGGCCGCGGGGAGCAGGGACGTGGCAAAGGCCAGGGCAACCAGGGTCTTCTTCATGTGCGAGATCTCCACGGAAAAGGTCAGGCAGTGTCTCTGAGACGGAAGCGCTGCAGCTTGCCCGTTTCGGTACGCGGCAGGCTGGTACGGAACTCGATGGCGCGCGGGTATTTGTAGGGCGCGATGGTGGCCTTCACATGCTCCTGCAGCGCCTTGACGTCACCCGCATGGCCGGCACGCAGCACGACGAAGGCCTTGACCAACTGGCCGCGCTCTTCGTCAGCCACGCCGATGACGGCGCACTCGGCGACGGCCGGGTGGCTCAGCAGCGCCGCCTCGACCTCGGGGCCGGCGATGTTGTAGCCGCCCGAGATGATCATGTCGTCGGTGCGGGCCTGGTAGACGAAGTAGCCCTCGTCGTCGATGAGGTAGGAGTCGCCCGTCAGGTTCCAGCCGTCCTGCACATACTGGTGCTGACGCTCGTCGGCGAGATAGCGGCAGCCGGTCGGGCCCTTCACGGCGAGGTGGCCGACCTGGCCCGCGCGCAGCGGCTGGCCGGCGTCGTCGAGGATGCAGGCCTGGTAGCCGGGCACGGGCTTGCCCGTGGCGCCGCCCTTGGCGTCCGCCTCGGTGTGCGAGATGAAGATGTGCAGCAGTTCGGTCGCGCCGATGCCGTCGATGAGCTCAAGGCCGGTTGTCTGCTTCCACAGCGCCCTCGTGGCCGCCGGCAGCGCCTCGCCGGCGCTGACGCATTTGCGCAGGGACGACAGGTCATGCTGAGCAGCGACCTGCGCCATCGCGCGGTAGGACGTCGGCGCCGTGAAGCACACCGTCGCGTGGTGCTCGGCAATCGCGGCCAGCAGCAACTCGGGTGCCGCCTTCTCCAGCAGCACCGCCGACGCGCCCACGCTCATCGGGAACAGCAGCAGGCCGCCCAGGCCGAAGGTGAAGGCCAGCGGCGGGCTGCCGATGAAGACGTCACTCGCCTGTGCGCGCAAGCAGTGCACCGGCCAGCAACGGCAGATGGCGATGACGTCGCGATGGAAATGCATCGTGCCCTTGGGCTGGCCCGTCGTGCCGGACGTGAAGGCGATCAGTGCGCAGTCGTCGCTGGCCGTGTCGACATTCGCGAAGCTGGCGGGCTGGCGGGCCGCACGCGCTTCCAGGCCGTCGGGCTGGTCGCTGCGGAAATGACAGATGCCGCGCAGCACCGGGTTCTGCAACTGCGCCGCCGCCAGCTCGTCGGCCAGCGCCGCGTCGCAGAGCGCATGCGTGACCTCGGCCTTGGCGATGACCTTGCCCAGCTCGACCGCACGCAGCAGCGGCATGGTCGCGACCGCGATCGCGCCGGCCTTGATGACGGCGAACCAGCAGGCGGCCATCTGCGGCGTGTTGCTGCCGCGCAGCAGCACACGGTTGCCGGGCACGACGCCCAATTCGTTGACCAGCACGTTGGCGATGCGATTGGCCTCGGCCTGCAGCTCGGCATAGGTCCAGCGCAGGCCGGCACCCTGCACGCAGGGCCGGCCGCCCTGCCCTTGCTCGACCCAACGGTCCAGCAGCTCGGTCGCCGCGTTCAGCCTGGGCCCGAACTGCAGCTCCGGCAGGTCGAACACCAGCTCGGGCCATTGGTCCTGCGGCGGCAGGTGATCTCTTGCGAAGCTGTCCAGATGCGCCGATGGATGCATGGTTCTCTCACGCCCTTTTGAGGAGTTCGCGACCAATGATGAGTTGCTGCACTTCGCTGGCGCCCTCGTAGATGCGCAGCGCGCGGATTTCCCGGTAGAGGGACTCGACGATCTCGCCGCGGCGCACGCCGCGGCCGCCGAAGAGCTGCACCGCGGCGTCGATGACCTGCTGGGCGCCTTCGGTCGCCATCAGCTTGGCCATGGCGGCTTCCTGGGTGATGGTCTTGCCCTGGTCGCGCAGCCAGGCGGCGCGGTAGACCATCAGCGCGGACGAGTCCACCGTGCAGGCCATGTCGGCCAGCTTGACCTGGGTCAACGGCAGGTCGGCCAGGCGCCCGCCGAACATCGGCCGCGCCTTGGCCTGGGCCAGGCCTTCCTGCAGCGCGCGGCGCGCAAATCCCAGGGCAGCGGCGGCGACGGAGGTGCGGAAGACGTCCAGCGTGCGCATCGCGAGCTTGAAGCCTTCGCCGGGTGCGCCGAGCATCTGGCTCTTGGGCACGCGGCAATTCGTGAAGCGCAGGCGGGCCAGCGGATGCGGCGCGATGACGTCGATGCGCTCGGCAATCTCGAAGCCCGGGATGCCGGCATCGACGATGAAGGCCGAGAGGCCACGCGAGCCGGGCGCTTCACCGGTTCGAGCGAACAGCACATAGAAGTCGGCGATGCCGCCGTTGGAGATCCAGGTCTTCTCGCCGTTCAGCAAATAGGCGTCGCCATCCTCGGTGGCGCTGCACTGCATGGCGGCCACGTCCGACCCGGCCTCGGGTTCGGACAGCGCGAAGGCCGCCAACGCCTCGCCACGCGCGACGCGCGGCAGATAGTGTTCGCGCTGGGCCGGCGTGCCCTGCAGCGAGATGGCGCCCGAGCCCAGGCCCTGCATCGCGAAGGCGAAATCGGCCAGGCCGTCGTGCCTGGCCAGCGTCTCGCGGATCAGGCAGATGGCACGGGTGTCGATGGCCTGGCCTTCGCCAGCCACCGCATGGTTGAGCCAGCCGGCCTTGCCGAGCTGGGCGACCAGCGCGCGACATTGCGCGTCGACGTCGGCGTCATGGTCGACATGCAGGTCCGCGGCGCACCAGGCGTCCAGCGAAGTCGCCAGCTCGCGGTGCTTGGCGTCGAAGAAGGGCCAATCCAGGTGTTGCATGTCAGTCCCCCTGAAAGACCGGCCGCTGCTTGGCGACGAAGGCCTCGTAGGCCCGATGGAAGTCCTTGGTCATCATGCAGATGGCTTGGGCCTGCGCCTCGGACTCGATGGCTTCGTCCACGCCCATGGACCATTCCTGATGCAGCATGCGCTTGGTCATTGCATGGCCGAAGCTGGGGCCGCTGGCGATCTCGCCGGCCCACTTCAGCGTCTCGTTCAACAGCTGCTCGGGCTCGACGAGGCGGTTCAGGAAGCCCCAGGACAGCGCCTCTTCGCCGCCCAGGCTGCGGCCGCTGTAGAGCAGGTCCGACGCGCGACCCTGACCGACGATGCGCGGCAGCATGGCGCAGGCGCCCATGTCGCAGCCGGCCAGGCCCACGCGGCTGAACAGGAAGGCCGTCTTGCTGCGGGCCGTGCCGACGCGCAGGTCGGAGGCCATGGCCATGATGGCGCCGGCGCCGGCGCAGACGCCGTCGATGGCCGAGAGAATAGGCTGCGGGCAGGCGCGCATGGCCTTGACGAGGTCGCCCGTCATGCGCGTGAAAGCCAGCAGGTCGGGCATGCTCATGCCGGTCAGCGGGCCGATGATCTCGTGCACATCACCGCCCGAGCAGAAATTGCCGCCGGCCCCTTCGATGACGATGCCCTTGACCTCGTCCACATAGGCCAGCGCGCGGAACAGGTCGCGCAGCTCGGCATAGGACTCGAAAGTCAGCGGGTTCTTGCGCTCGGGCCGGTTCAGCGTGATGACACCGACCGAACCCTGCTGCTGCCAGAGGAAGTGCTGGGCTTCGTGGCCGACCAGGCTCAGGTGGTTGCCGGAGGTCAGATGGGGCGTCATGGGGCGTTGTCCTTGGCCAGATGCGTTTTCAGTTGGGCGAGCAGGTCGTGGACCTGGGTCTTCTGCGCCGGCGTCCAGCCCGCGAAGAGCTCGACGATCCAGCCCTCGTGCGTGGCCGCCATGCGCTTGAACTGGCGGCGGCCCTGGGGCGTCAGCTTGACGATGAAGCTGCGGCGGTCGTCGGCGCGCGTCTCGCGCAGCACCAGGCCCTCGGCTTCGAGCTGGTCGGTGATGCCGGTGACATTGCCACCCGTCACCATCAGGCGCTTGGACAGCTCGCGCATGGTCAGGCCGTCGGGGTGGCGCTCCAGCTGGGCGAGCAGGTCGAAGCGCGGCAGCGTGGTGCCGAAGTCGGCGCGCAGGCGCTGGCGGATCTGGTCTTCGACGCGCGTGGTGCAGGACAGCAGGCGCAGCCAGAGCTTGAGCGCCTGGTGGTCGTCATCCGACATGCGCGTTTCGAGATCGATGTCGATGTCGTTCACATCGTCTCCCCGCCGCAGACGGCAATGGCCTGGCCGTTGACGCCCGGGCTAGCAGCGAGCCAGGCGACCGTGTCGGCCACCTCCTCGGGCTGGATCAAGCGGCCTTGCGGGTTGGCCTTGGCGAGTTCGGCGCGTGCCTGCTCGGCCGTGCGGCCGGTCTTGGCGACGATGGTGTCGACGGCATTGGCGACGATGTCGGTCTCGGTGTAGCCGGGGCAGACGGCGTTGACCGTCACGCCCTTGGCGGCCACCTCCAGCGCCATCGCACGGGTCAGGCCGAGCACGCCATGCTTGGCGGCGCAGTAGGCCGCCACATAGGCATAGCCCTTGAGCGCCGCCGTGCTGGCCACGTTGACGATGCGGCCGTCTTTGCGCGCCAGCATGCCGGGCAGCACGGCGCGGCTGCACAAAAAGGTACCGGTCAGGTTGACATTGAGCAGGCGCTGCCAGAGCTCCAGCGAGGTCTTGTGCAGTGGCGCCGTCTCAACCTGGCCGGCGTTGTTGACGAGGAGGTCCACATCGCCCACGGCCGCGAAAGCCGCGCTGACGCTGGCTTCGTCGGCGACGTCGCAGACCTGGATGGCGACATCGCCCAGTGCGGCTTGTTGGGCCTGCAGGCGTTCCAGGCTGCGGCCCATCAAGGTGACGCGCCAGCCGTCGGCCAGCAAGCGCTTTGCCACTGCGGCGCCAATGCCGCTCCCGCCACCGGTCACCACTGCGTGTTTTTTCATACGCCCAATGCCTTGTTGGCCTTTTCCGCCGCGGCCACATTGCCGGCGCGCTGGCGCTCGAACTCGCGTTCGAGCTGGCTCTTGCCGGACAGGTATTGCCTGGGCCATTCGAGGCCGACGGGGCCGCGGTAGCCGATGCGCGCCGCTTCGGTCAGCGTCCAGGCCGGGTTGGCCAGGTGCGGCCGCGCAATGGCGCAGAGGTCGGCACGGCCCGAGGCGATGATGCTGTTGACATGGTCGGCCTCGGAGATGGAGCCAACGGCCATGGTCGCGATGCCGACTCGGTTGCGGATGCTCTCGGCGAAAGGCGTCTGGAACATGCGGCCGTAGACGGGCTTTTGCGCCTTGCTGACCTGGCCGGAGGACACGTCGATGAGGTCGGCGCCCGCTTCCTTGAACGCGTTGGCGATGGCGACGGCATCCTCGGGCGTCGTGCCGCCGGGCACCCAGTCATGAGCCGAGATGCGCACGGACAGGGGACGGTCCAGCGGCCAGACCTCGCGCAGCGCCGTGAAGACTTCCAGCGGGTAGCGCAGCCGGTTCTCCAGCGAGCCGCCGTAATCGTCGTCGCGGCGGTTGGTCAGCGGCGAAATGAAGGCGGACAGCAGATAGCCGTGGGCGCAGTGCAGTTCCAGCCAGTCGAAGCCGGCGTCGGCAGCGCGGTGGGCGGCAGCGACAAAGTCTTCCAGCACGCGGTCCATGTCGGCGCGGGTCATGGCGCGCGCGACCTGGCTGATGCCGTCGAGATATTGCTGCGGCGAAGCCGAGACCAACGGCCAGTTGCCATCGGGCAGCGGCAGGTCTTCGCCGTCCCAGGGCACGCGGGTGGAACCCTTGGGACCCGCATGGCCGAGCTGCATCGCGATGCGGGCGCTGCTGTGGGTATGCACGTATTCGACGATGCGCTGCCAGGCCGCGCCCTGGGCGTCGTTCCACAGGCCCGGGCAGGCGGGTGTGATGCGCGCGTCGGGCGACACGCAGGTCATCTCCGCAAAAACGAGGCCGGCACCACCCAGGGCCCGAGCGCCGAGGTGGGCCAGGTGGTAGTCGCCGGGCATGCCGTCCTCGCAGCTGTACTGAGCCATGGGTGAGACGACGACGCGGTTCTTCAGCGTGAGGCCGCGCAGCTTGAAGGGCGTGAACATCGGCGGCACTTGTGCATCCACGCCAGATTGGCCCGCCAGCCAGCGCTCAAACTCGCCGACGTAGTTCGCATCACGCAGGCGCAGGTTCTCGTGCGAGATGCGCTGTGAACGGGTCAGCAGTGAATAGGCGAACTGCTCGGGCGCCAGGCGGGCATGGCGCTCGACGTTCTCGAACCACTCGGTGGAATTGCGCGCTGCGTTCTGGATGCGCAGCACCTCGATGCTGCGCGTGGCCTCGTACGCCTGCAGCGCCGCCGACAGATCCGTGTTCGCCTGGATGTCGCGCGCGAGATCGATGGCATCTTCCAGCGCGAGCTTGGTGCCCGAGCCGATGGAGAAGTGGGCCGTGTGGGCCGCGTCGCCCATCAGCACGACAGGCGTGCCGCGGTCATTGCGATGCACCCAGGTCTTGCAGACGACGCGCGGGAAGCGTATCCACGACGCCGAGCCGCGCAGGTGGCTGGCGTTGGAGATCAGCGGGTGTCCGTCCAGCACCTTGGCAAAGAGCTTCTCGCAGAAGGCGATGCCCTCCTCCTTGCTCATGTCCTCGATACCGGCGGCGCGCCAGACGCTTTCCGGCGCCTCGACGATGAAGGTCGAGTGCGTGGCGTCGAAGCGGTAGGCGTGGGCCTGGAACCAGCCCCACTCGGTCTGCTGGAAGTCGAAGGTGAAGGCGTCGAAGAGCTTGGTCGTGCCCAACCACACGAAGCGGCAGGCGCGCAGGTCGACGTCGGGCTGGTAGGTAGCGGCGTATTTCTGGCGGATGCGGCTGTTCAGGCCGTCGGCGGCAATGATGAGGTCGGCGTCGATGTCCGCATCGTCGGCGACGTCGGTCTCGTAAACCAGTTCCACACCCAGCGCCTCACAGCGCGCCTGCAGCAGGTTGAGCAGCTTCTTGCGGCCGATGCCGCAGAAGCCATGGCCGCTGGAGACCATGCTGCGGCCGCGGAAGTGGACGGCGATGTCGTCCCAGTGGTTGAAGGCCTCGCTGATCTGCTCGGCGGTCTCGGGGTCGGCCTCGCGCAGCGCATCCACCGTCTGGTCGGACAGCACCACGCCCCAGCCAAAGGTGTCACCGGGGCGGTTGCGCTCCAGCACACGCACTTCGTGTGCCGGGTCGGCCTTCTTCATCAACAGGGCGAAGTAGAGGCCGGCGGGTCCGCCGCCGATACAGGTGATGCGCATCGCACCACTTTAGAAATCAATAGTTCAAACGTCAAGCAATTGGATGCGGCACCGGGCGCAGGACAAACCCTGGGGTTCGAGGTGGTATCCGGCGGGCGGCCCGGCGCCGCCTGCCGCTCGACAGGATCAGCGCGTGCTGCCGGCGAAGTTCATCTGGCCGCGGCCGTTGGCCAGCGGCTTGGCGGCAGCCAGTTGGGCTCGCGCGGCCACGTTGCCGCGCAGGAAGGCGTCGAAGAAGAGCAGCTCCCAGGCCGTGGCCTCGCGCTCGGCGGGGGCACTGAGCAGATGACCCTCCCCCGGCATCTCGACGGCCCAGGCGGGACCGCCGAGGCGGCGCACGCCAGCCTTCACGGCATCGGGCGAAACGGAGGAGTCCTTGTCGGCGTAGACGGCGAAGAAGGGCTGCTTGACCTGCGCCAGGCCGCTGAAGTCGCGGCCGAAGTGCCAGGCATTCACCTGGAAGGGCCAGATGCCGAAGCTCGCGCCCATGAAGGGGACGAGGCCGAAGCCGGCCTTGAGGCGGGCATCGCGAAAGGATCGCCCGGGCTTCTCCGGGTCGACGCCGCCAAGCATGGCGAGCACCGTCTGCCCGCCGGCGCTGGCGCCCGACGCGCCGATGCGGGCCGTGTCGACGGCGCCTGCGAAGTCCGGGTGGGCCAGCACATGGTCGAGGGCCGCCGTGAAGGCCAGGCGCCGCAAGGCCACCGATTCGTCATAGCCGCGGGCGCGACCGTCGCCATGAAAGATGTCGACCACGATGTAGCCGTGCGAGGCCAGCTGCTTGAGGTGGGCGAGATGCCAGAGGCCGTGGGTGTTGTAACCGCCGGAGTAGATGATGAGCGGGTATCGGGTGGCGGCGTCCGCGAAGACGGGCCGTTCGCCCGGCGCCTGCATGTGCGGGAAAACGTTGTCGCCGGTGTCCTTGTAGGGGAAGACGTAGTTCGGCCGGACGTTGTCGGCCCGGGTCGGGTAGAGGACGTAGAGCAACAGCGGCAGTTGCTGGCCGGCCAGCGCGCCCGCGCCCGGGTAGTCGGCCGGCACGGTCAGCTTCAGCAGCAGGGCCGCATCGCGCTGGCTGATGAGTTCATCGACATACAGGCTGCGCGCGCCGTCGGTCTTGCCGTTGAGATAGTCCACCAGCGGCCGATCGCCGGCGGCGCCGGCCGACACCTGCATATGGGTGCTGCCAACGGCGTAGGGGCCGGGCACGGCGGCGAAGTCAGCAGCACGGGCCGACACAGGGGCCGCAATGGCGAGCGCAAGCAGCAGTCGGGCCAGCAGATATCGCACGGGCATTCCTTTGTCGGGCAGTTCAGCGCGCTGCATCGCTCCAGCGCAGGTGCACGACGCGGTAACCCTGAGCCTTCAATGCCTGCAGCAGGAATGGCAAGGCCCGCGCCGTCTGATCCTGGGCGTCGTGCAGCAGCACGATGCCGCCGCCGCTCTTGCTGAGCTGGCCCAGCAGCTTGTCGGCCAGCATCTGCGGCGTCTGGTCGGGCAGCCAGTCCTCGGCGCCGGCATCGATGGACATGACGGTGATGCGGCGCTCGCCCAGGGCCGTCATCAGCGTGGGCGTTTCTTCCAGGAAGGGGAAGCGCCAGGCAGCGGGCTCGGCGCCCAGCGCGGCGCGGTAGGTGGCCACCATCGCATCGAGGTCGGCCGTCTGCGCTGCCGGCGGCAGTTGCGAGAAGTGCTCGTGCCGGTAGCCATGCATGCCCACCGTGTGGCCGGCGTCGCGCACCTGGCGGGCCAGGGCGGCATGCTGTTGCAAGGG
This sequence comes from Roseateles sp. P2_H4, assembly GCF_056403315.1. Classification (NCBI taxonomy): domain Bacteria; kingdom Pseudomonadati; phylum Pseudomonadota; class Betaproteobacteria; order Burkholderiales; family Sphaerotilaceae; genus Roseateles; species Roseateles sp. P2_H4. The sequence continues at coordinate 8,987 of NZ_JBFUFR010000054.1, read as the reverse complement.
CTCGCCGTTCATGAAGAAGCTGGCCTTCACGCACTGGTCGGCCAGCGCCTTCAGCACCAGGGGCGTGGACTCGGCCCGCGGGCCGTCGTCGAAGCTCAGCACCACCTCGCGCGGCGCCAGCGTCGGCAGCGCCGCATGCTGCGCCTTGCCCCAGGCGGCCGCCTCGCGTTTGAGCGTCAGCGTGCGGGCGGTGCCCAGCACGTCGGCGGCGCAGACGGGGTCAGCGGCGGTGGCCGCGGTCGTGGCCGTCGCCAACACCATGCCCAGCAGCCAGCGCATCAGTGACCGCCCGCCGGAGCGGCCTGACCGCTGAACTCGGCGGCTTCCTCATGGTCATGCGGGAAGGGCGCCAGCCACGCCAGGATCACCGGCGGGATGGAGAAGACCAGCACCCAGCCGAAGAAGCCCACATAGTGATGGTCCACCGCGCTCCACAGCAGCGCGCTGACGCTGCCGGTGCCCCATTTGGTGAGCGCCATGACGCCCGTGGCCATCGCGTAGTGGGCCATGCGGAAGGGCCCCGGGGCGATCTGCTGCATCATGTAGAGCATGTGGCCGACCGAGCCCATGCCGAAGCCGAACTTCTCGATGGCGACGATGACGGCGATGGTCGTCGTGTCGGTCGGCATCGTCTGCGCGAGGTAGAAATAGGTCAGGTGCGGGATGTTGAGCACCAGGGCCAGCGTGAAGAAGCTGCGCGGCAAGGTGCGCTTGGCCACCAGGAAGCCGCCCAGGAAGGCGCCGGCGATGAAGGTCAGCGTGCCGACCGTGCCGTTGATGTGGCCCAGCGACTCGTTGTCCAGGCCCAGGCCACCCGCGCTCACCGCGTCGAGCAGGAAGAGCGGGCCGAACTTCTCGATGAAGCCCTCGCCGAAGCGGTAGAAGAAGATGACGGCCAGCATCATCCAGATCTGCGGCTTCTGGAACAGCGTGACCCAGGCGTCGCGCGTGGCGCGCAGGCCGCCGCCCAGGCCCTGGCCGTGCAGCGTCGACGGCGCACCCGGCGGCAGCACGCGCACATGCCACAGACCGAACAGCGCCATCGACGCAGCGGCCAGCGACACGACCACCATCCAGCACTGCACCCAGCCCATGCCGACGTGGTTGTGCAGATAGCCGGTCAGCGACACGAACAAGCCGGAGGCGACGACGGCGCCCATGTTCCAGCACATGCCCTGCAGGCCGGCGTAGCGCGCCTGGTCGGTCTTGGAGACGGTGGTCATGAAGACGCCGTCGGCGCAGGTGTCCTGCGTGGCCGAGGCGAAACCGACGATCCAGAAGAAGGCCAGCGAGAGCTTGAAGAAGCTCTCCATCGGCAGGCACAGCGCGACCAGGCCCAGCGCGGCCGCCATCGTGAACTCCATGCTGATGACCCAGAAGCGCTTGCTGCGGTAGGTTTCCAGCAGCGGCGCCCACAGCGGCTTGAGCACCCAGGGCAGGTACATCTGCGAGGTGTAGAGCGCGATGTCCTCGTTGGACACGCCCAGGTTCTTGTAGATGATGGCCGCGACGACACCGACCATGACGTTGGGCAGGCCCATGGCGAGGTAGAGCGAGGGCACCCAGACGAGCGGGTGGCGGGAGGTCGAGGACATGGGGTCTCCGGTTTTCTTTTCTTGGAATTAGTGAGGCTTGGGCGTCAATGCCTGCAACGCCGCCGACACATAGACCAGCGGCGCGTTCCAGTTGATGGCGACCTCGTTGCTGGCATAGCTGCAGAAGTGGTCGAGATAGGCCATGGCCGGCAGCGCCGAGGGGTAGGCGGGACAGCTTTTCTGGTCCTGCCGGCCCGGGTTGGGGCCGCCGACGAGGAAACCCGGCACCGGCGGCTCGACGCCGTCGGCCTCGGACGGCCGGTGGTGGGGGTGCAGCGGCGGCTTGCTGCCGAAGCCCGTCACCATGGACTGGCCCAGCGGGTTGCGGCCGAGCACATGGTCGAACAGCGCCTGGGCCGCGGCCAGCGTGTCGGCCCTGGGCTGCAGCCGGTAGGCCTGGATCAGCATCAGCGCCTGGTTCAGCACCACGGCGTTGCTGCCCCAGACATAGTCCTTGGCGCCCATGCCCACGCGGTAGGCCGAGCCGCGCCACTGGGCGACGAGTTCATCAGCAAGTTCCATCAGACGGGCCCGAACGACAACGCTGTCATTTTGACTCAGATGCCCGCGGTTCTGGCCTAGGGTTACCCATGCCAGGCCCTTCACATCGCCCCAGCCCGGTACGCCGATGGCGAGCTTTTCAAGGTCGGGCCGGTAGCGCCTGTCGCCCGTCGTGACCCAGAGTTCGGCGCCTGCCCAGGCGAACTCGTCGGCCAGGGTCTCATCGCCATAGCCGCCGGTGCGGATGTCGGGCGGCTGCTTGTAGATGTCCTTGGGGTGCGCCTGCGCCCAGGCCCAGGCGCGCTGTGACGCTGCCAGCATGCGGGCCGACAAGCCCGGCCGCTGCGGCTCGAAAGCGGCGAACACGCGGCTGGCCTGCGCCATCACGGCGGCGAAGTCCAGCGCCGCGGCGGTGCTCTTCTGCACGACATAGCGCTCGCCCCTCGCATCGACCGGCATGACGACGCCGTCGAAGCCCTTGTTGGTGAGCTTGTGATAGACCCCGCCGTCGGCCGGGTCCTGCATGTCCAGCATCCACTCGAGGTTCCACAGCGCCTCGTTCAGCACATCCGGTAGACCGTCGCCACTCTCGGGAATGTTGAGCTTCTGCGCCTTGAAGAAGGCCGGGTAATGCTCCCACGCAGCCAGCAGCGTGTAGACGGTGATGCCGGAATTGACGATGTATTTGTTGTAGTCACCAGCGTCGTACCAGCCCTTGGGCGCGCTGATGACGGTGCCTTMCGGCCGGCCGGGGCCGGCGGCGGAGGCGTGCACCAGCACATGGTCGTCCGCATGGCCGGCGGGGCGTGCCCAGCGGCCGGCGTTGACGCCCCACAGCGGCGTGCTGGCGCGGTTGAAGTAATAGGCCTTGAGAGCTGCGGCGCTCAGCTCGGCATAGGCATCGGCCGCGATGTGGATGCGCGGCGAGCGCGGCAGGCCGTCGACGACGAGTTCGTAGTCGCCGGGCGTCTTCAGCGCCGAGAAGTCGGCCAGGCGCACGACGCGGTCGGCCGGCGCCCAGCGCGCGCCAGCACCCAGCGCCCCTCGCAGCACGACCTCGTCGGTGCCGGCACGCACGAGCCTGAAGCCACGCGCTGCCGTGTCGGGGATGGCGGCCCACTTGGCCGCGCCGGGTGTGAAGCCGACCTGGTTGACCTCGATGCCATCGGCGTGCGCCAGGCCGGTAGCCAGCAGGCAGGCCGCGACGAGGCGGTGGAAATGTCGATTCATGGCGTCGCGATCCAGGTGAGGGTGTCGGTGGCGCCGTTGTCGGCGCGGGCCTGCAGGCGGTTGCGGCCCGGTTGCAGCATGACGCCGGGCCAGATCGCGATGCCGCCGCGCACGGCCTGCGCGGGCAGGTCGGCACCGTTGAGGTTGAGTGTGACGCGTGTGCCGTTGGCGTAGACCTTGACGTCGACGCGGCCGACGGCGCGCGGCGTGGCACGGCGGCTGGCGATGTGGGCGACCGGTTGGCGGCTCCACTGCGCCTGGTAGTAGAGGAAGGCGTCCTTGCGGGTCTGGCGGTCGTAGCTCACCAGCCCCTTGTCGTTGATGCCGGGGCGGTCGCCCTCGTTGCGGCCGGCGGAGGCGAGGTCGAAGCCGACCCAGACAAAGCTGCCCCACAGCCAGGGCCGCGCGGCGATCTGCGGCCAGTAGGCCTCATGGAACAGCGCCTGGTATTGCTCGGGATGCCAACGGTCGGTGGGCTTGGGGCGCTGCGGTGGGTCCTGCTGGTGCAGCACGCTGGCGCCGGCGCCGTACTCGGCCAGCGCCAGCGCACGGTTGGGTTGGCCGGCATGCACGCGGTCGGCCCAGGGGCCGATGTCGCTGAACTGGCCGTCGTACCAACCGTAGTAGCGGTTGAAGCCGATGACGTCGGTCTGCCGCGCCATCGCATGGTCGTCGGCGGCGCAGCAGTGGGCATAGCTGCTGGGCCGCGTCGGGTCCAGTTCGTGCGCCAGCCGGCTCATGTCGGCCAGCAGCTTCACCACCGCGTCGTCCGAGCGATAGACCTCGTTGCCCACGCCCCAGATGAAGACCGACGGATGGTGCTGGTTCTGCTTGACCAGCTCGCGCAGTTGCTGCGCGAGGTTGGCGCGGAAGGCTTCGTCCTCCCCCATCGCCGCGTTCAGCGGAATCTCGGTCCACACCAGCAGGCCGGCGCGGTCGGCGTTGTCGTAGGCGCGCTGCGGGTGCTGGAAGTGCACGAAGCGCAGGCCGGTCACGCCCAAGTCGCCGAGGACGCGGAAGTCCTCGTCGATCTGCGTGTCGCCGACGGCCAGGCCGTGGCCCGGGCGGCCGCTGTGGAAGAGGTTGACGCCATGCACGGCATGGGGCTTGCCGTTCAGCAGCAGGCCACGCTGCGGGTCGACCTGCACATTGCGCAGACCGAGCGGCAGCGTGATCGTGTCGAGCAGGTCGGCGCCGTCGCGCAGTTCGGCCGTCAGCGTGTAGAGGTGCGGGTCGGCTGGGCCTTGCCAGAGGTGGGGCCTGGGCAGGGTCCAGGGCTGCTCGACCACGACGGTGTTGTCGGGCGCGGCTTGCACTGCCTGCTGGCCTTGCGCCACGACGCGGCCGGTGGCGTCGCGCAGGCCGAGGTTCAGCACCAACCGTCGGGCCTCGCCGCCGTCGTTGCGCACGCGGGCGCGCAGCGCCAGTTGCGCACGCTCTGTGCTGACATCGGTGGCCGACACATAGACACCCGGCCCGCCGTCATCGAGCAGGTCGAAATGCGCGGCCGGCACGGCCAGCAGCTTCACGCCGCGGTAGAGGCCGCCGAAGACGGTGAAGTCGCCGCCCAGCGGCGCCACATGCGGGGCCGTCGCGTTGTCCACGCGCACGGCAACCCGGTTGCGGCCGGCCGCGAGCCAGCGGCTGATGTCGATGCGAAAGGCCGCGTAGCCGCCGTCGTGCCGGCCGGCCAGCTGGCCGTTGACCCAGACCTCGGCCCGCAGCGCCGCGCCGTCGAATTGCAGGAAGAAGCGCTGCCCCGCGGGCAATGCCGGCAGCTCGCGCCGGTACCAGCCGGGGCCGCGGTAGTAGGCGCCACCGGCCTCGCCGTCGATGCCATTCCAGGTGTGCGGCAGGCGTACTGCGGTCCAGGCGGTGTCGTCGAAATCGACGGCGCTCGCACCGGCCACGTCGGCACGCGCAAAGCGCCAGCCCTCGTCCAGTGCGGTGACCTGCCGTGCCGACGCGTGGCCGCAAAGAAGCAGCAGCGCAAACAGCAGCGACCTGAAGACACTCATGGCTTCACCACGACGACCTTGCCGCGCAGGCCCGAGGGCTGCGCGGGGTCGGACTCGATCATCACCGTCAGCTGCCGCTGCGCAGCGCCCTTGGGCAGCGGCACAGAGAACTCGGCCGGTGCGGCGCTCGTCTTCTCGCCCAGCTTCGCACCCGCCAGCCAGATTTGCGCCTTGCCGGCCAGCTCGCGGAATACCAGCCGGGCGCGGCCGTCGTTCAGGTCGGCGCGCAGGCGCAGCTCGGTGCGGTAGAGGCGCCATGCCGGCGACTCGGCGGCCTGCTTGATCGGCACCTCGCCCCAGCCCCAGGTGTTCATGTCGTTGTCTGCAAGCTGGACGTTGGGGTCGGGTCGCTGGGCCTGTGCGGGCGAGATGCGCCAGTACAGCAACTGCGTCACAGGCTCGGCTGCAGCCACCGCTGGCGGCGCAGGCGCGGCCTGCACGGTCAGCGTGATCTCGGCGGGCTGCAGGCCATCGGCCAGCGCGCGCAGCTTCATCTCGCCATTGCCGCCACGGCGGCTTTGCAGGATGACCTGGGCCAGCCCGTTGTAAAGGCTGCGCTCGCTGGCCTTCTCAGGCTCGTGCGAGTTCGCGTCGCCATTGCCCACGCCGATGACGCTGGCCGGCCCGACCAGCTCGAAGCGCACCTGCTGCTGCGCCGTCGGCACCGGCCGCCCCTGGGCATCGAGGGCGCTGACGGTCACGGGCATGGCGTCAAGCCCGTCGCCGGCCAGCGCCGTGCGGTCGGGCGTCAGCAGCAGGCGCACGGGTGCTCCGCTGGTCTCGACGACGTCGCGCGCGATCTCGGCGCCGCCCTTCAGCGCGACCGCCTCCAGCTTGCCGGGCGCATAAGACACGTCGAAGCTGACCATCTCGAACGGATCGACATCGCGCTCGCCGACCGTCTGACCGTTGAGCAGCAGGCGCACGCGCGGCGCGTTGCTCAGCACCATGACGCGCTGCTTCTTGCCCTCCTGGCCCGGCCAGTTCCAGTGCGGAGCGATCTTGACGACCGGCTGCTCCTCCAGCTTCACCCACTGGGCGCGATGCAGCCAGAACGCCGTCTTGGCGAAGCCGCACAAGTCCATCGCGCCGAACACCGAACCCGCGCTGGGCCACTCGAAGGGCGTGGGCTCGCCGCGGTAGTCGAAGCCGGTCCAGACGAAGCCGCCGGCGATGAAAGGCCGCTCGGCTATTGCTTTCCAGGCCTGGCGGTGCGTGTTGCCCCAGTAGGCGGCCTCGCTGTCATCCGACGCCATCAGATGCTTGGCCTGGTCGGTCTTGAACTCGTCGCGCGACATGAAGGCGGAGGTGTCCTCCGAGCTGGTCAGTGGCAGTTTGGGGTTGGCCTTGTGGAAGCGGTCGTACTCGCCGATCTGGTAGTTGAAGCCCACCACGTCAACGGCCTGCGATACGTTGATGTCGGCGAACAGGCCGCCATTCATCGCCGCCGTCACGGGGCGGGTGGCGTCCAGCGCCTTCACGGTAGACACCATGCGACGCACCATCTCGTAACCCACCTCGGTGCCCTGCATGGGCTCCTCGTTGAACACCGACCACAGCACGACGCTGGGGTGGTTGCGGTCGCGTTTCACCAGCCAGCTGAGCTGCTGCAGATAGTCGGGCGAAGGGTTGAAGTTGCGGTTCTCGTCCATGACGAGAAAGCCCATGCGGTCGGCCAGGTCCAGCACCTCGGCGGCCGGCGCGTTGTGGGCGAAGCGGATGGCGTTGACGCCCATGTCCTTCAGGCGGCGCAGCCGGAATTCCCAGAGGGCCTCGGGCACGGCGACGCCGACGCCGGCGTGATCCTGGTGGATGCAGACGCCTTGCAGCTTGACGTGCTGGCCGTTCAGGAAGAAGCCCTGGTCGGCGTCGAAGCGGAGGGTGCGGAAGCCGGTCTGGATCTCGGCCTCGTCCAAGGCCTGGCCCGCGGTCAGGCGGGCGCGCACGCGGTACAGCCGCGGATCCTTCAGTGTCCACAGCTGCGGCTGCTGTATGGCGAGCTGCAGCTTCGCCGTGCTCATGCCCAGCGGCTGCACGCGCACCTTGCTGCGAGAGCGCGCAACCTCCTTGCCGGCGGGGTCGACGAGGCTCACTTCGACCTCGGCATCCTGCGCCGCGCGGCCGCTGCTCTGCACCTCGATCTCGACCGGCAGCGACCAGCGCTTGCCGTCAGCACTCACCGGGTTGGCATGGATGCCGTCGGTGGCGATGTGCACGGCGCTGCGCTTGACCAGCCAGCTGTGGCGGTAGATGCCGGCGCCTTCGTACCACCAGCCTTCCTGCGCGTCGGCGTCCACACGCACGGCGATGTTGTTCACGTCCTCGCCGTAGCGCAGATAGGGCGTGATGTCGATGTTGCGGCCGTTGTAGCCCGACCAGTTGCGGTTCACGACGACGCCGTTGACCCACACCGTGCTGTGCGTGGCAATGGCGTCGAACTGCAGCTCGATGTGGCGACCGCGGTCGGACGCGGGCAGCTGGAAGTAGCGCCGGTACCAGGCGATGCCGCGCCTGCGGTAGCCCTGGGAGATGTTCTCGTTGGCGTCGAAACCGCCCTCCACCGCCCAGTCGTGCGGCAGGTCCAGGCGGCGCCAGCCGGAGTCGTCGAAGTCGGTCGCCGCCGCCCCCGTGGCGCCACCGGCCTTGGCGCTGTTGTAAGAGGCCCCATGGCCCTTGACGGGTGGCGTGACGACCTCGCCTGGGTGGAACAGCCAACCTTGATCGAGCGACAGGCGCTCGCGCGGGGCGGCCTGAGCGAAGCTGGCGACTGCCAGCAAGACCATCAACAGAACGCCACGCCAAGCCACAAGTTTCTCCATCAAGTAGTGCGCCGGTGGAAGGCCCGGGCAGGCACATCCACCAGCCTTGGCTGCATCAGGCCGTCCAGCTGAGCGAGCCACCTTCGGATCGCGTCGGGCTGCGTTTGCCGTCAACGTCCAGGCACCAGTCGCGCAGTGCGCCCTCGGTCACCTGGGCCGTGTACTGCCCGCCCTGGCGACTGACCGTGCCACGCGCGGCAACGCTGCCGTCCGCTGCGACGACCGTGAAGGCCGCGCTCGCGCCGTCGTCCAGCTCGAACACGCGCAGCACGGTGCCGCGGGCGTAGTCGTAGTCCGGCTTCTCGGTCTCGGCGCCCCAGGCGATGACGCTGCCCGGCGCGGCATACAGCGGCATGGACAGGAAGCCATGCGTCTCGCGGTGCCAGCGGCCGCCCTGTTTCTTCTCGCCGGACAGCAGATGGGTCCACTGGCCCTCGGGCAAGTAGAAGTCCACCTCGCCGTTCTCGGTGAACACGGGGGCCACGAGCAGCGACTGGCCGAGCTGGTACTGGCGGTCCAGCGTGGCGCAAGCCGGGTCCTGCGGATGCTCCAGCAACATCGCGCGCATCATCGGCACACCCGTCTCGGTCGCCTCGTGGGCCTTGGCGTAGAGATAGGGCATGAGCTGATGCTTGAGCCGCGTGAAAACGCGCAGCACGTCGCAGCTCTCTTCGTCGACGAGCCAGGGCACGCGATAGAAACTGCTGCCGTGCAGACGGCTGTGCGAGGACATCAGGCCGAACTGGATCCAGCGCTTGTAGACGGCTGGCGGCGGGTTGCCTTCGAAGCCGCCGATGTCGTGGCTCCAGAAGGCGAAGCCGCAA
>NZ_JBFUFR010000053.1:0-38157 GCF_056403315.1 Roseateles sp. P2_H4 | reverse complement strand
GGCCGCCACCGGCCGCTGGCAGCACCAGCCGGTCGGCAGCGCGCCCACGCCGCCCATGGGCTGGTCGAGCTGGAACGCCTTCCGCGTCGACATCACCGAGCAGAAGGTGCTGGGCTCGGCCCAGGTCATCGTCGACTCGGGCCTGGCCAGCGCGGGCTACCGCAGCATCAATATCGATGATGGCTGGTGGCTGAAGCGCCGCACGAGTGACGGTCGGCTGCAGGTGCGCACGGGCCTGTTCCCGAGCGCGGCCACGGGCAAGGACTCATCGCTGCGGCCCTTCACCGACAAGATCCACGCCATGGGCCTGAAGGCGGGCCTGTACACCGACATCGGCCGCAACGCCTGCTCGCAGGCCTACGACGCCGACAGTCCCAACCTGCCCGAGGGCACGCACGCCGAGCGCGAGGTGGGACTGATGGGCTTCGTGCGCCAGGATGTGGCGCTGTTCTTCGGCGAGTGGAATTTCGACTACCTGAAGGTGGATGGCTGCGGGCTGTCGTCCTATGGCCGCGACCGGCCGCACGTGGCCTCGGGCCAGTACCGCGAGTACAAGCCGACCATCGTCGAAGGCAATATCAACCAATCCGATGTCGAGGGCACGAAGAAGCTCTACACCGGCCTGAAGCAGGCGCTGCACGAGGTGAGGCCGCGCGGCGACTATGTGCTGTCGGTCTGCCTGTGGGGTACGGTCAATGTCCGCTCCTGGGGGCAGGACACCGGCACCATGTGGCGCACCAGCCGCGACATCGCCAACAGCTTTTCGCAGATGGTGCACAACTTCGACACCGTGGCCACGCGCGAGTTCTATGCCGGCCCAGGCCGCTGGAACGATCCCGACATGCTGGAGATCGGCAATGGCGAGTTCGACGGCAACCACCTGAACGAAGCCCGCACCCACATGGGCCTGTGGGCCATCGCGGCGGCGCCGCTGATGATCGGCACCGACCTGTCGAAGGCCTCGCCCGCCGTCATCGACATCCTGAAGGCGCCCGAGGTGGTGGCCATCAACCAGGACGCGGCCGGCCACCAGGGCGTGCTCGCCTACGCAGACAGCGACCGGCAGATCCTCGTGAAAACCTTGGCCAATGGTGGCAAGGCGGTGCTGCTGTTCAACCGCACCGGCGCGCCCGCCAAGTTCACACTGACGGCCGAGCATCTGAAGATGGATGCGACGGCGCCCATCGCGCTGCGAGACGCCTGGGCGCGCGCCGACGCCGGCACGTTCACCGGCCAGCGCGAGTTCGAACTGAAGCCGCGCGAGGCGCTGCTGTTCACTGCCACCGGCAAGCATCTGCTGCCACGCGGTTACTACGTCTCCGAGCGCCCAGGCAACGTCTATGTCGCGCGCGACGGCATCCGTGCGCTGGAGCAGGACCCCATCGGCTATCGCGCGCTGGCGTCGTGGTCCACCACCGACAACGGCGGCACGCGACCCGCCTATGCCGGCTGGGGCGGCCCGCGCGCCGACTCGACGCCCTATGACCAGGCCCTGAGCGTGCAGCGCCAGGCCTTCCGTCATGGCGTCGGCGCAATGGCCGATTCACGGCTGCAAGTCCAGGTGCCCACCGGCTCCCAGCGCTTCGTTGCGCGCGTCGGCGTGGACGACTCCACACGCGGCAAGGCCGCCGCCGTCAGCTTCGAGGTCTGGGGCGATGGCCGCCGCCTCGCAAGCACCGCACCCCTCAAGTTCAACCAACCGGCGCGCGAACTCAGCGCCGACCTGCGCGGCGTGAAGCTGATCGAGCTGATCGCGCGCCAGCACGGGGCCGACACCACCGGCCCCCTCATCGTGACCTGGGGCGAGGCTCGCATCGAGTAGCCGCCCGCCACGCTCTTCTCTCTCATCGCCAATGGCACCGGTCGCGCCGGTGCCCCGGCCGCGTTCGCGCTGACGCGGCCTGGCCCCTCCCGTTCAGCGCCCCGTCGTTCATGAGGAGAACCCGATGCACTCCATGCGTCCCTGTCCCTTGCCCCGCTCTCGTGCCGGGCTGAAGTTCGCCTTCCCGCTCGCCCTGATCGCCGCCTGGCCCGTCGCCGCGACCGCGGCGTCCCTGGTGTCCAACCCTCTCGGCGCCTGCCTGGAAACCAAGGTCGACACCTGGGATATCCGCCTGGCGACCTGCAACACCAGCGCGGCTCAGGACTTCAGCCTCACGCCGGTCAGCACCGGCAGCACCATCTACACCCTCAAGAACGCGCAAGCCAATCTGTGCGTCTCCGCCACCGGCACCAGCTCCGGGTCCTTTGTGGAGCTGAACACCTGCCAGCCCAGCCAGACGGGCCAGCGCTTCTCGGTGGTGGCGCTGGCGGGCGGTTCGACGTCCCAGCTCAAGCTGGCGGCCAACAACCTCTGCCTGACCGCGCCGACCCAGTTGGCCCAGGTGGGCTTTTCGGTCGCGACCTGCAACACCGGCAATGCCAACCAGGCCTGGCGCCTGAACGCCCCGACGCCCGCGCCTACCCCAGCGCCCACGCCCGCCCCGACGCCTGCTCCCACACCGGCGCCCACGCCCGCGCCGACGCCGGCACCCACCCCTGCACCGACTCCCGCGCCGACGCCGGCTCCCACGCCTGCCCCCGCACCTGTCGAGACCAGTTTCACCGTCAGCACCGCCGAGATCGCCAACCCCGAGCGCGGCATGTACACCTGGGCGGCCGACAACCTGCTGCTGTGGACGCAGGCCGATGCCGATAATCAGTTCCAGGCCGGCTATCGCGTCGTCTACGCGCCCGTGCGCCTGGACGCTTATGCCAACGCCGCGTTGCCGGCCAGCCTGCTGACGCAGCTCACCAACGGATTCGCGATCGCGCGCCGTGCAGGCCTGAAGCTGGTGCCGCGCTTCCTCTACAACTACCCGGCCAATGAGACCGAGTACCTGAACGTCAAGGACGCACCGCTGACCCGTGTGCTCGGCCACATCGACCAGCTCAAGCCGGTGCTGACGGCCAATGCCGACGTCATCGCCTATCTGCAGGCCGGCTTCATCGGCGCCTGGGGTGAATGGCACACCTCGTCCAACAACCTCACCGCGGTCAGCCCGCGCACGCAGATCCGCGACGCGCTGCTGAACGCGCTGCCGACCGACCGCTTCCTGCAGCTGCGCTATCCGCCCTATCTGATGCAGTGGGCGCCTCAGGTGCCGAGCTGGCGCGACGGGTCGGCGGCCTCGCGCATCGGCGTGCACAACGACTGCTTCATGGCCTCGGCGACGGACGTCGGCACCTACAGCGAGGACGCCGCGACGCGCCAGACCGAGCGCAACTACACCGCCTCGCTGTCACGCGTGGCGCCGTTCGGCGCAGAGACCTGCAACCCGGCCGACGAGGAGGGCGCGGTGCCGCGCACCAGCTGCACGGACATCCTGGCCGAGGGCAAGCAGTTCGGCCTGACCTATCTGAACAACGACTACTACCGCGACATCTTCCATGTCCGTTGGGAGCAGCAAGGCTGCATGGCCGAGGTCAAGCGCAGCATGGGCTACCGCTTCGAGCTGAGCACCTTGAGGCACAGCGCGGCTGTGACGGCCGGGCAGTCGGGCGACCTTCTCCTCACCGTGAAGAACAGCGGTTGGGCGCGCGCCTTCAACCCGCGCGCGCTGCAGCTGCTGCTCAAGCACAAGACGACGAACGCCGTCGTGCGCATCGCGCTGACGGCCGTCGACCCGAGAGGCTGGCTGCCCAACAGCACCAGCACCGTGTCGGCGGGCTTCACCGTGCCGGCGGGAACGCCCACGGGCGCCTATGACGTGCTGCTCGCCCTGCCCGACGGCGCCGCATCGCTGAGTGCCGACGTGCGCTACAGCGTGCGCCCCGCCAATGCGGACAACACCGCCAAGGCCCAGGCCTGGGACGCGGCGCTGGGCGCCTTCCGTGCGGGCACGACGCTGACCGTCCGTTGAACAACCTTCTCCAGGAGAAACGAATGTCCAATTTCCCATTCAAGCTCGCCGCCGCGAGCCTGCTGACCCTCGGCGCCACGCTGGCCTGCGCCGCTCCGACCGGCTTCGGCATGGTGGCCTACTGGGGCGAGACGCCCAGCACCTATGGCGGCCAGATCCCGAGCGGGACCCAGGTCGTCATCAACCCCAACAGTGGCGCCACCGGCCTGAGCGCCAGCCAGATCACCAACTGGAAAGCCGTCATCGCCAGCATCCGTGCCCAGGGCGGCAAGGTGCTGGGCTATGTCGCCACCGGCTACAACTACAACACCGCCGACGAGCTGGCGCGCTACAACGCCATCAACGCCAACCTGACCGCCTACAAGACGACGCTGGGCGGCGTGGATGGCTTCTTCTTCGACGAGGCCGCCTTCGACGACGCGGCGCTGACCGACGCGCAGAAGTGCAGCGGCACGCCGTCCAAATTCAGCGCCGTGCGCGCCAAGATGGCGGCCACCGGCACCGGCGGCACGGTGGTGTGGAACGCCGGCTGGCCGGGCGCCAGCAGCTGCTTCGTCAATGCGGCCAGCTATGGCGAGCACCTCGTCATCTACGAGGCCAAGTACAGCGACTATGTGGCGGCGGCGAGCTGGCTCAACGGCGGCGTGCAGAGCTTGGCCGCGTCCCTCGGCGTGAAGACCTGGCTGCTGGTGCACTCGGCCACCTAGGCCGAGATGCGCTTGACGCTCAAGGGCAGCGCGGCCAACTACGTCTACGCGACCAGCATGACCTACAACCCCAGCCTGCCCTGGGGTGGCCCGATCTGGAACTACACGCCGACCTACTGGGGCAACGAGACGCTCAGCGGCTCCGAGCGCTGGTGCCTGAAGAGCCTGAAGACCGGCGGCAGCTGCTGAGGCGAGGAACGAACATGAAGCACTTGAAGACCCTGCTGGCCACGCTGGCCCTCGCGACAGCCGCGCCCTTCGCGTCGGCCATCGAGATCGTCGTGCCGGCCTATTTCTACCCGTCCTGGATGCCGTCGCAGAACGAGTGGCATCAGCTCACCTGGGCGTCCCAACAGGGCGCCCAGGTCACGGCCATCATGAACCCGGGCAATGGACCGGGCCTGGCCTCCAACAGCGACTATGTGTCCTCGGTCAACGAGTTCCGCGCGGCTGGCGGCAAGGTGATCGGCTATGTCTACACCTGCTATGGCGTCAACCATTGCACGCCCGAAGTGCCGCCGACGCGCTCGACAACCGAGGTGCTGGCGGACGCGCAGAAGTACGCGAACTGGTACGGCGTGGACGGCGTCTTCCTCGACGAGATGGCCACGCAGCCGGGGGCGCTGCCCTTCTATCAGGCGGTCAGCAATGGTCTGAAGGCCGCACATCCGGGCTGGGAGATCGTCGGCAACCCGGGCGTGACGCCCACCGCAGGGTATCTGCCGCTGGCGAACACGCTGATGAGCTTCGAGGGCTCGTACAACGACTTCATCAACGGCTCCTTCCTGAGCGGGCTGACGAATGCGGCGTCGACCGGCGCCATCGTCCACAGCGTGGGCACCGTGGCGCAGATGCAGCAGGTGATGGGTCTGGCCAGGCAGTACGGTCTGGGCGCCATCTACGTCACCGACGGCACGATGGCGAGCGGCAATCCCTATCTGCATCTGCCGAGCTACTGGACGGCGGAGGTGGCGGCGGCCACTGCCGCTGTGCCGGAGCCCGCCCAGGCCGGCCTGCTGGTCGCAGGGCTGGGGCTGCTGGCCTTGTCACGGCGCCGGAGATCGGCGTGAAGTTCCAGATTGACGCGCATGGCAGGCCGCTGGCAGACTTCGCGCCTCATCAACACAGCCCCAAAGGAGATGGCCATGGAACAAGCAGATCGTGTCGCCCCCTTCGTGTCGGCTGCCTGAGCGCCAAGCACCACTGAACTTGCGCTAGACCCTGCGTTCCCCGCGGGTCCATTGATCGCCGCGTCAGCCGCGGCCGGCTTTCCCCCCTGCTAGACCCTCGCGCGTCACCGCGCGAGGGATGGGTCCGCGTACGCGCGGACGAAGCCAAGTTTCAATGGATTCCCATGATCGAAATCGAATTTGAGACGCTGCGCGCTCTCGGGCTTACGCACGCCGTCGCCAGCCGCGCACTGCAACTCGCCGGATCTGAACCGGGCACGCGGCTGGCGCGCGTGACCGAGGCGCAGCGCGACTGCTTCACGCTGCATGACGGCCGCGCCGAGCAGCTGGCGCGTGTGCGGCCGAGGCTGGTGCAGCTGCTGCAGGCCCAAGGCCAGCAACTGACCGTCGGCGACTGGGTCAGCCTGCAACTCGACACACACGACCAAGCCTGGATCGTCGACCGGGTCGAGCCCATCACCCAGATCGCCCGCCGCGCCAATGACGGACGTCGCCAGCCGCTCGCGAGCAACGTGGATGCGGCACTGTTGGTGATGGGGATGGACGCGGACTTCAACGCGCGCCGCATGGAGCGCTATATCGCGATGGTGCGGGCCTGCGAGGTGGCGCCGGTGGTCGTGCTGACCAAGCTCGACATCGCGCCGAACGCGAAGGAGCGCATCGCCGAGATGTATGCCCGCCTGCCCGCAACGGTGCCCGTGCTGCCGGTCAACGCGCTGTCCCGCCAGGCCTGCACCGACATCGGCCCCTGGCTGCATGCGGGCCAGACGCTGGTGCTGCTCGGTTCTTCGGGCGCCGGCAAGTCGACGCTCATCAACACCTTGGCCGGTGCGGGGCAGTTGACCGGCTCGGTACGCAGCAGCGATGGCCGCGGCCGCCACACGACGACGGCGCGCTCCATGCATTGCTGCCCGCATGGCGGCTGCATCATCGACACACCCGGCCTGCGCACCTTCCGGCCCGATGCGGATGCCGGGACGCTGGCCGCGACCTTCGATGACGTGCAGGCGCTCGCCCAGCAATGCCGCTTCCGCGATTGCCGTCACGAGAGCGAGCCTGGATGCGTCGTGCGCAGCCACGTCGATGCGGACCGACTCGACAACTACAAGAAGCTGTTGCGCGACGCCGAGCGCGGCGAGTTGAGCCCGCTGGAGCGCATCGAGCAGCGCAACAAGTGGAAGGCCATCGGCAAGGCGGGCAGCCAGCGCGCGCGCGTAAAGCGCGCCTGAGCAGGCGCGCAAAAGAGAGGGAGGTTGCCCGGAACTGGGCAACCTCCCTCTTGGCTCAAGCTGCCATTGCAGCGCGAGCCGGCACTTCGGCGTAGTGGCTCAACTGCATCGTGAAGTGCGCGCGACCGGAACTGATCGCCCGCAGATGCCCGATATAGCCAAACATCCGCTCCAGCGGCACATGCGCCGTCACGACCACCGCGTTGCCGCGCGCGTCCTGTCCCTGCACATGGCCACGCCGGCGCAGCAGGTCGCCGATGACGTCGCCCAGGTAGTCGGCCGGCGTGATGACCTCGACGGCCATCAGCGGCTCCAGCACCACGGGCGCCGCCTTCATCACCGCTTCGCGCAGCGCCGTCGCCGCTGCCAGCTCGAAGGCCAGCGCCGACGAATCGCGCACGTGGAAGCTGCCGTCGACCAGCGTGGCTTCGAAGTCCACCAGCGGATGGCCCGCGAACGGGCCGGCCGTGGCCGCACGACGGATGCCCGCCTCGACCGCCGGGATGAACTCGCGCGGGATCGCGCCGCCCACCACCGTGTTCTCGAAGCGGATGCCCGTGCCGCGCGGCAAGGGCGCCACACGCAGCGTCAGCTCAGCGAACTGGCCGGGGCCGCCGCTTTGCTTGCGGTGCAGATGGTGCACCTCGGCCGCTGCCGCGATGGTCTCGCGGTAGGCGACCTGGGGCTGGCCCACCTGCACCTCCACGCCGAAGCGCGAGCGTAGCTTCTCCACCGCCACTTCCAGCTGCAGCTCGCCCATGCCGGACAGCAGCGTCTGGCCCGAGTCGGCGTCCTGGCGCAGGCGCAAGGACGGGTCCTCGCGGACGAGCACGCCCAGGCCCTTGGCGAGGGCTGCAGTGCCTTCCTGGCTGCGCGCTTCGATGGCGACGTCGATGACGGCTTCGGGCACGGCGATGCTTTCCAGCACCGGCGCGTCCTTGGCCGACGCCAGCGTGTGGCCGGTCAGCACGTCCCTCAGGCCGACGACGCCCGCGATGTCGCCCGCGACGAGCTCGTCGCGTTCGACGCGGCGGTCCGCGTGGATCTCGTACAGGCGTGACACGCGTTCGGCCTTGCCGGTGCTGGCGTTGAAGACCGTGTCGCCACGCTTGAGCGAGCCGCTGTAGACGCGCACGAACACCATCGCGCCGTGGTCGTCGGCGGTCAGCTTGAAGGCGAGGGCCGACAGCGGGCCGCCCGTGTCCGCCGCGCCGGGGGCTTCACCGGGGCGCGGCAGATACGAGACGACGGCATCCAACAACGGCTCGACGCCGCGGTTGCGGAAGGCCGAGCCGGCCAGCACGGGCACGAGTTCGTTGGCGCTGGTCGCGGCACGCAGGCCGGCACGCAGGGCGTCGACGGACGGGCTCTCGCCGCGCAGCCAGGCGTCCAGCAGCGCATCGTCGCGTTCGACGACGGCTTCGACCAGGCGTGCACGAGCGGCCTGGGCGGCAGCGAGCAGCTCAGGGGGAATCTCGGTCACGCGCGGCGGCGCCGACGCATCGTCGCGGTCCCAGACCAGGGCTTGCATGTCGAGCAGGTCCACCACGCCACGGAACTCGGCTTCGGCGCCAATGGGCAGCTGCAGCGGCAGCACGCGCGCACCGAGGCGCTCTCGCATCATGGCGACGACGCGAGAGAAATCCGCACCGGTGCGGTCCAGCTTGTTGACGAAGGCGATGCGGGGCACGCGGTACTCGTCCGCGAGGCGCCAGTTGGTCTCGGTCTGCGGTTCGACGCCGGCCACGCCGTCGAAGACGACGACGGCACCGTCGAGCACGCGCAGCGAGCGCTTGACCTCGATGTTGAAGTCGATGTGCCCGGGCGTGTCGATCAGGTTGATCTGCGTGCCCTGCCAGTGCACGGTCGTGGCCGCGCTGTGGATGGTGATGCCGCGTGCGCGTTCCTGGGGGTCGAAGTCCATCGCGGTGTTGCCGTCGTTGACGTCGCCGATGCGATGGTTTTCGCCCGTGTAGAACAGGATGCGTTCGGTGGTCGTGGTCTTGCCGGCGTCGACGTGGGCGATGACGCCGATGTTGCGCAGCTTGCGGAAATTGTTCGAGTTCATGGTGGTTCCTGATTCGGGTGGGTTTGCCAGCCCGATGGGGGAACCACGGGGCTAGCGCAGAGGCAGGACGCCGAAGCGCACGAGCGACGAGCAGGACTCGGCCGCGCTCCGGCGCTCGGGAATCGTGGCGATCAGCTTGTCGAAGGTGCGCATGCGCATGATTTGAACTCTGGAAAAAACGAAACCCCGGGAGGGACTGCCTGCCGGGGTTTGCTTGAACCGGAAGGCGCGGCGCCTTCCGAACACGGTCGAAGGGCGCTCAGGTGTTGAGGCGGGCTTGGATCGTGTGGTTGAGCTTCATGGTGTGCGGGATTGTCGTGCGGGCCGCGAGGCCTTGGTGCTTGTGGGGAGATGTGGCGGCGCGGCAGTGGAATTCACACCGGCCCGTGTTTGCACTTCGTGGCTCAGCCGCGGCGCGACGCGCAGGTGTCGGACAAACCAACGCTAACACGGTCTCGCGCGCCCAGCCGTCCGAAGACGCTCAGCATTATTGATGCAACTCGATGCACGCAGGCTACTGTCCGTCTATACCAATGCCTTGTGAGGTGGATCGCGCATGCCGCGCCCTCGCGCTTCGTAGGCTCTGCATCAGGACATAAGCATATTGAGGGCGTCGTTGGCAATATGAAGGGTGATTTATGACGCGTCGCCCCGCGCGACGCGCAGATTGCACCTGGGCGACGCATATTGGCTCGGCTAGCAGAAACCCGACCTAGCAAGTTTGCTGGGTGGGAATGGCGATTCGCTTTTGGTAAAACGCAGCACCTGAGCATGATGACCAACATTTCGCCGTCCCCGCAAGGCTTGTGAACCGAGCCTAAGCGCATCAACAAGTATTGTTACGGCATTTCCGCATCAAGCCTATGCAGCTGTTCATCTCAATTTGAGCAATTCCAATTTCGGGAGGTAATTCTATGAAAGCCGAAGTCGTTTTCAAATGCCGGCATGTTGACTTGCGCCCAGTCGCGCGGTTTGTACTGGCGGTTGGATTTGCCACCGCTTCGATCAACGCAGCTGCCACCAGAGAAGACCTCCTAGGAACTTACACGCTGCCGAGATGTGTTTGGCCCAACYGCGTCGAGATCACCGGCCATTCGATTGGCGATATCAAATACAGCAGCGTGGCCTCGCAGTTTTTTCGCAATTCGAACGGAACCTTCCTTCAAGGTGGCGCCAGTGCGGGCGCGCCCACTAAGACCAACAAGGAAGTTCCAGAAGCCAATCAAAACTCGGACACCAAGAAGGACGACCCGTGCCCAAAGACCACCACGAAAAACCCTGTAATCATCGCGACCGGGGAAAAATTCAAGGTTGAGCAAGACATCATTGCCGCGGGGGATTTTGGACTTGGGCTTGAGCGCACGTACAAAAGTTTCTATGCCGGTTACGGTGCATTCGGATCAAAGTGGCTTTCATCATACGATTATCGTCCACTGAGCATTGCAGGCTGTCTCACCAATACTGACTATCCGGGCAAGTGCTTTCCATCGACAATCGTATTTACGAAGCCTGACGGCAGCACCTACACCTTTGTCCCTACTTCGACGTTCTTGCAATATCAGGTCAGCGGCGCCTCGTCGACCGGCACCCTTTATGTCATTCCAAGCAATTCGACGTACAAAATCGTATTGGATGACGTAACGTATACGTACGCGACCAATCGCACGATCAAAACCATTTTGACGCGCGGCTCCTCTCAACTGGTATCGTACACCTACGCCGGCCCCGATCCGACCTTGCCTAGTAGAGTATCGAACTCGGCTGGTCATTTTGTCGACTTTACCTATAACGCTCTTGGCTTGGTTTCTCAGGCGAAGGACCAAGACAGTAATACGTGGACCTACGGCTACAACGCTCAGAATATGCTGAGCTCCGTGACCGCGCCAAGCGTCGGTGGAGTTTCTGATGTTAGGACATATTTCTACGAGGCGACGGGGATTGATCCGACTTTACTGACCGGCATTGCGATTAATGGAGTGCGCTATAGCACCTATAGCTATTACGCCAATAAGAAGGTTCAAGAAAGCAAACTGACGGGTGGCGAGGTTGACGACAAGTTCACGTATGGCACGAATACCACGACATTGACCGACGCCAAAGGGCAGACCACCACGTACAACTTTGTGTCTTTACAGGGCGCGTTGAAACTTTCGTCGGTCTCCCGCACTCCAACAGCCAGCTGTCCGGCGGCGGCAGCAAGTACGGTATACGACGCCAATGGCTGGACCGACTACACCCTGGACTGGAACGGCAACAAAAATGACTATAGCTTTGACGCAGCGGGCAAGCTTTTGCAATTAACCACTGCGGCGGGCACATCTTCTGCACGGACGACGGTCAATACGTGGAACGGCGATTTATTGGATAACACCGTCGTTAAGGATGCCAACGGGACGGCTACGAACAAGGTCGTATACGCATATTTCACGACGGGCTATGCCACCAACATGGTCCAAACTGAGACTTATACGGACTTGATCAGCGGAGGTACTCGTAGCCTGGCCTATGGGTACACCTTCAATGGCTCAGGCATCCCGGCCACCATGACCGTCACCCGAACACTGCCAAGCGGCTCAGCGGTGACAACCTATGCTTTTGATGCCGCGGGAAATCTTTCATCCCTCACCGACGCCGTTGGCAACCAAACGACCTTCTCGAATTACAACGGCCGCGGATTCCCTGGTCGTGTTGTGGACGCCAATGGCGTTGCGACGACTCTTGTCTATGACGCCAAAAGCAATTTGATCAGTAGTACGTCAACGATCGATGGCGTGGCTCGCACGACCACGTTCGCTTATAACGCCGACCGCCTTGTCACCGACATCACCTATCCCGATGGCGCTGTCAGCCGGCTGCGTTACACCGATTCAATGCGGCTTTCGGACGTGGGTAACACGCAGAACCAGTTCGTCCATATAGCCGTTGACGTGCCAGGCAACAGTCAGGCTTCAACGTCCAGTCGGGAGACGCCCTCCTCGAGTGGTGGCGCTCCGGTTGCCAATTCTGCCGGCCAGTTCGCCTCGACCCAGAAGGTCGATTCCTTGGGGCGTCCCCTGACAGACCTCTACAGTGACGGCATCAGCATTCGAGCAAGTTACAGCTACGACAAGAACAGCAACGTCAAGACCGTAGTCGACGGTCTGGGATATACGACCAGTTATAACTACGATGCTGCGAATAGGGTGACTCAGATCACACGCCGCGACAGCGGCGCCATCGGTTACGGCTACAACCCGGCGGGTCAGCTCCAGACCGTGACCGATCCGCGCGGTCTTGCAACCCAGTACACATACAACGGCCTTGGTCAGACGCTCACGCGCTCAAGCCCTGACACGGGCTCGACGACATACGCCTACGATTCTGCCGGCCGACTCGCGACGGAAACCCGAAACAACGGTCAAGTCATCACCTACAGCTGGGATGCCGCCAACCGCCCGACCGGCCGCAGCGCGGGCGGGGTGACGGAAGCCCGCTTCTATGACGAAGGCACGAATGGCAAAGGCCACCTGACCCGCTTCACCGACGCCTCAGGCCAAACCACCCTTGCCTACAAGCCTGACGGCCGATTGGCGAGCCAGACGACCGTGATCGCGGGTCAGACCTACAGCACCAGCTACAGCTACGACGGCGCCGGCCGGCTGACCGGGATGACCTATCCCAGCGGGTTGAGCTTGAGCTATGGCTATGACGCATACGGTCGGCTCGCAACGGTGAGCAGCAACCACACTGGTACGTTGAGCACCGTCGCCAGCAATTTCCTTTACCAGCCGGCGACTGACGCTCTATACGCATGGCAATTTGGAAATGGCCTGCCGCGCATGGTCACGCTGGACACTGAGGGCCGCGTGCAGCAATTGCAAAGCCCTGGTGTCCACAATTTAAGTCAAAGCTACGATGGCGCGAGCAACCTGACCACCCTCCTCGATAACGCCTACGGCAGTCAAAGCAGCGGTTTTTTGTATGACGCCGACCAGCGACTGAAAAACGTCACCAAGTCCGGTGACGACCAAAGCTTTGGCGTCGATGCCGCAGACAACCGCACCAGCCATCTGCGTGCTGGCAGCAGCGCGAGCTATACGCTCGCCTCCACGAGCAATCAGCTTGCAAACGTCTCGGGCACCTACTGGCGTAACCTCGTCTACGACCCACTGGGCAACCTCTCCAGCGAAACGCGCTGGGATGGCAGCCGGGTGTACGGCTATGACGCTTTCAACCGGGTGAGCAGCGTCACTGTAAACGGCAGCACCGTTGGGCAATATCTGAACAACGCGCTGAACCAGCGCGTGCAGAAAATCACGGCGCTGGGCACCACGCGCTATGTCTACGGCCCCAGTGGGGAATTGCTGGCAGAGCTCGGGCCGCAGACCACGAGCTACGTGTGGGTGCAAGGGCAACTGCTGGGGATGGTCAGAGGAGGACAGTTCTATGCCAGCCACAACGATCATCTGGGGCGGCCGGAAGTGCTCACCAACGGCAGCGCGGCAGTGGTCTGGCGCGCAAACAATTCAGCGTTTGATCGCGCTGTCGTCGTCGACAGTGTCGGAGGAATGAATGTCGGCTTTCCCGGCCAGTATAAGGATGTGGAGAGTGGACTTTGGTACAACTGGAATAGGTACTACGATGCTCAGATTGGGAGGTATCTTCAAAGTGACCCGATAGGATTGGCTGGGGGCATTAATACCTATGCGTATGTCGGCGGAAATCCCATTCGACGTATTGACCCACTAGGTCTTGCAAGAATAAACCCTGTCACGGGGCAGCCGGTCTGGACAGGACCTACTCGTGCACCCCAGACCGACTTTGCCAAAGTGGATCCTCAAACACTGTTGCCCTTAAGCAAGGCTGAATCAGTTTCCTCTGCCCCCTTAGTCCCAATGTATCCAGATGCACCATCTTTTTCCGCGTGCATGGATAGTTGCGTCAGCGAGTTAAATCCATGGTACACCACGCCGCTATTTGGTGCTGTTGGGGTTGCCGGAGCCGCAGCCGCACAAGGAACGGCAACGGCAGCGGCATGTGGAGCGGTCGGCGGCGTATCGGCAGCTTGGGGTCTTGGAACGAGTACCGGATGTGCCATCACATGCGCAGGAAAAACTGGTATGCGACAACAGTAAGGAGAATCGCATGACTCAGCCCGCACCGGTTCCCGATTGGCAACGAGTAACGTGTGGAGTGTTTGGCGCTCTTGGCTGGCTTACATTACTAATCTGGCTCGGTGCACTAGTCAGCGAACAACGGTTTCCCACCTTGGAATCTGCTCTTGTAATAGCATTTCTACTACCGGTAGGAAGTTTCGTGTTTACATACATCTCTCTGAAAGGGGTTTACCCTTTCTCTGGCCGTCAGAAATAATGACCGTGATCGTTGACTGCTACTTCTTTATGAGGTTGAGGCATCGGTTCATTGGTGCCGCGCTCCATGTCCTCGAACAGCCCGGTAGGCTGGGCTGAGTTCACCAAGCCCAGCGCTTTGGCCGGCTTCAGTTCGAGCCTCTAACGAGGCCCTCTTCGCTGCTGCCGCCGTGGTCAGGTCCAGCGTCTTCTGGTGATGCACAAACCCAATCAGCCGCTTGGCCGGCTCAGGCTCAGTGCATCGGCCAGCGGCCGGCCTGCTCGGCGGGCTTCAAGCCTGGCTTGGCTGTCGGCGTTGACCGCTGCTCGCTCCACCTCGTAAAGCTGGCTGAAGAACTTCGACACCTGCTCGCCGACCTGACTGCCATGGTTGGCCGAGAGCTCATGGAACTTGCGCCGGGCGTGCGCCTTATGTGGTGCTCGGTATAAGGCCCATGCCCGGCGCAAGTTCATCGAGCTGCACAAGGCCACAAGAGCACCGTCGCCGCGGCGGCCATCGACCTCATCGGCCAGTTCTACGGGATCGAGCGAGAGGTGAAGTTGCTCAGCCCACCGCAGCCGCTGCACGAACGACGAACACGCGCAGCGCCAATCGCCCAGGCGCTGCATGACTGGCTCCTTGCGCAGCGCGGCGAGATCATGGACGGCACCGCTACGGCCAAGGCCGTCGAATGCAGCCTCAATCGCTGGGCGGCGCTCACGCACTACCTGGATGACCCGGCGCTCCCGATCGACAACAACCATGACGAGCAGCAAATCCGTCCGTGGGCCACGGGCCGCAAGAACTGGCTATTCGCTGGGACGCTATTGGCGGGACAGCGCGCCGCGGCCATCATGAGCCTGATCCAGTCGGCCAAGTTGAACGGGCATGACCCGCATGCCTACTTGAAGGACATCCTGCAGCGGTTTCCGACGCAACGGGCCAGCGGTATCGACGAGTTGCCGCCTCACCGGCGGGCATCGGCCTCTGCCTTGCGACCTTCTCGGAGAGAGGGGGTTCCATACCGGTAAGGAGTAGTTCTCGCCGAGATGCCGCGTTGTGGGTTGCTCATACTTTGGGCAAGAATCGTTGCCAATCCATCTACGTCCACGGCAGTCCTTGCTTGCTTAGCGCATGAATTTCGTCGCCGCGGTCCTCATTGGTGTCGGAGCCTTTTTCTCCGTCTGCAACTGGCTCTGCTTGCTGAGTTCGCTCCGTCGCCGGCGCTTTGTGTCGCCCGTGTTTCCGGCTCCGTCACTGCTCACCACGCTCGGTCTTGCACTGGCCGACTCAACACGACCGTATTGGTGGGTTGGCCTGCTCACTGACTACACATTTTTTGCGTTACTCGCAGCTGCACCGCGCCTGATTTCCGAGGCCTGGCGCCTAAGTTCGTTCACCCGACAACAGCTTCTGGTTGCCGATGATGGTCCTCGGCACTTCACGTTCTCGCTTCATCGGCGGGGCCACTGCCTCCTTCGCGCGACATTCGATGCCGGCGTGCCATGCGGGCAGGACCGTTCCATTCGGTCACCATCATGCACAAGGTGCGTATGTCTGCGCCTCCCAGTGCTCACGCGAAACATCCGCGGTCGAGCGCCACCTTCTGCAGCACTCATGTACGCGGACACAGCGCTTGTGCCCATCGAAATCGACATGCCCAAAGCTCGACGAGCGCAAGCGTTGCGGCAAAAGCCAGCCTGCCCCCCAAGCCGCACCAGCCCTCAAGCCCGCAGCGGCGTGGCCGCCAGTTGCGCCGTCGAGGCGTTGCGGTAGGGCGCGCACAACTGTTCGATATAGGCTTGGTGGCTGGGCAGGCCGGCCACGATGCGCGAGACCTTGAGCTGGATGTCACCGAGGAACTGGTTCAGCTCGGCCGGGCCCATCAGGTCGGCGACCGGGTGGTAGCTCTGCGGCGTGATGCCCTGGCCCATCATGACCTGGATCCAGGAGTTCTCGGCGAACAGCTCATCGCTGGCGCGGAAGACGCGGGCGCTTTCGGTGAAGAGCTCGATGCGGTGCTTGAGCGTGGCGGGCAGGTCCATGGTGCGCACGTGGTTCCACAGCGCGGAGTCGGTCCGGTTGGTCACGGTGTAGTGCAGGATGATGAAGTCGCGGATGTGGGCCAGCTCGCGCTCGCACTGCAGGTTGAACTCGGCCACGTCGGCCGGGTTGATGCCCTGGGTCGGGAAGAGCTGCATCAGCCGGATGGCCGAGCGCTGGATGAGGTGGATGCTGGTGGATTCCAGCGGCTCGATGAAGCCGCTGGCCAGGCCGACGGCGATGCAGTTGCGCTCCCAGACCTTGTGGCGCTGGCCGGGCAGGAACTTCAGCACGCGCGGCTGGATCAGCAGCTCGCCCTCGACGTTCTTCTTCAGCACCTCGGGCGCATCCGCGTCGCTCATCTCCTTGCTGCTGTAGACGAGGCCGTTGCCAACACGGTGCTGCAGCGGGATGCGCCACTGCCAGCCGAAGGGGTGGCAGATGGAGCGGGTGTAGGGCCAGGCCTCGCGGACCGAGGCGGTCTGCGCGGCGACTGCGCGGTCGCAGGGCAGCCAGTAGGACCAGTCTTCGTAGCCGACGCCCAGGGCCTCGCCGATCAGCATGGCGCGGAAGCCCGTGCAGTCGATGAAGAGGTCGCCGTCGATGCGCGTGCCGTCCTGCATCTGCAAGGCGGTGATGTCGCCATCGCGGCCCTCGGGGCCGTCCATCAGCACCGCGGCGATCTTGCCTTCGATGCGCTTGACGCCGTTGGCCTCGCTGATCACGCGCAGGTATTTGGCATAGCGGCCGGCGTCCAGGTGGTAGGCGTAGTTCAGGCCGTTGCGCGGTACATGGGCGAAGCGGTCGGCGTAGGCGGCGACCGTCTCGGGGTTGTAGTCGGTGTAGTCCCTGGCGATGCCGGCGGCCTGGCCCTTGAGCCAGAAGTGCTGGAAGCCAGCGCTCCAGTGGTCGTTGCCGGTGGTGCCGAAGGAGTGGAAGTAGTCCTGGCCGATGTCCTTCCAACCCTCGAACTTGATGCCGAGCTTGAAGGTCGCATTCGTCGCGGCCATGAACTCGGCCTCGTTGATGCCGAGCAGGTTGTGATACGTGTGCAGCGCGGGAATGGTGGCTTCGCCGACGCCGACGGTGCCGATCTCCTCGGACTCGACGAGCTTGATGTCGAGCTGCTTGCCGAGCAGCTTGCCCATCAGGGCGGCCATCATCCAGCCGGCAGTGCCGCCACCGGCGATGACGACGCGGCGCGGAGGCTTGTTGGAAGTGTTCATCGTTTGAGTTGGGTCAGGAGTTGCGCGCGGGCCTTGCGCGAGACGGTGTCGTCGATGGGGCCGAGCAGGCCGCGGGCGGCCTCGGGGATGTGGGCCCAGGTGTTGGCGTCGGCGTCGAAGACGAAATGCTGGAAGTGGCGCTGCCAGATGCGACGCTCCTTCTCGGGCAGGTCGCGCAGCGTCATCAGCGCCAGGTGCAGGGTGGACAGCGGCGAGTCGACGTAGTCGGGCGTCTGGCGCCACCAGGCGTTGATGAGGAGGTTGACCGGCGCCAGCCCCTCGATGTGGTGGAACCACATGCTGGGGATGAAGATGGCGTCGCCGGGTTCGAGCTCGGCCGTCTCGCCGGCGTCCAGCGCGCGGGCGAAACGCGGGAAGCGCTCGAGGTCGGGCTTCTCGAAGTCGACCAGGCTGACGGGCTGGCCGGCGGGCGTCGGGTCCAGCGGGCCCATGTAGAGGTTGGCGATCTGCTCGGGCGGGAAGACGGTGAAGCGGCGCCGGCCCGCGGCGACGACGGCGAAGTTGTCCGGCAGGTCGTAGTGGGCGGCGATGCGGGTGCGGTTGCCCAGCCACAGGCTGACCAGGGCGTCACGCGCGCCCAGGCCCATGACGTTGGCGTCCAGGAAGCCGGGCAGCACGGCGTCCACCGTCGTGGAGCCGACGTAGAGGGCTGGCGGCTCGGGCGTGGCGCGCACGCCGAGCAGGCCGGTCAGCACCTGGTCCAGCGTGGCGGCGTAGCGGCTGAAATTGAAGCCGGTCAGCGTCTCGTCGGCATAGAAGACCCGGCCGCGGGCTTCGGGCGCCAACTGGAAGAGGCCGATGCGCACGCCGTTGTACAGGCCCATCAGATAGCGGGCCAGGGCCTCGTCGGACTGGCGTGCCGCCTGCACCACCGGCCAGTGAGCGAAGCCGCCACGCACCACATAGGGCCGGTCGCCGGCCAGCAGCTCGGCGGGCAGGTTGTCCGGGTCGAACGGCCCGGTCCAGGCGGGTACTGCTCGCATGGGATCTAGAGTTTGCTTTGTCGCTCGACGAGGCCTTGCAGCTGCTGCAACGAGGCGATCTGCATATGGATGGGCAGCAGATGGCCTTCGCGCGCCAGGGCCTCCAGAGCGGCGCCGGGCAGGGCGGCCAGGCGCTCCTCGTGGATGGTGAAGAGGCCCGTCAGTCGACCCGGTTCGTCGCCCGGCCTCTCGATGTCGATGACGAAGGGCTCCAGCAGCTGGTGGCGGGTCAGCGCCTCGATGAAGGCCGGCAGGTGCTGGGCCTGGGCGTGCAGATGCTCCATCAGCTGAACGACATGGTCGAGGTGGTCGCTGAAGCCGCCATGGGGCATGAAGAGGGCGGTGCCGACCTCGCCCTCYTCGGGACGCACGATGCGCGGGCTGTCCATGTCGATGTGCAGCTGCAGCGTGTCGTCAGGAGCGCGGCCGATCATGAAGGGATCGCGCTGCAGGGCCATGGGCAGGATGGGCGCATCCCAGCCGGTGGCGGTCAGGTAGAGGTTCTGGTCTTCCTCGAGGCCGAGCAGGACCACAGGCTGAAAACCGGCATTGGCGGCATCACCCTCCACCAGCTGGAAGACGATGGGGTAGTGGGCCTGCAGATGGCGGAACTCGGCCGGCAGGGCCAGGGCCGACTGGCGGGCGTCGCCCAGGGCGGCGGAGCGCTGGGTGTGGATGCGCAGATGGCGGTGGTTGACGTTGTCGAGCAGGGTGGGGCGGGTCATGGCGTGGGGCCTGTGAAGACTTCAAGAATCGGTGCGAGAGGGTCTGCGCGGGTGCAGGGCTAGGCGACGCGCTGAAGCCCGGGCTGGTTGCCCGGGCCAGGCGCGCAACGACGCCATGCGCCCGCGCAGACCCTCTCCCGAAGGGTTGTCACGCAAAAACCCGCGCGCGGCGTTGCGAAGCCTCGCTGGGGATCTCCCCAGCTTCGACTTCGCGCCTTGCTCGCGGGCTTTTGCGTGGCAACGCATCCGATCCTTGTAGTCTTCATAGGCCCCTGTGGATGTGGTCGATCAGGCTGCGGTGGCCAGGCAGGCCGGGCACGAGGCGGCGGGCCTGGCGGGCGGCTTCATCGAAGGCGGCCTGGGCAGCCTGTAGTTTGGTGGCGGAGGGGGCCTGCACGTCAGGGCGGAAACCCATGCCGTAGAGCACGTATTGGTAACTGGCCGAGGGGAAGACCTCCTCGTTGCGGCCGAAATCGTGGCGGGCCGGCGCGCGCAGCCGCCATTGCGGCAGCAGTTCGCGCAGGCGCTCGGGCCAGGTGGCCGGGTCGCGGTGGGCGCGCCAGTAGTCGCTGTCGTCGCGGCTGCTGAGCGCGTAGTGCAGCTTCAGGAAGTCGATGACGCGGGCCCAGCGGTAGCTGAAATCGTCGTTGAAGCGGCGCGCGACGGCGTCCATCGACGCACGCGTCATCGGCAGCTCGTCGCACAGGCGCTGAGCCGACAGCTCGACCAGCGCCAGGGCCGAGGCCTCCAGCGGTTCGATGAAGCCCGAAGAGAGGCCGATGGCGACGCAGTTGCGCACCCAGAACTGCTCGCGATAGCCGGGATCGAAACGGATGGAGCGCGGTGTGGGGCGCTCGGCCGGCGCGCCGGTGGCATCGAGATAGGCGGTCAGCGCGGCGTGGGCCTCGTCGTCGCTGGCGTGTGCGCGCGAGTAGACGCAGCCGACGCCGCGGCGCGAGGGCAGGCCGATGTCCCAGATCCAGCCCTTGGCCCAGGCGGTTGCGATGGTGACCGAAGCGAGCGGTGCATCGGGTGTGACGTAGGGCACCTGGACGGGCAGGGCGGCGTCGTTGAAGAGCACATCGCGCTCGCTCTTCAGCGCGACGCCGAAGTGCTGGCCGATCAGGCGTGAGGCCAGGCCCGAGCAGTCGATGAAGAGGTCGGCCTTCAGTTCGCCGTGCTCACGGGTCTGCAGCGCGGCGATGTCGCCGTTCTCGTGCGACACGACGGCATCGACATGGTCGATGACATGGTGGACGCCGAGCTTGGCAATCGCATGTTCGCGCAGCAACTGGCCGAACAGGCCGGCGTCGAAGTGATAGGCGTAGTTGGCGACGGCGGCGAACTCGGGCGTCTGCACCTGCTTGGGTGCACGGCCGGCTTCGCAGACCTGCACGGAAGGGCTGACGACGTCGGCAAAGGGGCGTGGCTCCGGCTTGGTCAGCCAGGGCTGGACCAGGTCCACGTCGCCATAGCCGACGGGCAGCATGAAGGGGTGGTAGTAGCGGTCGCCTTGCGCGCCCGCAGCGCCGCGGGTCCAGCCGTCGAAGCGCGAGCCCTGCTTGAAGGAGACCTGGCAGCGGCGGATGAACTCCGGCTCGGACAGACCGATGCGGCGCAGCGTGTCGCGCATGGACGGCCAGGTGCCTTCGCCGACGCCGATGGTCGGGACGTCGCTGGATTCGATCAGCGTGATCCTGAGCTCGCGATGTTCAGCGGCCAGCAGGCCAGCCACCAGCCAGCCCGCCGAGCCACCGCCCAGCACCACCACTTCCCGCAGTCTTTCGTTCACGATCTGGTTCCCACAAACAAAAAGGGCCGCTCGCGCGGCCTCGCCAAACGGCGAACAAGGACGGCACCCCAGAGCGCGAGCGCCGCCGAACCAGACTTTGCCTCACAAGGAAGGGCCGGGGAGTCCCGACTTTCCTTGAGGGCCGGCCGCAGCCGACCCCCGAGGCGTTCTCTTAGAACTTGTAGCGTGCGCCGATCATGAAGCGACGGCCCAACTGCGTGACGGCACCCATCTGGTTCTCGTTGCGCATGTGCGTGCGGGTGTACTCGTCGGTCAGGTTGATGGCTTCGAACTGGAAGCGCAGGTGAGAGTTGAAGTTGTAGCCCAGGCTCAGGTCGAACTGACCGTAGGGCTCGACAAACAGCGGCTGGGCGCCTTCCGCTCCGGGGAAGTTGGCAGCCAGGAACTTGCCACGCCAGTTGTAGGCCAGGCGGGTCGTGAAGGTCTCGTTCTCGAAGAAGCCCACCAGGTTGCCGGAGTCGCCCATGCCGACCAGCACGTCGGTCTGCGCACCCCGCTTGTTGACGTCGTAGCTGAGGTCGGATTTCACCTTGGTGAAGTTGGCCGACACGCCGAAGCCGCTGTTGCCGAAGATGTGCTGGGCGTTCAGCTCGATCCCGTTGATTTTGCTCCTGCGCTGGTTGTTGACGAAGGTGCCGAGCCTGAAGATCAACAGCGGGTCATTGGGCTGGGCGGTGATGGTGCCGAGCGACGTGCCAGGCGCACCGGGGCTGACGCCGGGAGCGGTTGGGAAGTTCGCAAAGATGTACTTGCGGATGCACTCCGAATCYGCGCCGCAGCCACCAGCCGTCTGGGCCTGGTTGTACATCGCGCTTCCGACCGGTGTGTGCAGATTGAACAGGTTCTCTCTGGTTTCGTCCGCTTGGTTGTAGTCCTTGAGGGACTTGCGGAAGTAGCTCGCCGCGACGTAGCTGCTCTTGGCGTAATAGTGCTCGGCGGAGAAGTCGATGTTGCTCGACTTCAGCGGCCTCAGGTTGGGGTTGCCCACAGAACCTACACCACCATCGACGCGCGCCAGGGGATCCAGTCGCTGACCGCCCTGGATGGCGTTCCAGGCCGGGCGGCCGATGGTCTGGCCGTAGCTGACGCGCAGCTTGGTATCGGACGTCACGTCGGCGCTGAGGTCGATGGAAGGCAGGAAGTAGTCGTACTTGCCGCTACGCTCCGCGGAGCGCGTGCCACTGAAGCTGATGGGGATTTCGTTGTTGGCAACCCAGGCCACCGACACCGGGATCTTCTCTGTGGACGGTGAGCTGACCTTGGTGCGCTCGTAGCGAGCGCCGAGGGCGGCCTCCATCGGCACACCCCAATCCCAGGCCAGGTTGTACTGGCCGAAGACGGCTTGCGACTTTTCCGTCGTGCGGAAATCATCGCTCCAGTCGAACGAGGCCTTGAGCAGGGCATCCGAGCCCAGGTTTTTGATCGCTGCTGCGCGCAGGTCTTCGAAGTTGAAATAGAAGAACTGGTTGAACAGGCGCGAGTCGTTCGAGCCCGGAATGCGGCTGAAGTACTTGCTGATCGAATCGGCATGCCAGATGTCGTCCGGCATGCCAGCAGGGCCACCTGCGGCGCCACCGCCCCAGGTGTCGCGCTGCACGTTGGCGAACGCCGAGCGGTTCTTGACGTTGGTCAGCGACAGGCCGAAGTCCAGGCTGCTGTCGTCGTYGATCTTCCAGTTGCCCTTGGTCTGCAGCTGGTCGATCTGGTTCTTTTGGTAGCTGTTGCCGAACACCGAGCCTTGCAGTTCCTGCTTGGTCGGGTCCAGCGTCGCGCCGGCGATGCCCAGCACCGGGAACTTGTTGCTGAAGTCGACGAAGGTGTCGCCGCGGTTCAGCGACGCGGTGGCCAGCGTGACGCTGGTGCCGAGCGGATCGTTGGCACCCGAGGTGGCGGTGGAGTGGTGGGCGTCGACGTCGAAGCTCAGCGCGTCGGTGGCCTTCCACTTCAGGTTCAGGCCGATCTGCTGGTTCTTGTTCTTGGTCTGAATGCGCGAGGCACCCATGGCCAGGTCGGAGTTGGCCATGTGCTCGCCGTAGATGACGGGCGAAGAGGGCGAACCGGTCTGGAATTCGCCGAATTGACCACCGTAGTTGAACCAGGCGGAGATGTCGTTGCGGCGTTGGCGGAACTTCTGCTCCGACATGACGAAGTCCAGCGTGCCGACCAGATCCTTGGTGGGTTTGAACTGCATGACGAGCTGACCGTTCAGGCGCTCGCGGTGCACGCCGGTGAACGAGTAGTTCAGGTTTTGCGGCACGCTATAGATGGAGCCGACGGCCGGACGGTTCTTGATCTCGGTCGACGTCTTGGGCAGGCCGCCCCAGACGGCGTTGGAGCCGCTCCAGTCGTTGTCCTGGATGCCGTCGAAAGTCTTCCAGCCGCTGCTGACATTGGCCTGCGAATAGCCGGAGTCGCGCACCTGGTAGGTGCCCATCAGCGCGATGCCGAACATGCCGTCGTTCGTCTGCGTGCTGTAGATGCCGCTCAGTTCCGGCGTGGCGTTCTTGCCCTGCTCCTCGCCAGGCAGGCGGCGGGCAGACTGGTCACTCACCAGCTTCACACCGACCTGGGCGATGGTTTCCTTGATGTCCAAGGGGCGGGGGGTGCGGACGTTGATGGTCGCGCCCATGCCGCCGGTCGGGCTGCTGGCGCGGCTGGTCTTGTAGACCTCCAGGGCGGCGACGCCGTCGGACGCGAGGTTGGAGAAGTCGAAGGAGCGCGAACTCGGCGCGCTGCCGTCGACGCTGGCGCCTGGCATCTGGCGGCCGTTGAGCAGCACCAGGTTGAAGTCGGGGCCCATGCCGCGCACGGTGATGCGGGTGCCTTCGCCGTTGGCGCGATCGATGGACACGCCGCTGATGCGGCTCAGCGATTCAGCGAGGTTGGTGTCGGGGAACTTGCCGATGTCTTCAGCAACGATGCCATCCACCAGGCCAGACGAGGAGCGCTTCAGATTGACCGAGGTCTCCAGCGACTTGCGGATGCCGGTGACGATGACCGTTTCCAACTGCGTGGTGCTGGCCAACGCCTGGGGCACCGAGGTGGCTGGCGTGGGGCCGGCATTGGGGTTGCCCGGGCTTTGGGCCAGCGCAGCGGCGCCGGCAAACAGCAGGCCGCTGGCGGCAGCGAGGTTTGTGAGGCGAAGGGCAGGGCGAGGCTGTCTCATTCACTTGTCTCCAGAGTTATGAATCTTGTCGAGTGATGCTCGTTGACGAGCTGAAAGCGCTTTCAAGAATACGCGAATGGCAGCGCTTTCAACCTAGGCAACACCCTCGGTCTGCTGCGCGTGTGCAACGCGTGACGAGGGCCGCTGGCGGGCTACTCCGTACCGGCCCATGTGACCGCTCCCATAGGAGCGGTGCGCAAAACGGAGGGCGGACTAAGGGTAGTTCTGGGTTGAAAAGCGGTGACCTGGCGAACGCAATGAAAGCGCTTTCAGATAATGATGCGTCGCGTCGAAAGGATCGGCCACATGGTTTACCCGGGCCGAACAACAGTCGGCCCCTCGCTCAGTCTTGCGCCGCTGAACGCGGGCCAGCCTGATCGGTCTTGCAGACCGCGCCGCTGCAGTGCCGCAGCCCTTCGGCAGGCGCGACAAGTCCACCGGACTTGCCGTGTCCGGCCTCAGCCCCCGAGGGGACGGCGATGCTTGCGGCGTTGAGCCGCAAGCACATCGCACTACGCGGGCCGGCTCGGTGAACTGGAGTCGGACACAAACAGTCCTTGCGGACTGTTTGTGCCTACGGAAGGCCGCGGGCCTCTGGCCCGTGGCAGGCCCAGCGCTCGGCCGCAAATACGAATGCAGCTATCGCTGCATGCGTCTCGTGCTCTCGCGCACAACGAGTTCCGGCCGGGGCAGCTGCGCCTTGGGCTTGCCGCCGCGCAGCATCTCGAGCATGGCCGTCGCGGCCTCGACGCCGATCTCGTAGACCGACTGGCGCACCGTGGTCAGCGGCGGCATGGAGTAGCGCGCCATGATGAGGTCGTCGAAGCCGACGAGGGATACGTCGTCGGGCACGCGCAGGTTGCGCCGGTGCAGGCCCAGGCAGGCACCGATGGCCATCTGGTCGTTGGAGGCGAACAGCGCCGTGAAATGAGCATCGCGCTCCAGCAGCCGCGTGACCGACAGCATGCCACCGGCCTCGGTGTAGTCGCTCTGCACGATGAGGCCCTGGTCGACGGGGATGCCGGCCGCGGCGTGGGCGTCGAGATAGCCGTTCTGGCGCTCGACGGCGTCGTCGTGCATCAGGTCGCCAGCGATGAAGGCGATGCGGCGGTGGCCCTGGTCGATCAGGTGCTGGGTGGCCAGGCGGGCACCCTCGCGGTTGTCGAAGCTGAAGCTGAACAGCTGGGGGCCAGACAGCTGGCGGCCGACGACGACGACGGGCAGGCTGTCGGAGACCTTGGTGAGCTCGGCGTCCGCGATGCGGCCGGCCAGCACGATGACGCCGTCGACGCGGCGCGACAGCAGGGTCTCGATGGCCTTGCGCTCGTCGTCCTCGTGCCAGTTGCCGGACACGAACAGGGGCACATAGCCGGCGCGCTCGAGCTCGCGCTCGATGCCGAGCAGGGCTTCGCCGTAGAACGGGCTGGAAATGATCTGGGTGACGACGCCGACCGACAGCGTGCGCCCACCCGCCAGGCCGCGGGCCACCGGGTTGGGCCGGAAGCCCAGTTCCTGGATGGCGGCCTGCACCGAATCCTTCTTGGCCTGGCTGACGGCAGCGGTGCCATTCAGGATGCGCGACACCGTGCTCGGCGACACGCCGGCCAGCTCAGCGACCTGTTCCAGCGTGACGACGCCGTCCGGTCGGCTTGAAGGCGCTTTCTTGGCGGGGGTCTTGGCGTTCATCGGCGGTGGAAGGGCGAGGCGGTGAGTGTAGGCGCGGCCGTAACCCGGCCCTGGCTGTCGAGCACAGGGCGGGTCAAGCGGGAGTGCCGTGACAAAAAGGGCCGCTGACGCGGCCCTGGGTCACAAGCGCTGGCGCGCTCAGAGCTTGGTGAACTTGATCCAGTTCAGGTTCCAACCCCCTTGAGCCGCGAACACGCCGACGTTGTAGGTGCCGGCATTGATGTTCACGGTGTGCGAGATGGTGGTCCAGTTCTGCCAGCCGCCCGTGTTGGGCACGCCGAGCTGGCCGAGCTGGATGCTGCCGGCGTTGAGATCCAGCGACAGGGTGCCGCCTACGGCTCCGGCCACGCGGTACTCGACGCGGTAGCTGCCGCTGCTGGGGAAGGTGACGCTGTTGTAGGCCATCCAGTCGCCGTTATCGATGTAGCCGACGTTCTGGCCGCCCTCCGTGCAGGCCTCGGTCTGCACGCCGGCCATGGCGCTGTAGGCCTCGGCTTCGATCTGGCGCGACCAGGCCGCGGTGACCTTGGAGACCACGGCCGAGGTGGCTCGGTCGTTGAAGCCCTGGTCCACCAGGCAGCCGGTGTCGGCGGTGCGCGTCACGCTGGCGCCGGTGAAGTTGTCGCCGTCGAACAGCTGCACCTGATAGCCCGCATTCACGCGCAGCGACGACAGGTCGTTGTCCCGCACGCCGCGGGCCTGCAGCTGGGCCAGCGTGTAGCTGCCCTCAGGCAGGGCGGCTGCGTAGCCGGCGTAGTTGCAGTCCTGGTAGACCGTGGCCACGCCGCCGGCGGCCGGGGCGTAGACGCGCACATAGTCCACATACATCTTGGCGGGCAGGGCGGCGGTGTTGACGTTGAAGCCCGGCCAGTTGCCGCCGATGGCGAAGTTCAGCAGCAGGAAGAAGTCCTTCTGGAATTCGTCGGTGCCGTTGACGCCGCCCGCGATATTGGCCTCGTGGTACTTGGTGCCGTCGACATACCAGCGGATGGCGTTGGCGTCCCATTCCACGGCGTAGACGTGCCAGTCGGTCACGGTGGTGCCGATGTTGCCGCCGTACTGGGCGTACTGGCCGTTGTTGTCCTGCCAGTGGATGGTGCCGTAGACCTTCTGCTCGTCGTTGACGTGCTCCATGATGTCGATCTCGCCGGAGGCCGGCCAGCCGACTTGGGGCAGGTTGGCGCCCAGCATCCAGAACGCCGGCCAGGCGCCCAGGAAGGCGGGCAGCTTCATGCGCGCTTCGATGCGGCCGAACTTGAAGGTCTTGAGCCCCTGCGTCTTCATGCGCGCCGAGGTGTAGGCCGCGCCGCCGAAGCTCTCGCGCTTGGCCGTGATGACCAGGGCGTTGTTCTCGATGGTGGCGTTCTCGCGGCGGTAGTACTGCAACTCGTTGTTGCCCCAGCCGCCGGCGCCGGTCTCGAAGACCCAGTTCGGGCCGATGCTGCCATTGAACTCGTCACTCCAGACGAGCTGCCACTGGGCGTGGGCCAGGCTGCTGGCCGCAGCCAGCAAGGCCGCGGCAATGAATCTCAACGATCTCATGTTGTCTCCTGTGGGTGGGGGAAAGTGCTCCGAGTGCGTTGCTCAGAGCTTGGTGAACTTGATCCAGTTCAGATTCCAGCCGCCGGCCGGCGCGAAGACGCCGACGGCATAAGTCCCTGCATTGATCGTCACGGTGTGGGACACCGTGGTCCAGGTCTGCCAGCCGCCGGTTGCGGGGACGTTCACCTGGCCCAACTGGATGCTGCCGCCGTTGAGGTCCAGCGACAGCCTGGCGCCGCTGACGCTGGCAACGCGGTACTCGACGCGGTAGTTGCCACTGGTGGGAAAGGCGACGTTGGCATAGGCCATCCAGTCGTTCGCGTCGATCCAGCCGACGTTCTGACCGCCTTCACTGCAGGCCTCGGTCTGCACGCCGCTCTGGTTGCTGAAGTTCTCGGCCTCGATCTGCCGCGACCATGCCGCGGTCGTCCTGGACACGATGAGCGAGCTGGCGCGGTCGTTGAAGGCCTGGTCGACCAGGCAGCCGGTGTCGCCAGTGCGGGTCACGCTGGCGCCGCTGAAGTTGTCGCCGTCGAACAGCTGCACCTGGTAGCCGGCGTTCACGCGCAGCGACGACAGGTCGTTGTCGCGCACGCCGCGCGACTGCAGTTGGCTCAACGTGTAGCTGCCCTCGGGCAGCGGCGCCGAGTAGCCGGCGTAGTTGCAGTCCTGGTAGACCGTGGCCACGCCGGTGGGTGGCGGGGTGGTGCCGATCTCGGCGCGCACGGCCGCCAGCAGGTTGTTGGCGCCAGTGCCGTCCTGCGACAGCTCCCAGATCATGACGCCCGCGCCCTGCTGCAGCGCCAGCCGCGTCTTGGCCTTGATCGTCGGGATGCCGTTGTAGGTGATGTAGGCGCAGCTGGCGCAGGCCGTGCCGATCAGGTCGGTCTGCGCCGCGGCGGCGCCGAACTGGTTGACGATGTCCGAGAAGGCGTAGTTGGCGGCATAGCCGTTGAAGCCGTAGCCGTAGAAGGGCAGGCCCAGCACCAGCTTGCTCTTGGGCAGGCCGCGCGCCTGCCAGGTGGCGATGTGGTTCTGCGCCATCGCATAGGTCGAGTGCTCGGTGCCCACCGTTCCCCAGCCCGGGCCTACCGCGTCGTAGGCCATCAGCGTGACGAAGTCGAAGGAGGCCAGCGACGACACCGGCACCATGCCGCCCTCGTAGGTGGCGGTGGCCGCGGTAACGAGCTTGCCGGGCAGGGTGGCGCGCAGGGCCTGGATGAAGGGCGTGTAGTTGCCGGCGTTGTCGATAGCCGTCAGCAGCGCGCCTTCGATGTCGACGTCCACGCCGTCCAGGCCGAAGCTGTTGACGAACTGCGCCAGGTTGTTGACCACCGTGGTGCGGCTGCCGGGTTGCAGCAGGGTCTGCCAGTTGCCGGCGCAGCTCGGGATGACGCCCCCGGCCAGCGACACCAGCACCTTGGCGCCGGCGGCATGGGCCTTCTGCACCACATAGCTGATGTCGGCGCCGGTGGCCGCTTCCATGCAGGCGGGGTTGCCGCCGTTCAGGAAGCTACCGCCCGGCGCCGGGTTGGCGAAGGCGAGGTTGATGTGGGTGAGCTTGGCCAGGTCCGTGCGGTCGGCGACGGCGCGCAGGCCCTTGTATGACGGGATGTAGCCGACGACCTTGGTCTGGGCAAAGGCGGTGCCGGCCAGCCCGAGCAGGACCAGTGCGGCGAGGGGGTGAAGCAGTCTCATTGGAAATCTCCAGGTTTGAGGTGCTCTCCGCCGTTTACCGCGTGGACTGAAAGCGCTTTCAAGCGTAAGCGGACGGGCACCTTGGCGGCAACACCTGACGTGTGCCAGAACTCAGGGACGGGAGGACCCGAGGGTGGGTTTGCCCCTCGTCCAGTCGCGACGCGCTGAACGCGGTCGCGTCTGGCCGGTCCCCCGAGGGGACGGCGATGCTTGCGGCATCGAGCCGCAAGCACATCGCCATAGGCGGGCCGGCTAGGGAGCGGCCCGGCGCTCGGCCCGCAGAACGCCGGGTGTCAATCCATCAAGGCAAGGCGTTCAGGGCATTCCGCACGCCGTTGGAGAACGACTGCCCATCCTTCTTGTCCCAGTTGATGGACCAGGTCATGACGCCACGCAGACTCGGGTAGGCCACCGGCGGCTTGATGGCGCCGCATTGCGTCAGCTTGGTCAGGCAGTTCAGCGCCGCCGTGATGGTGGCGACGCTGGCCAGGCCTGAGTTGGCCGACGACGGGCCCGAGGGCAGGCCGAAGGCGACCTGGTCGGGCCGGATGCCGCGGAAGACATAGGACCCCGTGCCGTTGTTGGTCGTGAAGCCCTCGATCAGCATGCGGCTGGCAGCCACCAGCATGTCCTCGCTGCCCTCGGCCAGGCCTTGCGTGGAGTAGGGCGTGTAGACGGCACCGTTGTTGTAGTACTGGACATGCAGCACCGACAGCTCGTCGCGCAGGCCGTCGATGATGGGCAGGTAGGCGCCCCAGATGCCGCTGCTGGCAACAAACCCGCCCTGCACATACGGGTGCTCCGGCGCCATCGACAGATAGAAGCTGCTGCCGATGCGGGCCTTGAGCTGCTTGACTGCGGTGACCAGATTGGTCTGCACCGCCGCCCCCCAGGACACGCCGGCACCGCTTTCCAGGTCGATGTCGATGCCGTCGAAGCCGTATTTGCGCAGGATGGCTTCGACGCTGTTGACGAAGTTCGTCACCTGGGTCGCGTTGTTCAGCGTGACGGTGCCGTTCTGGCCGCCGAAGGACAGCACCACCTTCTTGCCCTTGGTGTGGGCGGCGGCGATGTCGGCGATGAAGCGCGCCTCACCGCCGGAGCCACCGTCCAGGTTGAAGGTGATGCTGCCGTTGCCGCCGTCGTCGGCGAAGGCCACGACGATGACGTCATAGGCCGCAGGCACATCGCTGATCGGGAAGGTCGGGCCGGACGGGTTGGTGAAGTTGTGCCAGTAGCCGATCAGCTGGTGCTTGCCAGCGGGCGCGGGGGCCGGGCTGGGTGATGGAGCAGGCGAGGGGGCGGGTGTTGGCGCCGGCGTGGGGGCCGGAGTGGGCGCAGGCGTGGGGGCTGGCGATGGTGCGGGGCTCGGCGCGGGGCTGGGGGCGCCGCCGCAGACGCCCTGCGAGGTCCAGGGCTGGCCGCTGCCCACCGGGCCGTTGTTGGTGGCCGGGTCGTTGCCCTGGGTCCACCAGTTGGCCTTGTAGTTGGTCGTGCCCTTGCTGGCGATGGCGCCGCCGTTGTAGGCGGTGGAGGCCACCCAGACCGGCGCGCAGTTGCCGCTCGGCGCGGGTGCCGGGCTGGGGGCGGGCGAGGGGGCCGGTGTGGGCGCGGGTGTCGGTGCAGGCGTCGGAGCGGGAGTAGGTGCCGGTGTCGGCGCGGGTGCCGGGCCGGAAGCGGCACCGAGATCCGTCCACAGCGAGGCGTTGGTCGGGTTCCAGCCGGTCGACGCGTAGTCGGTCTGGTTGACCAGGGCGCGGTAGTTGTGGCCGTTGTAGCTGACGAGGGTGCCGGCCGTGTAGTAGGTGTCGGCCTTCCAGGCCGGGTAGGTTTGAGCGAAAGCGGGCACGCTGAAGGCCAGCGCACCGGCGAGCAGCCATGGCGTGGCCGCGCGCGGCAGGGGTGGGCGCGAGATCATGGGTATCTCCGAGGTGGGGATGGAAGAACGGAAGAGGCCGCCGCCCGGCAGGCCGGAGCGGCGGCGATTCAGCTCAGGCCGAGCTGCTTACTTCCAGGGCGCGTTCTGCAGCGCCGGGTCGTCGACCAGGTTGAGCAGGCCGGCGGCCTTCTTGCCGATGGAACCCGGCGAGGCCAGCGCCGCGCTGCCGCAGCTGCCGCTCGCCGTCTTCAGGGCCTGCCACAGCATGGCGCCGTCACGCGGGTTCTTGTTGGCCAGCGTGCTGGTCGTCACCGCGTTCAGATAGCGCTCCACCGAATAGGCCTGGTTGATGTTGACGCCATAGCTGTTCTGCAGGATGACGGAGCCCGTGCACTGCGCGTCGGCGTTGTTCACCACCAGATTCGCGCCGCTCCAGCCTTCCGGCGACGTCTCGAAGCCGATGGACACGATGGTGCTGGCCGGGAAGAGCTGGCGGTAGGACTTCCATGCCGTCACACCGTCGAAGTGCTCGAAGCGCGCGTCGTAGGTCATGATGTTGACGATGTTGAACGCCGTCTTCAGCGCCGGGTAGGCGTTGACGAGCAGGCGCTCGCCGCCGGCCTTGCCACCCCAGTAGCTGGTGCCCACGCCATTGCACTGCGGGTCGCTGCCCGTGGAAGCAGTGCAGTCCGAGCCGGACGACCAGGCGGCCACCGTCAGGATGCGTCCGCCGCCGGCCAGATCCACCGCCTTGCGCATGGCCTTCACGGCGCCGGCGTAAGCGTCCGTCGTGATGCCGTCGACTTCGTAGTCCACGTCCAGGCCGTCGAAGCCGACGTCCTTCATCAGGTTGGACAGGGCCGTGATGGTCGGGCCGCTGCCGGCGTGGCCTTCAGCGGACAGCGTGCCCCAGCTGTTGTAGGTGGCGCCACCCACGGCCAGGATGACCTTCATGTTGCGGGCATGCAGCACGTCGATGGCGGCCTTGATGTCCGACGGCCGGCCGTTGAAGTTGATGCCGGTGCCCGACCAGTTGTTGGCCGCCATGCCGCCCCACGAGAAGTTGGGCTGGGCAAAGGCCGCCACCACATGGG
Source organism: Roseateles sp. P2_H4 (assembly GCF_056403315.1). Taxonomy (NCBI): domain Bacteria; kingdom Pseudomonadati; phylum Pseudomonadota; class Betaproteobacteria; order Burkholderiales; family Sphaerotilaceae; genus Roseateles; species Roseateles sp. P2_H4. The sequence goes on along the minus strand of NZ_JBFUFR010000053.1, from coordinate 5,854 downwards.
TGTAGTTGGCCGGGATGCGCGCGAAGTTGCTGGCCACGAAGACCTGGTTCATCGTCATGCCGGTGGCATCGAACCAGTTGTCGCTCCAGCTCGGGTAGTAGACGGTGTAGGCGCGGCCGTTCTGGTTGGCGGACTTGGCGTTCGGGTCGCTCAGGCCCGGCGCCGGTGCAGGCGAGGGGGCCGGGCTGGGCGAAGGAGAGGGCGACGGTGACGGCGACGGGCTCGGGCTGGGGGACGGGCTCGGGCTGGGCGCGGGGCCGGTCGTGCAGGCGCCTTGCGAGGTCCAGGGCTGGCCGCTGCCGACCGGGCCGTTGTTGGTGGCCGGGTCATTGCCCTGGGTCCACCAGTTGGCCTTGTAGTTGGTCGTGCCCTTGCTGGCGATGGCACCGCCGCTGTAGGCGGTGGCGGCGGCCCAGACCGGCGCGCAGGTGCCGGTGGGTGCGGGCGCGGGGCTGGGGGCGGGCGACGGGGCCGGCGTGGGAGCGGGCGTTGGCGCCGGTGTGGGGGCAGGGGTCGGAGCCGGCGAGGGCGCCGGGCCGGACGCGGGGCCGAGGTCGGTCCACAGTGAGGCGTTGGTCGGGTTCCAGCCGGTGGAAGAGTAGTCGGTCTGGTTGACCAGGGCGCGGTAGTTGTGGCCCTGATAGGTCACGACGGTGCCGGCCGTGTAGTAGACGTCGGGGGCCCAGGCGGGATAGGTCTGGGCCAGGGCCACGGTGGCGCTGGCGCCGAGTGCGAAGGCGGTGGCGGTGATGGCGGCAAGGCGACGCAGTTGGTGCATCGGGATGCCGGTAGAGGGCTGTTTCATGGGAGACGTCCTGTACGTGCAAGAGCTCGTTGAAAAGGAGAGTCCCAACGGGGGCTCTCCGGCGGCTGGCCTGCCTCTCCGTGCAGGCTCTTTGGAGCTGGTTCTAACTGGTATGCATCCAGTTTGTGACTGCTACCACCTCTTGAATACCACTTTGCCACCAGTGCACCAAGAGTCACCGGTGGAAACCCGGGGTTCGGGTGACAAAACGTTGCTGTCACGGGTTTCTAGGGAGGGTGAGCCTTCGTCTGGAGTTGCCCTAGGGTTTGTGCTGCTGGGGGCCAAGCCGGCATGAAGCACAATCTTGAAAGCGCTTTCAAACCCATGTCCGACACCCATTCCCTCCCTCGCCGCCACCTGCTTGCTGCCGCTCTCGGCGGCGCTGCGGGCCTGGCTCGCGCCAAGGAGCAGCCGTCACCGCTGACGGTGGCCGCCTTCCCGCTGGTCGATGTCATCGCCAAGGACGTGCTCAAGGGCTGGAACCAGCGCCATCCCGAGATCCGCACCGAGGTCATCAGTCGCCAGTACGACGACCACCACACGGCGATGACGACAGCGCTATCGACCTCGGGCCACCTGCCCGACGTCATCGCGCTGGAGACGAGCTACCTCGGCCGCTTCTCGCTTGGCTCGGGCCTGGACGACCTGTCCGCCCCGGCTTTCGGCGCCGAGCGCTTCAAGGACCGCTTCGTGTCCTTCGCCATCGAGACGGCGCGCAACCGCCAGGGCGCCATCGTCGCGCTGCCGACCGACATCGGCCCCGGCTCGCTGTTCTATCGCACCGACCTGCTGGCCCAGGCCGGGCTGAAGGAAGCCGACCTGACACAGTCCTGGGAGGGCTATGTCGACGCCGGCGCCCAGCTCAAGGCCAAGACCGGCGCCTACCTGATCGGCGATGTGCGCCTCTTGAAGGACATCATCGTGCGCGGTGGCACGCCGCCGGGCGAGGGTCAGTTCTTCGACAACCAGGGCCGGCCGCAGATCACGTCGCCGCGCTTCGTGCGCGCCTTCGAGCTGGCCCAGAAGGTGAGACGCCAGAAGCTGGATGCGCGCGTCGAGGTCTGGTTCAACGACTGGGCCGAGATGCTCAAGCGCGGCCGCCTGGCCACCGAGCTGTCCGGCGGCTGGATGGCCGGCCAGATGGCCAATTGGGTGGCTCCGCAGACGGCCGGCAAATGGCGCATCGCGCAGCTGCCCGAGAACACCTTCTGCTCCTATGGCGGCACCTACTACGCCATCCCGCGCCGCTCGGCGCCTGAGCGCAAGCAGCTCGCCTGGCAGCTCATCCAGGAGCTGACGCTGGACCGCGCCCGCCAGCTTGAGGCCTTCAAGTCCCAGGACGCCTTTCCGGCCTTGCTTGACGCGCAGCAGGACGCCTTCTTCGACCAACCCGTGCCCTTCCTCGGTGGCCAGCATGCCCGCGTGCTGTGGCGCGAGGCGGCGCGGCGCATCCCCGTCGTCAAGATGCACAAGCAGCACAAGTTCGCCGACGAGGTCATCAACGCCGAGCTCGACAACGTGCTCGAGTACGGCAAGCCCATCCCCAAGGCCCTGGAAGACGCCCAGGCCCTGCTGGTCCACCGAGCGAACCGCTGATGAAGTTCCGCATTCCGGCTTCCTGGGCGCCCTATCTGCTGGTCAGCCCCTTCCTGATCCTGTTCGCCGTCTTCGGCCTGTTCCCGCTGCTGTTCTCGGCCTGGCTGGCCTTCCAGTCCTGGGAGCCGACGAGCGGCATCGATTCGATGCGCTTCGTCGGCCTCGACAACTTCATCTTCGCGCTGACCGACGGCTGGTTCTGGAAGGCGCTGCGCAACACGCTGTGGCTGGCCTTCGCATCGGGCGCGCCACAGCACCTCGTGGCGCTGCCGCTGGCCGTCTTCCTGCACCAGGCCTTCGGCCGCTGGCGCGGCCTGTTCTCGGGTGCTTATTTCCTGCCCTACATCACGTCCACGGTCGCCATCGCGATGCTGTTCGGCTCRCTGTTCTCGACCGACTACGGCCTCGTCAACCAGGCCCTGGAAGCGCTGTTCGGCATGGAGCACATCAACTGGATGCGTTCGCCCGACGCCGTCAAGCCGGCCGTGGCCATCATCGTGTTCTGGCGCTATGTGGGCTTCAACGTGGTGCTGTATCTGGCCGCGCTGCAGACCATCCCCCACGACCTCTACCAGGCCGCCAAGCTCGATGGCGCCAATGCCTGGCAGCAGTTCTGGCGCATCACCCTGCCCAGCCTCAAACCGATGATCCTGTTCGGCGTCACGCTGTCCCTCATCGGTGGCCTGCAGCTGTTCGAGGAGCCCTTCATCCTGACCAACGGCAAGGGCGGCGCCGACCAGCAGGCCATGACGGTGGCCATGTACCTCTACCGCGAGGCCTTTGACTTCAGCGATTTCGGCGGCGCCAGTGCGCTGGCCTGGATCATGTTCGGCGTCATCGCGCTGCTGACCTGGCTGACCAACAAGGCCTTCGCGGATCGGAGGGCCGCGGTATGAAGACCTTGCCCAAATACGCGGCCTACGCCGTCGTCGGCGTCGGCGCGTTGATCATGCTGGCGCCGTTCTATTTCATGTTCGTGTTCGCAACCCAGTCGCGCACCGACATCTTCAACGTGCCGCCGCCGCTGTTCTTCAGCACCGAGCTGCTCAACAACATCGCGGTGCTGACGACGCGGCTGCCGTTCTGGAAGAACGTCGGCTGGAGCCTCTACGTCGGCCTGATGTCCACGGCGCTGACGCTGCTGTTCTGCTCCATGGCCGGCTATGCCTTCGCGATGCTGGAGTTCCGCTTCAAGAAGGCGCTGTTCGCCCTCGTCATGGGGACCATGATGGTGCCGGCCTTCATGAACATGATCCCGACCTTCATGGTCATGGACACCCTGGGCTGGATAGACACGCACCGGGCGCTGTACATCCCTGGCGCGGCCAGCGCCTTCGGCATCTTCCTGATGCGCCAGTTCGCCGCCTCCACGGTGCCGCAGGAGCTGCTCAACGCCGCCCGCATCGACGGCGCCAGCGAGCTCGGCATCTATTGGCGCATCGCGCTGCCGCTGATGAAACCGGCGCTGGGCACCCTCGGCCTCATCACCTTCATCAGTTCATGGAACAACTTCATGAACCCGCTGATCGTCATGCGCACGGCCGAGAACTACACGCTGCCGCTGGCTCTGCGCAGCCTCTTCAGCACCACCAGCACCGAATGGGGCGCGCTGATGGCCGGCTCGGCCATCGCGACCCTGCCCCTGCTCGTCCTCTTCGTCATCTCGTCGCGCCAGCTCATCGCGGGCCTGACCGCCGGCGCCGTCAAGTAAAGCATGGGTGCCTACGAACACTACGAGGGTCGGATGCGTTGCCACTCAAAAGCCCGCGAGCAAGGCGCGAAGTCGAAGCTGGGGTCATCTCCAGCGAGGCTTCGCAACGCCGCGCGCGGGCTTTTGAGTGACAACCCTTCGGGAGAGGGTCTGCGCGGGCGCATGGCGTCGTTGCGCGCCTGGCCTGGGCATGAGCCCAGGCGGCGTCGTGCGCCTAGCCCTGCACCCGCGCAGACCCTCTCGCACCGATCCTCGTAGTGTTCGTAGGCACCTAATGTCCCAAGCTCCCCTGCACCGTCAGTTCCCGCCCAACTTCGTCTGGGGCGTGGCCACCAGCAGCTTCCAGATCGAGGGCGCCGCCCATGTGGACGGCAAGGGCGAGTCCATCTGGGACCGCTTCTGCAAGCAGCCCGGCGCGATTGCCGATGGCAGCAATGGCGAAGTGGCATGCGACCACTTCAACCGCCTTGATGAAGACCTCGATCTCATCGCATCGCTGGGCGTCAACTGCTACCGCTTCTCCATCGCCTGGCCGCGTGTGCAGGCCAATGGCTACGGCGAGTTCAACCCCAAGGGCCTGGACTTCTACGAACGCCTCGTCGACGGCCTCAAGAAGCGTGGCATCCAGGCCTTCGCGACGCTGAACCACTGGGACCTGCCCCAGGGCCTGCAGGACCGCGGCGGCTGGAACGACCGCGACACCGTGCACCGCTTCGTCGACTATGCCCGCCATGTGCAGGCCCGCCTCGGCGACCGCGTCGACGGCATCACGACGCACAACGAACCCTGGGTCGTCGCCGTGCTCGGCAATGAGCAGGGCAATTTCGCGCCCGGCATCAAGAGCAGGAAGATCGCGACCCAGGTCTGCCACCACCTGCTGCTCAGCCACGGCCTGGCCCTGCAGGCTCTGCGCGCCGATGGCGCCAGGAGCCAGCTCGGCATCGTGCTCAACCTGTCGTCCTGCGTGCCGGCCACGGCCATGCCCGAGGACATCGCCGCCGCGGCCATGGCCGACGCCCGCGGCCGCCGCTGGTATGCCGACCCGCTGTTCAAGGGCAGCTATCCCGAAGAGGTGATGGCCGAGCTCGGCGCCGACGCGCCCGTCGTGCATGCCGGCGACATGGCCGCGATCGCCCAGCCGATGGACTACCTCGGCGTCAATTACTACACCCGCACCGTCGTGTCGGCCAGCGGCGCGGACTGGAAGCCCGAGGAGCGCGGCCTGCCGGTGTCCGACATGGGCTGGGAGATCTACGCCCAGGGCCTGGACGACCTGCTGTGCCTGCTGCACCGCGACTACCCGGGCCTGCCGCCCGTCTACGTGACCGAGAACGGCGGCGCCTTCAAGGACCAGACCGTGGTGGGCGGCCGTGTGCAGGACGACGACCGCATCGCCTATCTGCGCGACCACATCGCGGCCGTGGCCAGGGCCATGCAGCAGGGCGTGCCCATGGCCGGCTACATGGTCTGGAGCCTGATGGACAACTTCGAATGGTCCAGCGGCTATCTGAAGCGCTTCGGCATCGTGCATGTCGACTACGAGACGCAGGCCCGCACGCCCAAGGCCAGCGCCGAGTGGTACCGCAGCTTCCTGCGCGACTGGCGCGGCTGATCGCATCCTCATAAAAACACCAGGAGACAAGACATGCAAAACATCAACCCCGCCCCCAGCCCCTGGCGCCGTGCGCTGCCCGCCATCGCCGCCGTGCTGACCGCCTGCGGCGGCGGCGGTGGCTCGGCCA
>NZ_JBFUFR010000052.1:0-41157 GCF_056403315.1 Roseateles sp. P2_H4 | reverse complement strand
ACACAACCGCAGCAAGATCGTCAAGGCCATCCAGGACCAGGCCGCCGAGCTCGACTTCGCGCCGCCCTTCCAGATGGGCCATCCCAAGGCCTTCGAGCTCGCCGAGCGCCTTGCCGCAATCGCGCCCACGGGCATGAACCGCGTCTTCTTCACCAACTCGGGCTCCGAGTCGGTGGACACCGCGCTGAAGATGGCCATCGCCTACCACCGCGTACGCGGCGAAGGCGCCCGCACGAGGCTGATCGGCCGCGAGCGCGGCTACCACGGCGTCAACTTCGGCGGCATCTCGGTGGGCGGCATGGTCGCCAACCGCAAGATGTTCGGCAGCCTGCTGGCCGGCGTCGACCACATCCGCCACACCCACGACCCGGCGCGCAACGCCTTCTCGGTCGGCATTCCCCAGCATGGCGCCGACTTCGCGGACGACCTGGAGCGCCTGGTCGCCTTGCATGACGCCAGCACCATCGCCGCCGTCATCGTCGAGCCGGTGGCCGGCTCCACCGGCGTGCTGATTCCGCCCCAGGGCTATCTGCAGCGCCTGCGCGACATCTGCGACAAGCACGGCATCCTGCTGATCTTCGACGAGGTCATCACCGGCTTCGGCCGCACCGGCAAGCCCTTTGGTGCCCAGACCTTCGGCGTGACGCCCGACCTGATGACGGTGGCCAAGGGCATCACCAATGGCTGCGTGCCCATGGGTGCCGTGTTCGCCCAGCAGAAGATCCACGACGCCTTCATGACCGGGCCCGAGCACCTGATCGAGTTCTTCCACGGCTACACCTACTCGGCCCACCCGCTGGCCTGCGCGGCCGGCATCGCGACGCTGGACACCTATGCCGACGATGATCTGCTGACCCGCGCCGCGCGCATGGAAGGCGAGTTCGCCAAGGCCCTGCACTCGCTGCGCGAGGAGCCCAATGTCATCGACGTGCGCAACATCGGCCTGGTCGGCGGCGTCGAGCTGAAGCCCCTGGACGGCCAGCCGGCCAAGCGCGCCTTCAACGTCTTCCTGGACTGCTGGGACAAGGGCCTGCTGGTGCGCACCACCGGCGACACCGTCGCGCTGTCACCGCCGCTGATCATCGAGAGCGGCCACATCGAACGCATCATCGACACGCTGCGCGGCGCCCTGCGGCGGGCTGCCTGAGCGGTCCGACTAGACTGCGCGCCGCCGCCGCGGCCCATGCCGCCCTCGAGGATCGAGTTGATGAAGTTGTTCGCCCGCTGTGCCGCCGTCGCGGCCTCCCTGCTGCTGTCCCTGCCCGCCGTCGCCCAGACGCTGACCTATCTCGGCCAGCAGATCGTGCAGGGCAGCCCGAGCTTCAAAGGCGCGCCGATCGGCGGCCTGTCCAGCATCGACTACGTGCCGGCCACGGGCCGCTACCTCGCCATCTGCGATGACCGCAGCGACCGTGCCCCGGCGCGCTACTACGAGCTGAGCCTGGACCTGGCCAAGTTCCGCCGCAGCGCCAGCCCGGGTGACGCCGGCGTGGCCTGGGTCAACATGACGACCATCCTCGACCTCGACGGCCAGCCCTTCGGCCGCAACCAGGTCGACCCCGAGAGCCTGCGCCTGGACGCCAAGCGCAACCTCATCTACTGGGCCAACGAGGGCCAACGCGTGTCGGGCGCCCTGCAGAACCCGACCATCCGGCGCATGAGCCCCGAGGGCAGGCCGGCCGGCGAATTCCCCGTGCCGAGCTATTACCACCCTGCGGGCAGCGCCAGCGGCATCGCGGCCGGTGACGTCGGCGTCTACAACAACCTGRCCTTCGAGAGCATCGCCATCACGCCCGACGGCAAGACGCTGTGGACGATGAGCGAGAACGGCCTGGCCCAGGACAGCCTGCCCACCGCCGTGGGCCGCGGCAGCCGCGCGCGCATGCTGTCCTTCGACCTCGACAGCGGCAAGGCGGGTGCCGAATACATCTACGACGTCGGCCCCGTGCCCTTCCCGCCGGCGCGCCAGGGCGACTTCGCCACCAACGGCGTGCCCGACATGCTGGCCCTGTCGGCCCACGAGTTCATCGTCATCGAGCGCGCCTTCGCCGTCGGTGCCGTGACACCGGGCGTCGCCGCGCTGACCAAGCAGCCCACCAGCAACACCATCAAGCTCTACCTGATCGACACCCGCGGCGCGACCGATGTGTCGGGCTGGCCCAGCATCAAGGGCCGCGAGGTCGTGCCGGTCAAGCGCGCCATGCTGCTGGACCTGTCCTCGCTGAAGAACGACGACGGCAGCGTGCTGGCCCTGGACAACATCGAAGGCATCACCTTTGGCCCGATGCACGAGGGCAAGCGCACGCTGATCCTCGTCTCCGACAACAACTTCAACCCGGCCCAGTTCACGCAGTTCATCGCCTTCACGCTCGATGGCGCTCTGAACTGAGCATGCACCCCATCCCCTGGCGCGCCTACGCCCTGCTCGCGGCCAGCACCAGCCTGGTCGGCAGCTATGTCGGCCTGTCCAAGCTGCTGGTGGCGGCCTTTCCCGTCTTCCTGCTGGCCGGCCTGCGCTTCGGCTTCGCGGCGCTGCTGATGCTGCCCTGGCTGAAGAAACCGGCCCAGGAGGCGCCGCTCGATGCGCGCTCACGCTGGCTGCTCTTCCTCGAGTCCTTCCTCGGCAACTTCCTGTTCTCCATCTGCATGCTGTTCGGCCTGCGGCAGAGCTCGGCCGTGGTCGCCGGCGTCATCCTGGCCGGCATCCCGGCGGCGGTGGCGCTGCTGAGCTGGGCCTTGCTGCGCGAGCGCCTGAGCGGCCGCGTGCTGGCCGGCATCGCCTGCGCGGTCGGCGGCATCGCGCTGGTGGCCGGCGGCAAGCAGGGCGGTGCGCAAACGACGCCGCTGGGCGCCCTGCTGCTGCTGGCGGCCGTGTTCTGCGAGGGCTGCTATGTCGTCATCGGCAAGAAGCTGACCGCCGGCCTGGGGCCGAAGCGCATCAGCGCGCTGATCAACCTCTGGGGCCTGGTGCTGGTCGCGCCGCTGGCGATCTGGCAGGCGCTGAGCTTCGACTTCGGCGCACCGCGCGTGCTGGATTGGGCGCTGCTGGCCTATTACGCCGCCACGGCCAGCGTCATCACCGTCTGGCTGTGGATGGCCGGCCTGAAGGGCCTGCCGGCGGCCAAGGCGGGTGTCTTCATGGTCTTCCTGCCCATCAGCACGGCCCTGATCGGCCTGGCGCTCGGCGAATCGATTTCCGCCGTGCAGGCCCTCGCCTATGGCCTGGCCTTATTGGGTGTGCTGCTGGCGACATGGCCCGGGAATTCCAGTGTTCGTTAGCATGCCGGCATGTCCCTGGAAGCCGACCTCGCCCGCTGGCGCGAGCACCTGAACCGTTTCGCCGCCCTGCTGGGCGACCCGCCCGACGGCCATGCCGCGCCCGCGCCGGAAGCCCGGCCGGGCAGCTGCCTGATTTTTGCGCCCCACCCGGACGATGAATGCATCGTCGGCGCGCTGCCGCTGCGCCTGCAGCAGGAGGCGGGCTGGCGCGTCAGCAATGTCGCCGTCACGCTGGGCAGCAATCCCGAGCGCCGCGAGTCGCGCTGGGCCGAGCTGGTGGATGCCTGCGGCGTGCTGGGCTTCGACTGCATCCGCATCGGCGCAGACGGCCTGTCGGACGTGCGCGCCGACACGGCCGAGCGTGAGCCCGCCCTGTGGGCCGAACATGTGGCCACCATCGCCACCCTGCTCACCCAGCATCGCCCTGCCCTGGTGCTGGCGCCGCATGCGCTGGACGACAACCCCAGCCATCGCGGCGTCTACCGCCTCGTCGCCGAGGCGATCACGGCGGCGCAGCTGGACACCGTGCTGGCCCACACCGAGTTCTGGTCCACCCAGGCCGAGCCCAACGCCTTGGTGCAGACCAGCATCGCCGACACGGCCCGCCTCATCGCCGCGCTGGAGCGCCATACCGGCGAGATCGAGCGCAATCCCTATCACCTGCGCCTGCCCGCCTTCCTGGCCGACGCCGTGCGCCGTGGCGGCGAGCTGGTGCTGGGCGCCGGCGAGGAAGTGCCCAACTTCGCCTTCGCCACCCTCTACCGCCTCGTCGCCTATCGCGCCGGCCAAGTCGTGGCCGACCTGCCGCGCCGCGTCCTCTCCGCCGACCAGGCCCTGTCTTCCGCTCTTCTCAAGTCATGACTCATCCAACCCATATCCGCGTTCACCAGTTCGCCGGCCTGCAGACAGGCCCGCGCCTGCTCGTCACCGGCGCCGTGCACGGCAACGAAGTCCACGGCACCCAAGCGATGGCCGAGATCATTCGCCAGCTGGACGCGGGCGAGCTGACGCTGAAGCGCGGCACGCTGACGCTGGTGCCCATCGTCAACCCGCTGGCCCACCAGCTGAACCGCCGCGAGGGCGACCGCAACCTGAACCGCAACCTGCGCCCGCCCGTCATCGCCCATGACTTCGAGGACCGCATCGCGCGCCAGCTCTGTGCGCTCCTCAATCAGCACGATGGATTGCTCGACCTGCACAGCTTCCAGGGCAACGGCCCGGCCTTCGCGATGATCGGCCCGCGCAACAACAGCGACGAGCTGGAGCCCTTCTCGCAGGAAGCGACCGAATCGGCGCTCGCCGCGCGCCTGGGCGTGGGCCGCATCGTCGAGGGCTGGCTGTCCACCTATGCGCTGGGCCTGCAGCGCCGCCAGCAGCGCGAGCACGACGGCTCGCGCCGTTCCTCGTTGATCTCCGACCCGCACTACGGCGTCGGCACCACCGAATACATGCGCTCTACCGGCGGCTGGGCCATCACGCTGGAATGCGGCCAGCATCTGGACCCGAACGGCCCGACGGTGGCCCGCCTGGCCATCCTGCGCACGCTGGTCTTCCTCGGCATGCTGGACGAGAGCGCCGTCGAACCGCACCGCCCCACGCAGGCGCCCGAGCTGCTGCAGCTCTACGACGTCATCGACCGCGAGGACATGGGCGACAGCTTCGAACGCGAATGGGCTAGCTTCGACACCCTCGCGCAGGGCCAGCGCATCGGCACCCGCGCCAGCGGCGAGGCGGTGCTGGCGCCCAGCGAGGGGCGCATCGTGTTCCCGAACGTGAAGTCGCAGCCCGGCACGGAATGGTTCTACCTGGCCAGGCCGAGCAACCGCCAGCTCTGAGCGGGCCGCCCGCATCAGGCTCCGGCATGCGCCTGCTGTGGGCACTGTCATGGGCGCTGGCCTGCCTGCCCGCGCTGGGCGCGGACGTCGGCATGCCCCTGGTCGTCACCATTCCCTACATGGAGCGCGAGGCGTCCCATCGCGCCTACGCCGACAAACTGCTCGCCCTTGCGCTGGAGCTGTCACGCGACAAGTACGGGGCTTACCGCGTCGTCCAGCAACGCGAGGAGACCGTCATCCGCCGCCAGCTGCTGGAGCTGGAGAAAGGCAGCAGCCTGTCCGTCGCCGTGGCCATGCCGACGCAGGAATGGCTGGACGGTGCGCTGCCGGTGCGCGTGCCCATCATGCGCGGCCTGGCCAGCTTCAGGTTCTTCCTGGGGCGGCAAAGCGAGCTGCCGCTCTACGAATCGGTCAGCACGGTCAATGACCTGCGCGCGCTGAGCATCGGCCAGGGCCCGGGCTGGTCCACCGCACGCATCCTCGAGGACAACGGCTTCAAGGTCGTCTACGGCGGCGCCCACCCCACGCTGATCCCGATGCTGCATTCGGGGCGCTTTCAGTTGCTGATGCGCGGCATCTACGAGGTCGAACCCGAGCTGCAGGCCCAGCAACAGGCCCACCCCGGCCTGCTCGTCGTCAACCAGTTCGCCGTCTACACCTATATGCCGATGTATTTCTTCGTTGCCAGGAACCAGCCCGAGCTGGCCCAGCGGCTGGAGTACGGCCTGAAGAAGGCCTATGCCAACGGGCAGGCCGACCGGCTCTTCAAGAGCAGCTTCGGCGACAGCCTCAAGCTGTTGCGCAACAAGCGCCTGAAGATCTTCCGCCTGCCCAACACCAACATCGACAAGAGCTTCTTCGAGAACGACAGGCCCTGGCTGCTGGATGCCGTCGTGGCGCTGGAAACGGCGGGGCGGCCTTAGGCCCATCTACACAGCTGCCCACCGAGATGCATAGAAGCCGACCCCTGTATGCGCTGCTGGTATTGGCCGTCATTGCCGCGGGGCTGGCGTCGCGCCGATACCCCTGGCTGCTACCGGCGCAGTTCGGCAAATACCCGGGCGATGCGCTGTGGGCGCTGATGGTGATGCTGCTCTACGGGCTGGCCCGGCCCGGCTGGTCGATCGCACGCGCGGCGGCAGCGGCGCTGGCGACTTCCTTCGCGGTCGAGTTCAGTCAGCTCTACCAGGCCGACTGGATCAACGCGGTGCGGCACACGACGCTCGGGCACCTGGTGCTGGGCTCAGGCTTTCATGCCCTGGATCTGCTGGCCTACAGCGTGGGGGTGGTCATAGGCGCGGCGGCTGAGTTGCTGCTGCTGCACCGGCCTAGTACTGCCCGATGAACTGGAAGTGAAGCTCGGGCGATTGCGGGAATTCCGCGGCTCTCAGCTTGGCCTGGACGTCGGCGGCAAGAGCCGAAAGCTGCTCGACGGATTGCGTCACGTATTGATCATGCTCGATGCCCAGCGAAGCCAGCCTTGTGCCGATGTACAGGAAGTAGTCCTCGCCGTCTGTCATGCGCCCGGTATAGGTTTCCAGGCCGACATGCCGCGCCTTCAGGCAGCGGGCATCGGCGCCCGTATCGCAGGCGTCGAGCCCGTCCTCATCGTCGGGATCGAGCTCGAACTTGATGCCGTAGAAGGCGATGAATGCGTCTGCGCCCATGGTGTCGTCTTTCAGTGATGCGACCTGTCGAAGTTCAACGGGCGCAACAGCCGATCAGTTGGTGTGCGCGCTCTCGTGAGACGCGATAATTTTCCCGGGGTTGTTCAAACATCTTGCATGAACTCACGCACGGTTTGCATTTTTCTCATTCTGGCTGGCACTCACGCTGTCGCCGACGCGCAGGTGTTCAAGTGCAAGGCCGCGGACGGTCGCCAGGTCTTCCAGGGTTTCCCTTGCGGCCCTGGCACGACAGACGCGGACCCGCGACCCGCTGCGAAACCCCTAGTGCTCCGGGAGAGAGACAACGGGCCAGGCGCGAATTGGAACGTCGGGCCACGACCAGCCAGTCCGAGCTATCCATCCCAAGCCGCGGCTCCGACGCGGTCCGCGCCGCTTCAGCGCCCGCCCCAGGTTGCGACCGAGTCGCGACCGAGGCCGCAGAGCGCAGCCGAGAGGCTGCTAGCCGAGCAAAGGAGGGCCGAAGACGACAAAGTGGATGCATTCAATCGAATGCAGCGATGCAACTACGCCCGGCAGCAGTTGGGGGTGGTCAAGACGGAGGGGGCGAAGATTTACGCCCATGACAACAAAGGCGAACGTCAGTACGTCAAGGACGAGAACCGCCAAGCCACCATCGCGGCCGCTGAAAGGCGGGTAGCCGCAGAATGCAATTAGCGCTGCTCTTGCCCTCGTCTCCTCGCGAGGTCGATCGGCCGCGCGAGCGCCTGCGCCTCACGCACTACAGCCTGCGCACCGAAGCGCTCTACGGGCCGCCTAACCCATCGTCCCGCGCGCCTGCATCGCTTCGCGCCAGCGACGCAAGTACGGGTGTTCCTCGCCCGGCTTGACCTTCACGACCCGCGCAAAGTCCACCGCGACGACGGCCGTGATGTCGGCAATGCTGAACTGCCCGGCGGCAATGAAGTCACGCTCGGCCAGGTGCTCGTTCAGCCCGGCGAAGAAGGCCCGCACCCGCGCCAAACCACGCTCGGCCAGAGCCGGGATCTGCGCATAGTCGACCGGCCCCGACAACGCGCGATTGGCCATCGCCGGGCTGCTGTTGCGAAAGGCCTCGGCAATCGCCAGCAGGCCCTCGAACTCGACACGCCATTGCCAGCCCGCGATCTGCGCCTTCTCCAGCGGGCTGCGGCCCAGCAGCGGTGGCTCGGGGTAGCGTGCCTCGACATAGGCCGCGATGGCCGCGTTGTCGGTCAGCACGGCGCCCTCCTCGGTCACGAGCGCCGGCACCGTGCACTGCGGGTTGATGCGCCGGAAGGCCTCGCCCATCTGCTCGCCGCTGCGCAGGTCCACCTGCACGGTCTCGTGGGGCGCGCCCTTCTCCGCCAGCAGGATGCGGGCACGGCGCGGGCTCGGCGCGGTGGCGCAGTCGTAGAGCGTCATCATGGCGCGAGCCTGTCCTGCGTCTTCAGATCGAAGTCGCTGGCCTCGTGGCGCTCATGCAGCTGGCTGGCCGGCTCACCCCAGGTGCGGTTGACCTTGCGGCCGCGCTTGACGGCGGGCCGCTGGGCGATCTCGTCGGCCCAGCGGATGACGTGGGTGTATTCGTGCACCGACAGGAACTCGCCCGCGCCGTAGAGCTGGCCCTTGGCCAAGGCGCCATACCAGGGCCAGGTGGCCATGTCGGCAATGGAGTACTGCTCACCCGCCAGATACGGGCGCTCGGCCAGATGGCGGTTCAGCACGTCGAGCTGGCGCTTGACCTCCATCGCGTAGCGGTCGATGGGGTATTCCTGCTTGGTCGGTGCATAGGCATAGAAGTGGCCGAAGCCACCGCCAAGGAAGGGTGCACTGCCCATCTGCCAGAACAGCCAGCTCAGGGCTTCGGCACGCGCCGCTCCGCCTTCGGGCAGGAAGGCGCCGCCGAACTTCTCGGACAGGTAGAGGAGGATGGCCGCGGACTCGAACACCCGCACGGGCTGCGCACCGCTGTGATCCATCAGCGCGGGGATCTTGGAGTTGGGGTTGGCCTCGACGAAGCCGCTGCCGAACTGCTCGCCCTCGTTGATGCGGATGAGCCAGGCGTCGTATTCCGCACCGGCGTGACCCAGGGCCAGCAGTTCCTCCAGCATCACGGTGACCTTGACGCCGTTGGGCGTGGCCAATGAATAGAGCTGCAGCGGATGGCGGCCCACCGGCAGGGCCTTGTCGTGCGTCGGCCCGGCGATGGGTCGGTTGATGCTGGCGAACTGGCCGCCGCTGGCTTTGTCCCAGGTCCAGACCTGGGGTGGGGTGTAGTCGGTCATGAGAATTCCAGTTTTTTGGGCAGGCGTATTTCGGGCCGAGCGCCGGGCCGCTCCCTAGCCGGCCCGCGATGGCGATGTGCGTGCGGCTCAAAGCCGCATGCATCGCCGTCCCCTCGGGGGGACCGACCAGCCTGGCCCGCGTTCAGCGCGGCCAGTCTGGGCGAGGGGTTGCTCAACCCGTCAACGCTAGCGCAAAAGCCAATTTCCCGTTCCGCTTGACGTGATAGAGCGCCTCGTCCGCCGCACGCACCAGACCTTGCGGGTCGGTGCCGTGCGTCGGTAGGCAGGCCACGCCGATGCTGACGCCGACCCTGACCTCCTCGCCCGTGGACAGCCGAATGGGCAGGGACAACCCGTCGAGCAGGCCGCGCATGACCTGGATCAGCACCGCATCCGCGGGACCGACGTCGCGCAGCGCGATGAGAAATTCGTCGCCGCCCAGGCGCGCAACCAGGTCGGAGGAGCGTCGCACCGCGGTGCGCATGCGGTCGGCACAGGCAACGAGGACTTCATCGCCGCTGGCATGGCCATGGGTGTCGTTGATCTGCTTGAAGCCGTCCAGGTCGACGCAGGCCACGCAGACGGACGTGCCGCGCGCCTGCGCATCGGCCAGGAAGCGTTCCAGCGTCGCCTGGCCCGCCGCGCGGTTCTTCAGCTGCGTCAGCGCATCGTGCTCGGCCCGGTGGCGCACCTCGTTCTCGTCGCTCTTGCGCTCGGTAATGTCGTAGATGACGCCCTCGACCGTGCGCCCGTCGACATGCTGCACGGAGATCAGGCAGTGCACCCAGCGCCTCTCGTCGCCCTGCTGCACCAGTTCCAGGTCCGCCGACACCGTCTCGCCGCGCTTCACCGCGTCGTCGACCATCTGCCGGACCTGCTCGGGCCGGCTGAAGACGCGGGTGATGAAGTCGTCCTCGCTGAGATTGCGCAGATCGGCCATGCTGAGGCCGACCACGCGCGATACCGTCGGATTGCCGTTGATGAGGCGGCCTCTCTCGTCGAGCACGAAGATGCCGGCGCTGCTGGAGTCGAAGATCTGGCGGTACTGGGCCTCCATGGACTCGACCTCGGCGCGCAGCTTGCGTTCGACCTGCAACTGGCGCTCGTTGCTGTCCAGCAGTTCGTTGGCGCCCGCGATCAGCACGCCGATCTCGTCGCGGGCATGGCCGGGAGGCGCCTCCAGCCGCTGGGCCGAGCCCGGCGTCATGCGCCGCAGCGCGCTGGCCAGGCGCACGATGGGGCTGGACACCATGCGTGCCGCCACCAGGTAAAGGACGAAAGCCAGCAGCGCCGCCTGCCCCGCCATGGCAGCCGCCAGCGTGTAGGCCTCACGGTCCGCATCGGACCTGACCTTGGCGTCGTTCAGGTGGATGCGCAACTGGCCCAGGCCTTCCTTGGCGTCGAAGGGCGACATCAGCGGGCGCGTCAGCAAGGTGGCAGTCTGACGTTCGACGGCGCCTGGACGTACCACCTTGGCCAGTGCGCTGCCGTCGGCGGCCACGACGGCCACCACGTCCACCAGCTCGTTGCGCACCAGGCCCCCGGCCACCTCCTGCAACAGCACGGCGTCGCGGGCATAGGCACCGATGGCCAGGGTTTTCTCGACGGCCGTGGCCAGCGCCTCCACGCTGCTGCGGCCACTGGCCAGCGCACGCGCCTGGCTGAGCTGGTAGGCGACGGTGGCCACGACGAGGGCCAGCAGCGTGGCGCTGGCAAACACCACCAGCATGAAACGCAGCTGCAGGCTGTTCGCGCCGCGGACCCGGGGCGCTGCGGTCTGCGTCATGGGCTCGCGGCTTCCTTGATGACCAGCACGGAGCGCAGGCCCGGCTCGGTCGGCTCGCGACTCAGCCAGCCCAGCGCGCCGGGGTTGCGGCGCAGCATGGTCGCCATGGCGGTTTCGTCCGGCAGCGATCGCGGCGGTGCGCTCTGGCCGGAGAACATCAGCCGCGACCAGTAGCTGTTGACCTGGGCCACGCTCATGCCGGTCAGTGCCAGGTAGAAGGCGCCGCGGCGTGGGTTGTCGCGCGGCAGGTCGAAGATCAGCGCGAAGTCACCGTTGGCGAAGGCGCGGCTGCGCCCCATGAAGAGGTCGACGGCTTCCTTCTGCGTCAGGCTGTGCTGCGGGTTGCTGGCGTGCACGACGATGTAGAAGTCGGCGTGCGCCGGCAAGGCCAGGCCCCCGACGGCAACAGCCGCGGCGAGGGTGAGGACATTGCGGATGCCCATGGCCTTCAGAAGATGAAGTCCACGACGGCGGTCGCGACGTTGGCGCGGCCGGCCGTGTTGTCGGTGCCCGTCCACAGGCCGGTGCCATTGGCGTCGACGCGGATGCGGTCCCATTGCAGCTTGAGCGCGGCCTGGGGGTGGAAGTCCCAGCGCGCGCCGATCGACGCCGTCGATTGCTGCACGCGCGAGCCGTTCACCGAGGCCGTGACCGCGCTGCCCAGGATCTGGGCGCCGGCCGCGGCCGGCAGGCCGATGACCGGCGTCAGCACCGCCTGCCAGGCGGGCATGGCCAGCGCGGGCATGGCATCGCGCGTGCGGCCGTAGGCGACGTAGGGCGTCCAGTCGCCGAAGCGCCGCCCCACGGTCACATAGGCCGAGGTCTGATCGATCAGCGGCCTGGCCTGGATGCGCACGATCTCGGCGCTCCACTGCCAGTCCGCCATCTCGTGGCGCAGGCCGAGCTCCCAGAAGGTGGCCCAGAGGGCCGAGGCGCCCAGGCGGTCGCGCAGCACGCGGGCCTGATCAGCCACCGCGGGGATGGGCAGGCTGCTGAGCTGGACCAGGCCGGCCACCGCCTCCTGGGCGCTGGACAGGTCGATGTCGATGCGGGTGCGGGCGACGCTGGCACGCAGCAGCAGGCCGCCCTCCTCGCGTGACAGCATGCCGCCCATCACGCGGCGCACGCGGCTGGGCTCGGCGGTGTGCAGGTCGCCGATTTGCGCCGTGCCGGTCATCAGCTTGGCGCGCCACTGCGCGTCGCCCTGGATCCAGCTGCGCGCCACGTCGGCACCGTCCAGCGTCGTGGGCAGGATGGCGTAGAGCTCACCCGGCGGGCGGGCCGTCATGAAGCCGTAGCCGACGTTGCGGTAGTCGGCCATCAGAAAGGCGTCGAGATTGACGCGGCCGACACGCAGCGCCCATTCCGCGTTGGGACGCCAGGCCGCATAGGCCCACTCCAGCACGTCGCTGTCGGCTGCGTAATAACCACGCTTCTTGGCAATGGCCTGGGCCACGAGTTCGAACTTCGTGCCCAGGCTGTAGTTCAGCTGCGCACCCAGGCGGGTGTCGATGTCGGGGCGCCAGCCATCGCCATTGGCTGACTGGCCCAGCTCGCGCCGAAAGCCCCAGCCGTCGGGCGCCTCCACATGGCTCAGCCCGAGGCTACCGAAACCGCTGAACCGCAGAGCCGAACCACCGGCCGGTCTGTCGGCCTCCTGCGCCTGGGCGGCCCCGATCGCCACAAAGGCACCCAGGCCTGAGAGCAGGCCATGTTTCCAGCGGCAGAATCTTTTGCAGGTCTGGGCGGGCATGACGGGATGGGTGCGGCAAAGCCATTATTAGCTTCGCACCACGCAGCGCAACAACTGCCACCGCAATCAATTGCAACCCCATCACGCTTGTCTCAAGCCTGCAAACCCCAGGGTCATCCAGGGCCCGCGAAAATGCCGCCCATGCGTATCGACTTCATCTCCGACATCGTCTGCCCCTGGTGTGCCATCGGCCTGTATTCGCTCGAGGCGGCCGCGGCCCGCATCCCCGGGCTGGAACTGGACCTGCACTTCCACCCTTTCGAGCTGAACCCGGGCATGGGCCCCGAGGGCCAGGACATCGGCGAGCACCTGGCCGAGAAGTACGGCGCCAGCCCGGCCCAGCTGGCCGGCACGCGCCAGGCCATCAGCGAGCGGGGCGCAGCCCTGGGTTTTGACTTCAGGCCCGGCGCACGCAGCCGCATCTACAACACGCGCGACGCCCACCGCCTGCTGCATTGGGCCGACGAGGCCTTCGGTGGCGCCACGCAGCGCAGCTTGAAGGTCGTCATGCTGAAGGCCTATTTCACCGAAGGCCGTGACGTGTCCAACCACGCGGTGCTGCTGGAGCTGGCCACCGGCGCCGGCCTGCCCGAGGCCGAGGCGCGCGAACTGCTGGCGGGCCAGCGCTATGCCGAAGAGGTCGCTGCTGCCGAGGCCGAGGTGCATGCCCAGGGCATCCACGCCGTACCGGCCATCGTCGTCAACCAGCGCCATCTGATCCAGGGCGGCCAGTCGGTCGAAGTCTTCGAACAGTTGCTGCGCCAGGTCATGGACGAACCCCGGCTCGCCTGAGCGATAGCCATGCCCCCTCCGGAGGGGGTATCCCGGTGCAGGACGCCCGGCTAGGCTGCCCTGGTCTCAGGGAGCCCCCAAATGAAAGCCTTTGCCTGCACCAGCCTCGGCCTGCTCACGGCCGCCTGCGCCCTGGCCACGCCGCCCACGGCCGAGACCACTTTCCACATTCGCCAGGCCAACAGCGCCAACAGCGGCAATTTCGCGACGGGCGACATCGCCGTCATGGGCATCCTCAACGTGCAGCCGCCCGTGGGCAGCCCGGGCGCCTATGTCTACGGCTTCGTGGCCAACTGCCCGACCGGCCTGAGCTGCGACTCCCTCGCCACCGACCCGGACTGGCGCAAGCTGGGCCTGTACGAGCGCGACTGGACGTACTACCCGCACCAGTACTTCGCCTCCACGCCCTACAACCCGGCGCTGACCGGCAGCTGGCGGCTGCTGCTGTCCACCGCCGCCAACTACACCGCGGGCAACACGCTGATCGTGCAGACGCCCGAGCTGGGCAACGTGGGCATGATGCCCTTCGTGCAGTCCATGACGATCAGCGGCGCGGGCCTGACGCCCAAGGTCAGTTGGACATTGCCGGCCAGCACACCGGACGGCATCGACCAGATGCGCATCCGCGTGCAAGACAACACCCACCCGGTCACCGTCGAGTCCCGCGGCAGCGTGCAGCGCAGCTTCCAGCAGTCCGACATGATCTGGCAGAGCCCCGTGATCGCCAGCCCCGACTTCACGCTACCCACCGGCTTGCTGAACTACGGCACCGGCTACTCCATCAGCATCGACCTGATCCACACCCGCGCCGACGGCTCGCCGCTCTCGCGCTCCAGCTCCTACTTCGACTTCACGCCCATCAACCCGGCCACCCTGCCCGCCGGCGTCAGCAACATCGCCCTGCCCACGCTGACCCCGGTGCCAACCACCAGCGGCCTGCTCGCCGGCCCCCTCTACGGCTTCAACATCGGCAACGTCGGGCCCAACCAGATCACCTTCATCGACCCCGTCGTCGCCACCGGCTTCAGCTACACGAGGGGCGCGGGCGACCCCAACTTCAAGGCCGTGCAGGTGGCCAGCAATGTCGGCGATGGCCTCTACGAAGTCTGGACCTGGAGCGGCGGCGCCTGGCAGCAGAGCGCCGGCGCCGTGGCGGCCGGCGCGAGCTTCGACTTCACGGCCCATGGCTTTGCGGCGGGCGTGGATCGCTTCCAGATCCGCGGCATCGAATCGTCTGCCAACGTCAACGCCTTCGACGTGACCGGCTTCGTCACCGGCCTCACCTTCGTGGCCGACGGCAGCTTCACGGGCACCATGCAGGCCATCACGACCGCCGTGCCGGAACCTGCGACTTGCTGGCTCTGGATGGCGGGAGCCGGCGCCTTGCTGACATGGCGCCGCCGCCGGACCTGAGACAATAGGCACTCAGTTTCCGAAGCCCGCCGCTGGCGGGCTTCTCGTTTCTCCAGCGCCCATGTTCAAGAACCTGATCACCTACCGCATCGGCGAAGGCTGGACGGCCGACGCCAAGCTGCTCGCCGAACAGCTCGCCAAGGAACCCTTCCTCGCCTGCGCCCCCACCCAGCCCCTGGCCGTCGGCTGGGCACCGCCCCGCGGTATCGAGCACGCGCCCCTCGTCGAAGTCGTGGACGGCCACTGGCTCGTCAAGCTCAAGCGCGAGCAACGCCTGCTGCCCTCCTCCGTCGTGCAGGAGCGCATCGACGAGCTGGCCGAGCACATCGAGGCCACGACCGGCCGCAAGCCCGGCAAGAAGGCCAAGAAGGATCTGAAGGAGCAGGCCACGCACGAGCTGCTGCCGCGCGCCTTCACCAAGACCTCGGCCACGCAGGTCTGGATTGCGCCCAAGGAAGGCCTGCTCTTCGTCGACGCCGGCTCCAGCAGCCGGGCCGATGAAGTCGTCACGCTGCTGATCCAGGCCAGCCCGGGTCTGAGCCTGCAGCTCGTGCAGACCGCCGAGAGCCCCGCCGCCTGCATGGCGGCCTGGCTGCTGGACGGCGTGACGCCCGAGGGCTTCCAGATCGAACGCGAATGCGAGCTCAAGGGCAGCGACGACGAGAAGCCCGTCGTGCGCTACGCCCGCCACCCGCTGGACATCGACGAGGTGCGCGCCCATCTGACCAGCGGCAAGATGCCGACCCGCCTGGCCCTGAGCTGGAACGAGCGCGTCGCCTTCACGCTGACCGAGAGTTTCACGATCAAGAAGATCAGCTTCCTGGACCTGGCCTTCGAAGGCAAGCCCGAAGCCAGCGGCGACGAGGCCTTTGATGCCGACCTGGCCCTGGCCACCGGCGAGCTGAGCCGGCTGATCCCGGCGCTGATCGAAGGCCTGGGCGGCGAGCATGACTTCGCCGCCGGCCCTGCACCGGCCCCGGTGCCGGCCGCCCTGCCCGCCAACGTGCCCGAGGAAGCCCTCAGCGAGTCACCGCCCTGGTGAGTGGCCGGGCCGCGCGGGGAAATTCAGATACCCCGTCTGCGCGGGGAAGCGCAGCTCGAAACGGATCGTCCCCGCCGGCGTGCATGACACCCGCGCCTGGCCACCGTGCAGGGCCATGATGGCCTTGACGATGGCCAGGCCCAGCCCGCTGGACTCTGCCGGCCGGCCGCGCGCCGCATCGGCGCGGTAGAAGCGGTCGAACAGCCGCTCCAGCTGCTCGGCCGGAATGGGCAGGCCGTCGTTCTCCACCGCCAGCGTGGAGCCGGCCTCGTCCTGGGTGCCGATCAGGCGGATCGTCGTGCCCGGTGTGCTGTAGCGCAGCGCGTTGACCACCAGGTTGTGGACGGCGCGCCGGCACAGCGGCAGGTTGACGAGGGCGGCCCCGCTGGCCTGCACGTCGAAACGCAAGCCGGCCTCGTCCGCCGGCCCCTCGAAATACTCGGCGATCTTCTGCAACTCATCGGCCATCACCAGCGGTGAGCGCTCGAGCTCCAGCGTCGCGTGATCGGCCTGGGCAAGGAAGAGGATGTTGTCGATGGTCAGGCGCAGCCGGTTCAGCTCTTCCAGGTTGGACTCCAGCAGCTGCTGGTAGTCCGCGGCGCTGCGCGGGCGGTTCAGCGCCACCTGCGTCTGCCCGATCAGCACCCCGACGGGGGTGCGGATCTCGTGCGCCAGGTCCGCGGAGAACTGCGACAACCGCTCGTAGCCGCTGGACACACGGTCCAGCATCGCGTTGAACACGGCCACCATGTCCTGCAACTCCTGCGGGGCGTCCTTGTCGGGCAGGCGCAGGGCCAGGTTGATCGGGTTGATCAGCGCCGCCTGCTCGGCCACGCGGCGCAGCGGCCGCAGCCCGTGGCGCAGCACCAGCCAGACCAGCAGCGTGCAGGCGCCCATCGCCATGAAGGTGCCGATGAGCGCCTGGTTGCGGGCGTTGACGATCATCTGCATCTCGCTGACGAGAGGATGGCCCGCGACTACCTCGATCAGCGCCCCATCCTGGCCGGAGCGCGCCTGGGCCGAGACCCAATGCATGCGCGGCTGGCCCCGCACCTGGTCGTCACGCACGTGCTGAGGGTCGAGGGCGCGGTCAGCCGCCACGGGCGCGAAGGCCGCGGGCACCGGCGCATGGTCGGGGTTGACCTCGACCAGCGGCGCCTCGCCGGCGCGGCGCAGGATCAGCACGTCGCTGGCCGTGCCCAGCAGCGCCTCGAACAGCAGGGAACGGTCACGCAGATCGGCAATGGTCTGCGCATCCGCGACGAGGCGACGGAAATGTTCGGCGCGTGCGATCAGCTGTTCATCGGCATGCGCGGTGATGCCGGTGCGTGCGGCGAAGAAGAAATACATGCCCAGCATGCCGGTCGTCCAGACGGCGATCAGAGCGCACAGCAGCGTGACGCGGACCGCCAGTGAGCGCGGCAACCAGCGGGTCATCATTCGATGACCCCATCGCCAAACGCATAGCCGATGCTGCGCACAGTGTGAATCAACGGCGTTGCGAAAGGCTTGTCCACCTTGGCGCGCAGGCGCTTGATGGCGACGTCGACGACGTTGGTGTCGCTGTCGAAGTTCATATTCCACACTTCGGAAGCGATCAGCGTGCGCGACAGCGCCTCGCCCTGGCGCTTTACCAGCAGGTGCAGCAGCAGGAACTCCTTGTTCGTCAGCGCGATCTCGGTGCCCTCGCGCGTCACCCGGCGGCGCAGCACGTCGAGCTTGAGGTCGGCCAATTCGTAGACATCCACCTCGCGCGCCGGACCGCGCCGCAGCAGCGTGCGGATGCGCAGCACCAGCTCGGTGAAGGAGAAGGGCTTGACGAGGTAGTCGTCGGCCCCGAGCTCCAGGCCACGGATGCGATCGCCGAGCTGGTCGCGCGCGGTCAGGAAGAGCACGCGCATGTCGCCCCTCTCGCCCCCTTTGCTGCGCAGGGTCGGCATGATCCGCCAGCCATCGATGCCGGGCAGCGTGACGTCCAGCACCACCAGGTCGTAGGCGTTGGCCAGCGCCATCTGCAGGCCGTCGGTGCCGGTGCGGGCCAGGTCGACCGCATAGCCGCTTTCGCGCAGCCCCTTCTTCAGGTAGTCGCCGGTCTTGGGATCGTCTTCGATGACGAGGATCTTCATGCGGGCGGATTTTGCGCACTTGCGGCGCCCGGCAGATGACGTTTTTGTCATCCACATGTCACCCCCAAGCGGCGCCTGGATTTCTAGAGTTCAGCCCTCCGAACTTTCGCAGCGCCTCCCATGCCTCACCCCCTGTCCACGCTGGGCATCGCCCACACCGCCATCAGCCTGCTGCCCCTCGTCGCCGGCCTCTACGCCTTCGCCCGCCATCGCCGCATCGCCCCCGGCACGCGCTCCGGCCGTGTCTATGTGGCCGGGCTGGTGCTGTCGGTGCTGACGGCCTTTGGCCTGTCGAGCACGGGCGGCTTCAACCCCGGCCATGCGCTGGGCATCCTGGCGCTGCTGGCGGTGACCGGCTCGCTGCTGGCGCCCCGCCTGGCCTTCCTGGGCCGCGCGCGCCCCTATCTGGCCGACTTCGGGCTGTCCTTCAGCTTCTTCCTGCTGCTGGTGCCGGGCATCAACGAGACGCTGACCCGCCTGCCCGCCGGCCAACCGCTGGCCAGCGGGCCGGAGTCGCCGCTGGTGAAGTCGGCGCTGCTGGCCTGGCTGCTGCTCTTCCTGGCCGGCTCGGTGCTGCAGGCGCTCGCACGGCGACAGCGCACGCTCAGAACCCCAGCTTGAACGTCACGCGCACGGTGCGCGGCTCGGCGGGGTGGACATGCCTGTCGGCCACCGGTGCGGCCTCGCCTGGCAGCTGCGACTCGTAGAAATACTCGATGTCGTTGACCTTGCGGTTGCCGAGATTGAAGACGTCGAAGGTCACTTCGCTGCCCTTCCACAGCTTGCGGCTGACGCGCAGATTGGTCGTCAGCGAAGAGCGGGAGCGCACGCTGTTGTCCTCGACCAACGAGCCCGCGCCCAGATAGCGCCACTGCACACTGGCCGACCAGGGGCCGAGGTCACGCAGGGTGACGGCGATGGAGCCGACCTTGTCCACGGCATTGGGGATGCGGTTGCCCGCCGGATCCGCGTTGGCGAAGCGCGCATGCGTCCAGGCCAGGTCGGCGTCGATGAGTAGCCAGGGCAGCGGGATGTAGCGGTTGTTCCACTCGACGCCGCGGCGTTTGCTGGGCCGGTTGGCCTCGGTGGCGCCGGCGTCGCCGACGTAGACGAGCTCGGAGTCGAAGTCGAGCTTCCAGAGCGCGACCGACGACTGCAGGCCCGGCACCCATTCGGTCCGCGCACCCAGTTCCATGCCACGCGCCGCCACCAGGCCCGGCACCTTGTCGACCGCGTCGCCCGTCTTGGGATCGACAGTGGCCGTCATGCCGCGTGCGTCGTTGCTGTGGAAACCCCGGCCGGCGTTGAAGAAGAACTCCGTCTTCGCCCACGGACCGACGATCAGCGAGAACTTGGGCGACAGCAGATGGGCCGAGGCGCTGCCGGAGTTGGTGGCATTGCTGTAGCTGTGTACCTTGAAGCGCGCCTCGTCCGCGCGCAGGCCGACGACGGCGCGCAGCCAGGGCGCCAGCTCGACCGACGTCTGGCCATAGAGGCCGGCCAGCGTCTCGCGCACATCGTCGTCGCGCGTGGTGGCGGTGACGCGGCGCTCGATGGCATCGAACAGGCCGACGCGGGCACGGTCATGGCGCAGCTGCAGGCCGATCTCGCTGCGGGCGGGCAACCCGCCCAGCGCGTGATCGACCGCATGGCTGGCGTTGAAGCCGTGGACGCTGCGCCTGTCCTGCTGCGAGAACTGGTCGCCGTCATCGGGCCGCTCCAGCGCGTAGGTGAAGTTGGAGAACAGCTTGAGGCGGTAGTTCATCGCGTACGCGGCGACGCGCGTGCTGCCGCCGTCGCCGTTGCGATGCCACTCGCCGGACAGGCTGCTGCGCTGGGTCTCGCCGCCGTCGCTGGTGTCGACCGCGTCGAAGCGGCCGAAGGATTTGCCGTTGAAGGTGCCGGTGGCCATGAGTCGCTCGGGCACCTGGTCGGTCGAGTTCCACCTGGCGTCATAGGCCATCAGGCTGGCGCTCCAGCCCTCGGCCTGCGTGCCGCCGGACAGCGTCAGCACGCCATTGCGCTTGCGCAGGCGTTCGGGCAGCTTCCAGGGCCCGTCGTTGTGCTGCACCTCGATGGCGCCCAGCAGATGCATGTCGCCCAGATGCGTGGAGCCCGCGCCGACAAAGCGCTGGAACTGGCGCTGGCCCAGCGTCAGCGCGGCGAAGCTCTCGTCCAGCGTGCTGCGGTAGGCGATGTCGGCCGAGCCGGCCGCGGCGAAGTCGCCGTTCCTCGCAAAGTAAGGTCCCTTGCGGTACTCGATGCGGTCGACCAGTTCGGGGATGAGGAAGTTCAGGTCCGAATAGCCCTGGCCATGGCCGTGTGAGGGCATGTTGACGGGCAGGCCATTCACGCTGGTCGCGAAGTCGGTGCCGTGGTCGAGGTTGAAGCCACGCAGGAAGTACTGGTTGGCCTTGCCGTCGCCGGAGTGCTGGGTGACGATGAGGCCGGGCACGAACTCCAGCACCTCGCCCGGGCGCAGCGCGGGGCGGCTCTTCAGCAGTTCGGCGCGGATGCTGCCTTGCGAGGCGGCGTCACTGCTGCCGATGGCGTTGTCGTAGTGGCGACCCGTGATCTCGACCTTTTCCAGCACGGCGGCAGCGACGATGACCGGCACCTCAGCCTGGGCATGGGCGATGGAAGCGACGAGCAGGCTGGCGGCAGCCAGCAGCGTCAAACGATGCTTGGGCATGGAGATCTCGGAAAGCGCGGGAGCACGCCGCCTGTCGACTCGGGACGGGCGGAAGGCGGGAGAGCGTCGGGGCGGCGCAAGTGCGCCGGCATGCTCAGCCGCGGGGCGGCGTCAGCGGCGGCGCGATGGCGTGGTCACGCCAGTCGAGATCGACCGCAACGGGGTGGTCGTCACCCCGAGCGGCGGGCAAGGTCAGGCTCACGGGGAGCCAGGCCAGGAAGGCCGTCACACCGCCTTGCGCGGTGTCGTCGCTTGCGTCGCCGAGGTCCAGCACGTCGGCGGTGTCAGCCGCGTGCTTGTGAAAGACGCCACCATGTTCATGCATGCCGGCAGCCGGCCCCTTGTTCGCCAGCCAGGTGGCCCTGGACCCGGTCAGGCGCGGGTCCTGGGCGGCGTGCAGCTGATCCAGCAGGGCTCGCAGCGGCTGGGCCAGGCCGGACAGCAGGGAATCATGGGCAGCGCCCGTGTGCACATGCCGATGCCCCTGGAGGCCGGCCACGAGTTGCACCACGCCCTGCAGCGGCAACACGACGAGCAGCAGCGCCAGGACGGCGGCGCGCGTTCGTTGCAGCAGCGATGACAGGGCGATTGGCACGGGCGTGATGACGGAGGAGCGTGACCGACAGGAGAAAGCAAACGGCGCATCTTCGGCTGCAAGGATTGCCAGCGTATGACACCCACTCCTGTCCTCTTACGCAGGCAAGCCCCAACTGGATCAAGCCGACTCGTCTTCAATCGTGGGGAACGGTCTGCCTAGGCCGGTTCGATGACGTTCATCGCCCGCCAGCCATGCTCACCCGCGCTCTGCCACAGGCCGTCGCCGGTGATGCCGATGACGAAAGGCTGGCCGTCGCTGACGCAGATCTCGCGCGCCCGCCCGCCGCCCGGATGCTCATCCCAGCCCGATGCACCCTGGTAGGACCAGATGCCGTCGTTCGTCCCGACGGCCCAGAACTTGCCGGTATCGGCATCCACCGTGAGGCGCTTGCCACTGCCTCCCCCGGCGAACGGCGCCCAGCCGTTGGCGCCATCGCTCTTCATCATGGCGCCATTGGCGTGGCAGATGAACGGCCGGCCCTGGTAGACGCACAAGTCCTGCGCGACAGCGTTGCCGGGGTGGGCGCTCCAGGTGTGGGTGCTGGACGAGTAGCTCTTGACCGCGCCGCCTGTCGTCAGGCACCAGAGCTGACCGCTTTCGGCGTCGACGGCCAGGCGCTTGGCCGAGGGGCTGCCGGGCAGCCGTTCCCAATGATCCACCCGCCCCTCCCAGACTGCGTCGTCGCTGCCGATGACCCAGACCTGGCTGCCGCGCACGGCAATGGCCTTGGCGTTGCCGCCGGGGTTCTGGTCCAGCCAGACGCCCACGAAGCCGCGCGCCGGCAGTGCCTGGCTGCTCAGTCGCACAGCCCCGTCGGGCTTGCGCACCACCCAGACCTGCCGGGTCGAGCTGATCGCGAACTGGCTCACCGCCGCCGCACGCGTCGTGACCACCGGGTTGTCCGATGGCCAGATCGCGCTTTCACCCGTCGGCACGCCGCGGCCGGCCAGCGGCACCCAGGGCGGATTGGCCTGGCCGAGCTGGTTCCGGGCGACGGCGCGGGCATGCACCCAGGTCAGGGGCCTGGGCGCATCGACCCAGAACAAGGGCCCCGTATTGCGGCGGTTGCTGTGGATGTGCATGTGCGGGTTGGTGGAGCTCCCCGAATTGCCCGCCAGGCCGAGAAAGTCGCCAGCCTTCACGTGGCGGCCGGCGGCCGCCAGGTCGGGGTTCAGCGAGCCCTTCTGCATATGGGCGTACAGCACCGACTCGTCGCCACCGTCGGTCGCGATCATGAAGAAGTTGCCATTGCCGTCGCCGATGGATTCGATCCGGTCCAGCACCGTCTGGCTGAGCGGATTCTTGGCGTCGGCGTTGTTCGGGAAGTTGCTCCGGCAAGCCTGCACCACACCATCGGCGACCGCGTAGATGGGCTTGCCGAAGATGCGGTAGTCCTCGTTGCGGTGCTGGTCGCCGCCCGGCAACAGCGGCGACAACGGGTTGCCGCCGGTGACGCCCACGTCATAGGCATGCACCTGGGCAGGGTTGTCGTGGCTGTGGCCCAGTCCGCTGACGGCCCAGAACTCGCCGGGCCGCATATCGCGCACGTCCGACCAGAAACGGTAGGCCCCGCCGGGGCTGGCGGCGCGTTCCAGCGACAGCACCAGCTCCAGCGGCTGGCTGGCCGTGCTCGACGTGATGGCCACGCGCACGCTCAGCGTGCCGGTGGGGATGCTGAAGACATGGCTCTGTGGCAAGGGACACCAGCCTCTGTCGGTCGCCGCTCCGTTGGCATTGACGCTGCCCTCGGGCTGGAAGGTCCAGGACACCGCCATGTCCTGCTGAGCCGTGCTGCTGCTCAGCACCTTGACGGAGACACCCACGATGTGGATGGCCTTGGAAGAGGTGTTGGTGATGTACAGCGCCAGGTTCATCAAACCCTCGTCGGCACCGCCGGCATTCGGCGCGCTGCGCAGGTAGCGCACCGAGCCGCCCACCCTGGGCTGCACTTCGACCGAAATCTGAGGCTTGAGTGCGACGACAAGCATGGCGAGGCTCCGGGACGAAAAGGCCGATGCTGCGCCGCCGGGTTGGGCGCCACAAGCCGCGCGGCGGCCTCAGACGTGGGGGGCCTGCGTCACCAACTCGTGAAGGGCCGCACCGCGAGGTTGGCGTTGACGTAGCGCGCGTCACCCGTGACCTCGACGCCCAGCCATGCCGGCTTGCCGAAGACCTGCCCCTCGGATTCGAGCTCGATCTCCGCGACGACGAGGCCGGCATTGGCACCGAGGAACTCATCGACCTCCCAGGTCATGCCCTCGTACGGGCAGAGGTGGCGGATCTTCTCGACGACCGGGCCATCGCACATCGCCAGCAGCGCTTGCGCGTCGGCCAGCGGCACCTCGTACTCGAACTCGGCCCGCGTCGCGCCGGTCGTGGCGCCCTTGATGGTCAGGAAGGCGCGCTCACCGGCGATGCGCACGCGCACCGTGCGCACCGGGTCGCGGCTCAGATAGCCCTGGCTGAAGCGGGTCTGGCGTTCGCTGGGCTGGCGCCAGCCGTCGCCATGGACGAGGAATTTGCGCTCGATCTCAATGCCCATCGTCCGCTCCGGCCGCACGGGCTGCGGCCTCGCGCAGCTTGTCCTTCTTGCTCTTGCGCGTCGTGCTCTTGATGCCGCCCGTGGCCTGGGCCTCGGTCGCCACGGCCTCGGGCTCGAAGCCCGCCAGGCGCTCACGCGGCACACGCTGGCCCTGGCGCTTCTCGATGAGGCGGAAATGGCTCTCGGCGTTCTCGGGGCTGTCCGCGCAGATGAAGCTGACGGACACCCCCGTGGCGCCCGCGCGGCCGGTGCGGCCGATGCGGTGGGTGTAGTCGGCGGCCGAGCGCGGCAGCTCGTAGTTGATGACGGCGTCCAGCGCATCGACATGCAGGCCGCGCGCGGCGACGTCGGTGGCCACCAGCACCTTGACGCTGCCGTCCTTCAAGGCCGCCAGCACATCGCTGCGCGCGCCCTGGCTCAGCTCGCCATGCAGGGCCCCGGCCTTGAAGCCGTGGGCGAAGAGCTTGTCCGACACCAGCTCGGCCGTGTAGCGGCTGGCCACGAAGACCAGCGCCCGCGGCCAATTCTGCTCGGCCAGCAGCTGGCGCAGCGCGGGCAGGCGCTGGGCGCGGTCAAGCTGGATGGCGCGCTGCGTGATCTGCGGCGGCGCTTCCTCGATGGTGATGCGCACGGGGTCGTGCAGCAGCGCGTCGGCCAGGGCCTGCACCGCCGGCGGGAAGGTGGCGGAGAACAGCAGCGACTGGCGCTGCGCGGGCAACTGCGCCAGCACGCGCTGCAGCTCGTCGGCAAAGCCCTGGCTGAGCAGGCGGTCGGCCTCGTCCAGCACCAGGCACTGCACGCCGGAGAGGGTCAGGCCGTTGTGGTCCAGCAGGTCCAGCAGCCGGCCCGGCGTGGACACCATGACGTCGCAGCCACCGCGCAAGGCCATCAGCTGCGGGTTGATGGACACACCGCCAAAGGCCAGGGCGATCTTGGGGCGGTGCATCAGCAGGGCCGCGACATTGCGCAGCAGCTCGGCCGTCTGCGCCGCCAGCTCACGGGTCGGTGCCAGCACCAGTGCGCGTGGGCCTGGGCGTGGCGGTGAGGCGACCAGGCGCTGCAGCAGCGGCAGCGCAAAGGCCGCGGTCTTGCCGGAGCCGGTCTGCGCCAGTGCCAGCACATCACGGCCGGCCAGGATGGGCGGCAGCGCGGCCGACTGGACGGCGGTGGGAGCGTGATAGCCCTGCTCGCGCACGGCGCGCAGCAGAGCGGGCGAGAGGCCCAGGGAAGCGAAGGACATAGTGGGTGATTTTGCGGGACAGACCTTGGAGCGGAGCGAAAAGCTCTGTCCTCAACTGACTAAAAGCGGTGCGGGCGGGTCAGAAAAGTTTTTGCTGATCACCCGCCAGTTGGCCGACCGCGCGCGCCTCGATCAGCAGCATGCGCCGCTTGGTCTCGACGCCGCCCGGCGCCGAGAAGCCCGTGGGTTCACCGCCGGCGCCCATGACACGATGGCAGGGCACGATGGGCGGAAACGGGTTGTCGCCCTCGGCGCGGCCCACGGCCCGCGCGGCACCAGGCTGGCCCAGGGCGGCGGCGATCTCGCCATAGGTACGCGTCTGGCCGGGCGGGATGGCGCGTGTCAGCGCATGCACCTGGCGGCGGAATTCAGGGATGCCGCGCTCGTCGAGGACGATGTCGCTCAGGTCACGCGCCTCGCCGGCCAGCAGCGCACGGATGCCATCGACGGCGTGGGCGATGGGGGTCGGCAGTTCGTCGGTCGACTGCGCGCTCGGGTGGCGGTGCTTCAGGCGTGCCGGGCTGGCATCGGGCAGCAACGACGCGACGATGCCGCGCTCGCTCCATACGACGCCGCAGCAGCCGAGCGCCGTGTCGAAGCTGTGGCTCCACAACGGCTCGTCGGGCGGCAGGACGGGCCCGATATCCGGGCTGTCTACAAATTCGCTCACGGCGAGTTCTCGCGAATGCCCTGGTCGCCGTAGAGATGCATCGTCACCGCGCCGGCCTCGCCGCGCTGGAAGCCGACACGCACACCGGTGGGGTGGATGAACTGCAGTGGCGCACCATCGACGCTGATGGGCGTCAGCGCCAGGCGGTCGCCGTTGGGGAACACCAGGGTCAGTTGCGCCTGCGCCTGCTCCACCTGCACGCGCACCCCCATGCTGGCGAAGAAGTAGCGGCCCGCGAGACCCTGGACGGCTGCCTCGCTCACCTCGGCCCGGCGCACCCGCGTCTCGCGGAATTGCGTCCAGCCATAGGCACGCGACACGGCCGCCATCAGTTCGCTGCTCAGCTCGCGGCCCGCCTCCGCGTTGGCCAGGTAGACCAGCCCATCGCCCGTGTGCAGATTGATGGCCATGCCGGCGTTGTAGCCCGCCGTGCCGCCGTAGTGGACGAGGAACTGCTGCTGGCCTTCGCCAGCGAGCCTGAATCCATAGAGATGCCCTTCGACCGGCGTGCCCAGCAGCTCGCGCAGGCTGGACTGGCGGAACACCGTGCTGCGGCCCTGCCAGCCCTTGCGCAGCTCGATGAGCAGCGTGGCGAGGTCGCCCGCGTTCGACCACAGCCCGGCCGCCGCGCTTTCAGGCAGGTGAAGCCAGCCGCCGGGCACCGGCTTGGCACCGCCCTGATGGCCGGCCGCCACGTCGCCGCCGGCGCTCTGGCGTTGCAGCGCGAAGGTGGCGCGGCGCAGGCCGAGGGGCTGCAACAGCCAGCGCTGCATCAACGGCTCGAAGGCCAGCTTCTGGCTGTCTTGCAAGGCGAGCTGGGCCAGCGTGTAGCCGCCGCCGGAATAGTGCAGCGCTTCGCCGGGACGCCGCACGACCTCGGGCCGCGGCGTGTTCGTGCCCGGCGCCGCGATCGCTACCTCGATCGGCGTGGGCACCGGCCCATGCTGGGCGTAGCCGGGGTAGCCCCCCGGCGTGATGCCCGCGGTATGCGCCAGCAAGCCGCGCAGCGTGACGGGGTGCTCGGGCGTCTGCTTGCCCGCAGGCAGCTGCAGCGACGTGAGCAGGCCATCGATGTCGCGGTCCCAATCCAGCCGGCCGGCGTCCTGCAGGCGCAGCGCGGCAAGCACCGTGACGGGCTTGGCCAGCGAGCCGGCCTGGAACAGCGTGGCGCAGCCCACCGCCGGCGCCTGCGCCTCTGATGTGCGGCGGCCGTAGACGGCAATCCAGTCCACCTCGCCGCCGCGCAGCACCGCCACGGCCAGCCCCGGCACGCCGTGCTCGGCCATGCGGGCGGCCAGGGTCTGCGGCCGCGTTTCGCCTTCGAAAACCACCGCCGGCAGCAGACCCTGCTCGACGACTTGCCGGCGAGCGGCCGCGCCTGGCTTGTCCTGGCAGGGCGTGGCTTGGGCGTGGCCCGCCACGGCGAGGCACAACGCCAGGGCGGCGGTCCGGGTCAGGCAAACATGCATGCGCGCATGCTCGCCGAGGGCCCCGACGCAGCCGGTCGTCATGCTCAGGCAGCGACGGCGATGCCGGACAGGCGCGCGGCCGTGGCCTGCGCCGCCACCTCGCGTGGCGCCAGCGTCTTCAGGCGGTGATCGCTCCAGACCTGGCGCCAGCGCCGCGCGCCGGGCGTGCCATTCCACAGGCCCAGGGCGTGGCGCATCGCATACGACCAGGAACGGCCGGAGGCATGCACGCGCTCGAGGTAGGCTAGCCAGGCCTCTTCGACCTGCTCGCGCCCGGCCGTCGAGTTCGGTACCGGGTCGGGCTGGCCGAAGAAGCGCGAGTCCCACTCGACCATGCTCCAAGGCTCGTGATAGGCCTCGCGGCCGATCATGACGCCGTCCAGCACGGCCAATTGCCCGGCAATCTGGTCGGGCGTCTTCAGGCCGCCGTTGATGGCGATGGTCAGCTGCGGGAACTCGCGCTTGAGCTGCTCCACGAGTTCATAGCGCAGCGGCGGGATCTCGCGGTTTTCCTTGGGCGACAGGCCCTGCAGCCAGGCATTGCGGGCATGCACGATGAAGACTTCGCAACCGGCCTCGGCGACGGTGGCGACGAAGTCGCGCACGAAGTCGTAGCTCTCGATCTTGTCGATACCGATGCGGTGCTTGATGGTGACCGGCAGCGTGGTCGCGTCACGCATGGCCTTCACGCAATCGGCCACCAACTGGGGCTCGGCCATCAGGCAGGCACCGAAGGCGCCCTTCTGCACGCGCTCGCTGGGGCAGCCGCAGTTCAGGTTGACCTCGTCATAGCCCCAGCGCTCGGCCAGCCTGGCGCAGGCGGCCAGGTCGGCGGGCTCGCTGCCGCCCAGCTGCAGCGCGACCGGATGCTCCTCGGCATTGAAGTCGAGATGGCGGGGCTGGTCACCATGCAGCAGCGCCCCGGTCGTCACCATCTCGGTGTACAGCAGGGTCTGGCGGGTGATGAGCCGATGGAAATAGCGGCAATGGCGATCGGTCCAGTCCATCATCGGAGCGACGGACAGGCGCCAGGGAGAGAAGGCAGTCACGGGCGTGATTATCCCGGCCCGGAAATGGCAACGCCCGCGTCGGGCTGACGCGGGCGTTGAGAAATGCTGGAGGGCGAGGGCTCAGCGGCCGCGACGGCGTGCGACGCCGACACCGGCCAGGGCCGCTGCCATCACGAGCGCCAGGCTGGCCGGCTCGGGCACGTTGTTGGGCGCATTGAACTCGACCAGGAAGCCATTGATCTGGCCGCCATTGCCCGGGCCGCCATGATCGTTCCAGCCCATGGCGACGCCGAAGTTGGTCTGCAGGTAGTTCTCGCCACCGCAGCAGTTGTTCGGCTCACCCGGATTCCAGTTGGTGTAGGTCAGGGCCTGGCCGACCTCGGGGCCATCACGCCAGGTGAAGTTGCCTTCGCTGCCGGCGTCCGACGCGCCCAGCCATGCCAGCACACTGCCCGCCACGGTGACGGAGGCAAAGCGGTTCTCGCCCGCGCTGGTGATGGTGGCCAGATAGCCGGTCTGGCCCATGAAGCTCATGGCCTGGGCGGCCTTGAAGGCGTCGTCCCAGCTGACATTGGAGTCGATGAAATCGTAGTAGTGGCCATTGCCACCGGAGCCAACGCTCCACAGCGTCGGAGCCGCGTTGGCGGCCTGGCCGATCAGGCCGGTAGCCAGCAGGGCAGTCATGAGCAGCTTGCGCATCGAGGTCTCCGTCGAAGAATTTTCGCGAGTGTCTGGAGACAGGCCTTGCCGGCCAACCCCCAATCCGGGGGGCGACAGCTTCAGCTCAGGTCGCGCAGGGGATGCTCGGCCGCGCGCCACGGGCTGGTGAAGAAGGCCGCCACCTCGGCGGCACTGACGTCGGCAATCGCCGCCGGCTGCCAGCGCGGGGCGTGGTCCTTGTCCACGGCCAAGGCACGGATGCCCTCGACCGTCTCGCTGCGCGCCGCACCGCGCATGTGGAAGGCGTGATGAACGAGATCCCGCTCCAGGCGCAGGTCATCGGCGAGGCTGAGCTTGCGGCCGCGGCGCACCAGTTCCAGCGTCACGGCCAGCATCGTCGGCGAACGCGTCAGCAGGGTCTCGCGCGTCTGGTGCGCCCAGTCGTCAGGGGCGGCGGCCAGGGAGGCGAGGATGCCGGCCAGCGTCGGCTCGCCGAAGTGGCGATCAATGCGCTCCGCCGCGGCCTTGGGGTCGGCGGCCGGCGCGAGGTCGGCGCGTTCCATGATCGTCGCGACGACATGTTCGGCGCTGGGCTGCGGGCTGGCCCGCAGCGCTTCAACGAGGTCGGCCCATTGCGACGCCGGCACATAGACATCGCCCAGGCCCCACTCGATGGCGTCGCCGGCGGCGATGGCCTGGCCGGTCAGCGCCAGCCATTCGCCGACATGGCCGGGGCACTGCGCCAGGAAGTAGCCGCCACCGACGTCGGGAAAGAGGCCGATGCCGGTCTCGGGCATGGCGAGCTTGGAGCGCTCGGACAGCACGCGCAGCTTGGCGCCCTGGCTGATGCCCATGCCGCCGCCCATGACGATGCCGTCCATCAGCGCGATATAGGGCTTGGGGAAGTGGTGGATCAGGTGGTTGAGGCGGTATTCCTCGGTGAAGAAATCCTCCAGCGCCGCATCGCCGGCGTGGGCGGCCTGGTGGAAGAAGCGGATGTCGCCACCGGCACAAAAGGCCGGCGCCTTGCCCTCGCGCGCGGCGCCGAGCACCGCCACGGCTTCGATCTCGGGCGACGCGGCCCACTGGCGCAGCAAGGCCGTCATGTCGCGGATCATGGCCAGCGACAGGGCGTTCAATGCCTGCGGTCGGTTCAGCGTGATGAGGCCAAGGCAGCCGTTGACCTCGGCCAGGATCTGGCCGTCGGCACCCAAAGGCGGGATCAGGTCTTTCATGCGTTCTTCAGGACGGATTTGACGGAAGGGGGAGCCAGCGCTTCGTTGGCGATCAGCGCCGCAAGCACGAGGCTACCGCCGATCAGGGCCGCGCTGCCTGGGTGTTCGCCCGCAAAGGCCCAGGCCCACAGCACGCCCAGCAGGGTTTCGGCCTGGCCGAGCAGGGCCAGTTCGTGACCCGGCAGCTCGCGCGCCAAGCGCACCGCCAGCAGGCAGGGAACGGCGAGCTGGAAGACGCCCAGGAAGGCCAGCAGCCCCAGGTCATGCGCGCCGGCCTGCATCGGCCAGGCCAATGGCAGCATGGCGGCCATCGAGATCAGCGCGCCGATGAGGACGGCGGGCAGCATGTCGGTGCCGGCGCCCTGCCCGACTTTCTGCAGCAGGCACCAGTTGGATGCCGCGGCCAACGGCACGCCCAGCGCGACGAAGACGCCCAGCAGCGGCCCGCCCAACTGGCCGCCAAACATCCAGGCGATGCCTGCACCGGCCACGGCAATCGCCCACCAGGTGCGCGCCGGAATCGGTTGATGCAGGAAGAGCCTTGCCAACACCGCCGTGAACAGCGGCGACAGCGACATCGTGACCAGCACATTGGCCACTGTCGTCAGCGACAGCGCCACCATGAAGGCCGTGAACATGACGGCCCAGCACAGGCCCGACGCCCAGACCGCGCCGCCCTTCAGGCTGCCCAGCAGCGCCCTGCCCCGCATGACGCCGAGGATGAGCAGCAAAGCCAGCGCGTTGAAGCTGCTGCGCCAGAACGTGATCTCGAACCCGCGCGCCGCATCCAGATGCCGCGTGACCACGCCCGCCGAACTCCACATCAGCGTGACCAGCAGCATCAGCAACACAGCAGATCGGTGGCTCATGGCAAAGCGCCCCTTTCGGGGCGCAGGCAATCAACTGACTAGAACCCCCTCCTGGAGGGGGCTGAGCCCGGACTTGAACAGTCCTGAGGACTGTTCATGCCTGGCGAAGGACGGGGCCTCCGTGCCCCGGCATGGGGGAGCGCCACATTCAGCGCTCCGCGCTTGGGCGCTTGCGCTCAAGCGCGCGACGCACGCTTGCGGTCGTTTTCCGACAAGTGACGCTTGCGC
Organism: Roseateles sp. P2_H4; assembly: GCF_056403315.1. Lineage (NCBI taxonomy): Bacteria > Pseudomonadati > Pseudomonadota > Betaproteobacteria > Burkholderiales > Sphaerotilaceae > Roseateles > Roseateles sp. P2_H4. The sequence continues at coordinate 9,987 of NZ_JBFUFR010000052.1, read as the reverse complement.
AGACGCACGCTCTTCGGCGTGATCTCGACCAGCTCGTCGTCCTCGATGAACTCGACGCCGTATTCCAGCGTCAGGTCGATCGGCGGCGTGATCTTGATCGCGTCTTCCTTGCCGGAAACGCGGAAGTTTGTCAGCTGCTTGGTGCGCGTCGCGTTGACGACCAGGTCGTTGTCGCGGCTGTGGATGCCGACGATCATGCCTTCGTAGACCGGATCGTTGGGCTTGACGAACATGCGGCCGCGGTCGTCCAGCTTGCCCAGGGCGTAGGTGAAGATCTCACCGGCGTCCATGGAGATCAGCACGCCGTTCTTGCGGCTGGCGATGTCGCCCTTGTGCGGCTCGTAGCCGTCGAAGATGTTGCTGATCAGGCCCGAACCACGGGTCAGGTTCAGGAACTCGTTCGTGAAGCCGATCAGGCCACGCGCCGGGATGCGGTACTCCAGGCGCACGCGGCCACGGCCGTCCGGCTCCATGTTGACCAGCTCGCCCTTGCGCTCGCCCAGGGCCTGCATGACGCCGCCCTGGTGGTTTTCTTCCACGTCGGCCGTCACCAGCTCGATGGGCTCGTGCTTCTCGCCGTCGATGGTGCGGAACACCACGCGCGGCTTGGAGACGGCCAGCTCGTAGCCTTCACGGCGCATGTTTTCCAGCAGGATGGTCAGGTGCAGTTCGCCGCGGCCCATGACTTCGAAGATGCCGTCTTCGTCGGTTTCCGAGACGCGCAGCGCCACGTTGCTCTGCAGTTCCTTCTGCAGGCGGTCCCAGATCTGGCGGCTGGTGACGAACTTGCCTTCGCGGCCGGCCAGCGGACTGGTGTTGACGCAGAAGTTCATCGTCAGCGTCGGCTCGTCGACCTTGAGCATGGGCAGCGGGGCCGGCTCGGTCAGGCTGGTTACGGTCACGCCGATGCTGATGTCGTCGATGCCGTTGATCAGCACGATGTCGCCCGGGCCGGCCGAGTTGGTCTGCACGCGGTCCAGGCCTTGGAAGGTCAGCACGTTGTTGACGCGACCCTTGTAGGTCTTGCCGTCCGGGCCTTCCATGACGGCCACGTCCATGCCGGGCTTGATGGTGCCCTGGCTGATGCGGCCCACGCCGATGCGACCGACGAAGGTGGAGTAGTCCAGCGCCGAGATCTGCAGCTGCAGCGGCGCTTCGGGGTCACCCTTTTGCGCGGGCACGTGCTTCAGGATGGTGTTGAACAGGGCCGACATGTCGGGGCCCCACTGCTCGCCCGGCGCGCCCTCTTCCAGCGAGGTCCAGCCGTTGATGCCGGAGGCGTAGACGACCGGGAAGTCGAGCTGCTCGTCGTTGGCGCCCAGCTTGTCGAACAGGTCAAAGGCGGCGTTGATGACGGCATCGGGCTTGGCGCCCGGCTTGTCGACCTTGTTGACGACGACGATGGGCTTCAGACCCAGGGCCAGCGCCTTCTTGGTCACGAAGCGCGTCTGCGGCATCGGGCCTTCCTGGGCGTCGATCAGCAGCACCACGCCGTCGACCATGGACAGCGCGCGCTCGACTTCACCGCCGAAGTCCGCGTGGCCCGGGGTGTCGACGATGTTGATGTGGGTGCCTTCCCAGCTGACCGCGCAGTTCTTGGCCAGGATGGTGATGCCGCGTTCGCGTTCGATGGCATTGCTGTCCATGACGGTGTCGACGACCTTCTCGTGCTCGGCGAAGGTGCCGCTCTGGCGCAGGAGCTGGTCCACCATGGTGGTTTTGCCGTGGTCGACGTGGGCAATGATGGCGATGTTGCGGATCGGGGTGGTCATGGTGATGCTTGGAAAGAAAACCGGGTCAGGCGGAAAGCAGAGCCTGGACCTCCGGCGGGGTCAACAGGCGGTCGGCGATCAGTTCGCCAGAAGTGATGTGGGCGCTGCCGAGGAAGGCGCGCGGCTCGGGGCCGTAGACGCGCACGCGCTCGGCGTCGGGCACGGCCACGCGGCGGCGCAGGCCCGACAGGAAGCGGGTGGCTTCGTCGGCAGGCAGGCGCAGTTCGGGGGCTTCGGCCAGCAGGCGGTCGGGCGAGGTCAGCAGCGCGGCGCGTTCTTCATCGGGCATGGCCTCGATCTGCGCCAGCGTGACGGCACCGTCCAGCGTCAGGCCACCGGAACCGGTGCGACGCAGCGCCGCCAGCGACGCGCCACAGCCCAGCTTGGCGCCGATGTCTTCGGCCAGCGTGCGGATATAGGTGCCTTTGGTGCAACGGACGTCGAGGGTCACGGTGCCAGCCTGCACGCCGACGATGTCGACGGCATGAATCGTCACGCGACGGCTCTTGCGCTCGATCTCGATGCCGGCACGCGCGTATTCGTACAGCGCCTTGCCTTCGTGCTTCAACGCCGAATACATCGGTGGCATCTGGTCGATCTCGCCGGTGAAGGCGGCGCAGGCGGCAGCGATCTGCTCTTGCGTGATGCCATCAGCGTCGCGGCGCTCCAGCACCTCGCCTTCGGCATCGCCGGTCGTCGTGCGGATGCCCAGCGCGAGCGTGGCCAGGTAGCGCTTGTCGGCGTCCAGGCTGACTTGGCTGAACTTGGTCGCGGCGCCGAAGCACAGCGGCAGCAGGCCGGTGGCCAGCGGATCCAGCGTGCCGGTGTGGCCGGCCTTCTCGGCACGCAGCAGCCACTTGGCCTTCTGCAACGCATCGTTGCTCGACAAGCCCAGCGGCTTGTCGAGCAACAACACGCCATGCAGCGGGCGACGCTGGATGCGTACCCGGGCAGGCTTGGCAGCAGAAGCTGTGACGACGGCCTCAGTCATTCGGCTCCTCGTCCTCGATCGCCCGCGTGGCATTGGCCCGGTTGATGAGCGCACTCATTTCGGCCGCACGCTCGGTGGTGCGGTCGAACTGGAAGTGCAGCGTCGGCACGGTATGGATCTGCAGCCGCTTGAACAGGCCGTTGCGCAGGAAGCCGGCGGCCTCGTTCAGCGCTTCCTGCGTCTCTTTCGGGTCACCGACCAGCACCGAGAAGAACACCTTGGCATGGGCGTAGTCCGGCGTGACGTCGATCGCATTGATCGTCGCCATGCCGATGCGCGGATCCTTGAGCTCGCGGATCAGCTCCGCCAGATCGCGCTGGATCTGGTCGGCGACACGGAAGGCTCGGTTGGGGATGGCGCGTTTATGTCTCATGGCGGTTTCCTGAAAGAACAAACCCCGCCCCGAGGGGCGGGGTTAACCCTCGGGACTGAAGTTCAGAGCGTGCGGGCCACTTCCTTGATTTCGAAGAACTCGAGCTGATCACCTTCCTTGATGTCGCTGTAGTTCTTCAGCTTGATACCGCACTCGAAGCCTTCCTTGACCTCGCGGACGTCGTCCTTCTCGCGGCGCACGGAGTCCACCTCGCCCGTGTAGATGACGGTGTTCTCGCGCAGCAGGCGGAACTTGGCGCCACGGCGGACCAGGCCGCTGGTGACCATGGAACCGGCCACCGTGCCGATCTTGGAAGCGACGAACACGACGCGGATCTCGGCCGTACCCAGCGCTTCTTCGCGCTGCTCGGGCGCCAGCATGCCGGACATTGCCTTGGTCACGTCATCCACAGCGTCGTAAATGATGCTGTAGTAACGCAGATCGACGGCATTGCCCTCGGCCAGCTTGCGCGCACCGGCGTCGGCCCGCACGTTGAAGCCGATGATGACGGCCTTGGACGCGATGGCGAGGTTGACGTCGCTTTCGCTGATGCCGCCGACCGCCGCGTGGACGATCTGCACCTTGACCTCGGCGTTGCTGAGCTTGAGCAGCGAAGCGGCCAGCGCTTCCTGCGAGCCCTGCACGTCGCTCTTGATGATCAGCGGCAGGGTCTGCACGTCGCCGGCGCCCATTTCGCTGAACATGTTCTCGAGCTTGGCGGCTTGCTGCTTGGCCAGCTTGACGTCGCGGTACTTGCCTTGACGGAAGGTCGCGACTTCACGGGCGCGGCGCTCATCGCCCAGCACCATGAACTCGTCGCCGGCTTGCGGCACTTCGGTCAGGCCCTGGATCTCGACCGGGATGGACGGGCCAGCCTCGTTCGTGGCCTTGCCGTCTTCGTCCAGCATGGCGCGCACGCGGCCGAAGGTGGAGCCGGCCAGCACGACGTCGCCGCGCTTGAGCGTGCCGCTCTGCACCAGCACCGTCGCGACCGGGCCGCGGCCCTTGTCCAGCTTGGCTTCGATGACCAGGCCCTTGGCCATGGACTCGACCGGCGCCTTCAGTTCCAGCACTTCGGCCTGCAGCAGGACTTGCTCCAGCAGGTCGTCGATGCCTTGGCCGGTCTTGGACGACACACCGATGAAGGGTGCGTCGCCGCCGAATTCTTCCGGCACGACCTGTTCGGCCACGAGCTCGCTCTTGACGCGCTCGACGTTGGCATCGGGCTTGTCGATCTTGGTCATCGCGACCACGATCGGCACGCCAGCGGCCTTCGCGTGGTGGATGGCTTCCTTGGTCTGGGGCATGACGCCGTCGTCGGCCGCACAGACCAGGATGACGATGTCGGTGGCCTTGGCGCCGCGAGCACGCATGGCCGTGAAGGCCGCGTGACCCGGGGTGTCCAGGAAGGTGATCATGCCGCGCGGCGTGTCGACGTGATAGGCGCCGATGTGCTGCGTGATGCCACCGGCTTCACCCGCGGCCACACGGGCACGGCGGATGTAGTCCAGCAGCGAGGTCTTGCCGTGGTCGACGTGGCCCATGACGGTGACGACCGGGGCGCGCGACAGTGATTCGTGCTGCTGCTCGGTGGTGCCCTCTTCTTCGAGGAAGGCGTCCGGATCGTCCAGCTTGGCCGGGAAGGCCTTGTGGCCCATTTCCTCGACCAGGATCATGGCCGTCTCTTGGTCCAGCTGCTGGTTGATGGTGACCATCTGGCCCAGCTTCATCAATTGCTTGATGACCTCGGCGGCCTTGACCGACATCTTGTGGGCGAGGTCGGCCACCGAGATGGTCTCGGGGACGTGCACCTCTTGGGTCTGCTGTTCGGCAGGCGCCTGGAAGTTGGACTGGTTGCCACCACGGTCACCACGGCGGCCGCCGGCACCACCGCGCGCCGGAGCGCGCCAGTTGCCACCGCCACCCGGGCGACCGGCGCCGGCGGGGCCGGCACCGATGGTCTTGAGGCCGCGCTTCTTGGCGGCGTCGTCGGCCCAGCTGGACGACAGCTTCTCGGACTTGACCGACTTCTTGTCGCCCGGCTTGCCGGCACCTGCGCCGGCACCCGCTGCAGCAGGTGCTGCACCCGGTGCGCCAGCCTTCTTGTGGATGGTGCCCTTGATGCCCGCGGCGGCTTCGGCCGGCTTGGGCTCTTCTTTCTTGGCCGCGACGAGCACCTTCTTGGGCGCATTCATCATGGCGCGGATCTTGGCGGCCTCGTCCTCGGCAGCCTTGCGGCGGCGGGCCAGGTCGTCCTGCTTCTGCTTCTCTTCGGCAGCCGCGTCCACGGCCTTGACGACACGCAGGGCCGGCTTCGCCACCTCGGGGGCAGGCGGCGGCGGTGCGACGACTTCAGGGGCGGGCGCTGGGGCGGGCGGCGGCGGGGCGACGACTTCGGGCTCGGGTGCCGGCGCGACGGCCTTGGCACCACGCTTGGAAGCGGCCTTGTTGATGGCAGCGGCCTCCGCAGCGGCAGCAGCAGCGTTGCGCTGGCGAGCCTCGGCCACTTCTTCCGTCTTGTCCTCGGTCTTCGCGGCAGCAGCAGCGGCAGCAGCGGCTTCGGCGGCAGCCTTGGCGGCGGCTTCGGCGGCGGCCTGCTCTTCGGCGCGGCGCGCTTCGGCGGCTTCACGTGCGGCGCGTTCGGCGTCCTCACGGGCCTTCACCTTGGCGGCCAGCTCCTCCTCCTGGGCGCGCAACGCGGCGGCCTGGGCCTGGGCTTCTTCCTCGCGGCGCACCAGGTCGGCTTCTTCGGCACCGGCGGTGGACTCGTCGGAGGCATCGTCACGCTTGACGAAGGTGCGCTTCTTGCGCACTTCGACCTGGATCGTGCGGGCCTTGCCGGAGGCATCGGCCTGCTTGATCTCGGTGGTCGACTTCTTGACGAGGGTGATCTTCTTGCGCTCACCACCGGCAGTGCCATGGGAGGTGCGCAGGTGGTCGAGCAGGCTTTCCTTGTCGGTCTCGCTCAGCGAGTCGTCAACGGAAGACTTCTTGACGCCCGCGGCTTGCAGCTGCTCCAGCAGCGTGCTCGCCGGCTTGCTCAGCTCGGCGGCGAATTGGGCGACGGTAGTCACGGCCATGTGGGGATCCTTCAAATTACTTTCGGTGCGGCGCGGCGTGTGGTCGATCAGGCGTTGAACCAATGTTCACGGGCCTTCATGATCAGCGCGCGCGCAGCGGCCTCATCCTGGCTGGTCAGTTCGACCAGTTCATCCACGGCCAGGTCGGCCAGGTCATCACGGGTGTTGATGCCGCCTTCGGCCAGCTTGCTCAGCAGCTCGGGCGTCACGCCTTCGAGATCGCGCAGGTCTTGCGAGACCTCCTCGACCTTCTCTTCGCGGGCGATTTCCATGGTCAGCAGCGCGTCCTTGGCTCGGGTGCGCAGCTCGTTGACCGTGTCCTCGTCGAAGGCTTCGATCTCGAGCATTTCCTGCATCGGGACGTAGGCCACTTCCTCGAGGCTGGTGAAGCCCTCGGCGATCAGGATGTCGGCGACTTCGGCATCGACGTCGAGCTTGTCGACGAAGAGCTTGCGCACCGATTCGCTTTCCTGCTCGTGCTTGGCGGCCGATTCCTCGGCCGACATGATGTTGATGCGCCAGCCGGTCAGTTCGGACGCGAGGCGCACGTTCTGGCCGCCACGGCCGATGGCGATGGCGAGGTTTTCCTCGTCGACGACGACGTCCATGGCGTGGCGCTCTTCATCGACGACGATGGATTGCACATTGGCCGGGGCCAGCGCGCCGATGACGAACTGGGCCGGGTCTTCGCTCCACAGCACGATGTCGACACGCTCGCCGGCCAGTTCGGTCGTCACGCCATTGACGCGCGAACCGCGCACGCCGACGCAGGTGCCGATGGGATCGACGCGGCGGTCATGGCTGACGACGGCGATCTTGGCGCGCGAACCGCTGTCGCGGGCGCAGCTCTTGATCTCCAGCAGGCCCTGCTCGATTTCCGGCACTTCCTGGGCGAAGAGTTCCTTCATGAACTCGGGGCTGGAGCGCGACAGCATGATCTGCGGGCCACGCTGCGTCGGGTCCACGCCGAGGATGACGGCGCGCACGCGGTCACCGGTGCGCAGGTTCTCTTTCGAGATCATCTCGCCGCGCTTCAGGCGTCCTTCGACGCGACCGCTCTCGACAATGATGTCGCCCTTGTCCAGGCGCTTGACGGTGCCGACGAAGATCCTCTCGCCGCGCGACATGAAGTCGTTCAGCAGCTGCTCGCGCTCGGCGTCACGGATCTTCTGCAGGATGACCTGCTTGGCGGCCTGGGCACCGATACGGCCGATGGGCAGGGACTCGACCGGCTCCTCGATGTGGTCGTCCACCTCGATGTCGGCGATCTGTTCCTGGGCTTCGAACAGCAGGATTTCAGCGTCGGCGTTCTGCAGGCCGGCCTCGTTGGGCACGACATGCCAGCGGCGGAAGGTCTCGTACTCGCCCGACTCGCGATCCACACTGACGCGGATGTCGGCTTCAGCGCCGTAAATCTTCTTGGTGGCCGAGGCCAGTGCGGCTTCCACCGCACCGAACACGACATCGCGCTCCACGCTCTTCTCGCGCGAGATCGCGTCCACCAGCATCAACATTTCGCGGTTCATTGCTTGAGACCTCCGTCAACCTTGTCTTGGCCGGGCGCCGCATCACTGGGCTCGCCCGCTTGTTTCTTGAGTGCTGCCTCTTTTGGCTGCTTCTTGGGCTTGATGACGCCACGCTGGCCCGGCTTGCGGTCGGGCGCCGGTTCGCCGCCTCGACCCTTGAAGCTGAWCRACGGCACGAGGCGTGCCTCGCGCACCTCGTCGAGCGTGAAATCSAGCGCCTGGTCAGCCTCRCCGTCGTCGAACACCAGGCGCCAGGCCTGGTCGCTCGGCGCATCCGGCTGGGCGCTGACGAGGCCGCGGTATTTCTTGCGGCCCTGGAATGGCGCCTTCAACGTGATGTCGATTTCCTGGCCAGCGAAGCGCGTGTAATGCGCGGCATTCTTCAGCGGCCGGTCCAGCCCCGGCGAGGACACCTCGAGCCGGGAATACTCCAGACCTTCGACCTCCAGCACATACTGCAGCTGGCGCGTGACCTTTTCGCAGTCCTCCACCGTGACCAACTCACCGGCAGCCGCGTCGGCAGCCAGCCTGTCGATCGTCACGCGCAGCGTTCCACCACTGGCACTGCGTTCGCAGTCCACGAGTTCGTAACCGAGGCCGGTCACGGTCGTTTCCACAGCGGTTTGCCAACTCATGCGGGGATGGGATTCGGGTCGGAAGAAAATCGAAAAAGCAAAAAAAATGGGCTGGATGAATCCGCCCAATCGTTCACCAGAATCCTGCGCCGGGGGATGTCGTCCGCCGCTCGTTGAGAAGCCGCCTGAATGGCAACCCTCATTTCCAGTGAAGCTCGTATTGTACTGTGCAAGTCCTGTGCCGGCAAGCCGCTACGCCCGGCGCGTGCCAGAATCTGAGGCTGTTTGAGACCTCACAGGAGACAAGAATGGGCTTTCTCGCCGGCAAACGGCTGCTGATCACGGGCGTACTGTCCAACCGCTCCATCGCCTACGGCATTGCCCGTGCCTGCCACCGCGAGGGCGCGGAGCTGGCTTTCAGCTATCAAGGTGAGCGTTTCAAGGAGCGCATCACCGAATTCGCCGCCRAGTTTGATTCCAAGCTCGTCTATGACTGCGATGTGACCAGCGACGAACAGATGGCAGCGCTGTTCAACCAACTCGGCGAGGTCTGGCCGGAGTTCGACGGTTTCGTCCATTCCATCGGTTTCGCGCCGCGCGAGGCGATTGCCGGTGATTTTCTCGAAGGCATGACGCGCGAGAACTTCCGCATCGCCCACGACATCTCGGCCTACAGCTTCCCGGCCATGGCCAAGCTGGCGGCGCCGCGCCTGCGCCAGGGTGCGGCCCTGCTGACGCTGAGCTACCTCGGCGCCCTGCGCATCGTGCCCAACTACAACACCATGGGTCTGGCCAAGGCCAGCCTGGAAGCCAGCGTGCGCTACCTGGCGTCGGCCCTCGGCCCCAAGGGCGTGCGGGTCAACGGCATCTCGGCCGGCCCGATCAAGACGCTGGCCGCCTCCGGCATCAAGGACTTCGGCAAATTGCTGGGACAGTTCGCGGCCCAGGCGCCCATCCGTCGCAACGTGACCATCGACGACGTCGGCAACACCGCCGCCTTCCTGCTGTCCGACCTGTCGGCCGGCATCAGCGCCGAGATCACCTATGTGGACGGCGGTTTCAGCCACACGGCGATGGCGATGGATTGAGCTGATCGAGCCCGCGGCGTCACGTACAACTCGTGACATTTGCAAGAATCAGCCACGCAAGTGGTTGAAAGACTGACAGGCTTGGTCACGTTGAGCGCAAATCGTCAGTTCGCATGACACCCGGGCCCTGAGAAACGACGCACGGCGTCAGTTTTGAGGGATGCCAGCCATGGCATGAGCGTTGCAGCATGGAGTTGCCCTAGTCAGGAGCGACTCCATGATTTGCCCTCCTCCCCATTTCGTCCGCGTCGCCGCCCTGGCTTTCGCCAGCAGCCTGGCCGCCGGCCCGGTGATCGCCCAGACGATCACCGTCTACAGCAGCGGCAATCTGCCGATTGCCACCACGCGCCAGCTCACCGCCTATGTGCCGCTGTCGCCCAACACCGTCACCTGGACCGTCAACGGCATTGCCGGCGGCAACACGACGGTCGGCACGGTCAATGACCGCGGCCTCTACACCGCGCCGGCCGTCGTGCCCATGCAGAGTGATGTCACCGTCACGGCAACGAGCACGGCCTTCCCGGCCAAGTCCGGCAGCATCACGCTGAGCATCACGCAGGTCCAGCCACGGCTGTGGAGCAT
>NZ_JBFUFR010000051.1:0-41540 GCF_056403315.1 Roseateles sp. P2_H4 | reverse complement strand
TGGCTGCCCTGGGCCGGCGGCGGCCTGCTGCTGCTGGCCGGCATCGGCGCCGGCAGCTGGTGGGCGAGCGGCCAAAACCCAGCCCCCGCGCCGGCTCCATTGCCTGCACCACGAGTCGCGCCCCTCACCTCACCCGCGCCGCAGGCCGCCAGCGGGCCTCTGCCGCAGCCTGCGGCCTCGGCCTCGCCCTATCTGCCGCCCGCGCCACCGCCGGCCGCCGTGGCCGCTGCGCCGCTGCCACGGCCCGCCAACGTGGCCGCGCCGGCACCGGTGGCCGAAGCCCCCATTCCGCGGCTGTCCGAACTGCCCGAGAGCCTGCGCCGCGAGCTGCCCAAGCTGGTGATCAGCGGCTCGGTCTATTCCGACGACCCGGCCAGCCGCTTCGTCATGGTCAATGGTGAGGTGATGCGCGAAGGCGCCAAGCTGGGTGCCGACCTGGTGCTGGAGCAGATCGGCCCGCGCGAACTGGTGCTGCGCTTCAGGGGCCAGCGCTACCGGCAACCCGTCTAGGCCAGGCCAAGGCGACGGGCACCGCATTTGCCGACACCGGTCGACACGGCCGACAGGAGATTCCGATGAGCTCGCCCTCACGCTATGCCAGCGACGAACCAACGCGCGCCGACGTCGACGCGATGGCGGGCGCCACCGTGCTCGAGTTCGGCGCCAACTGGTGCGGCATCTGCCAGGCCGCTCAAGGGGTCATCAGCGCAGCGCTGGCCGACCCTGTGGCGCCCGCACCCTTGCGGCACCTGAAGATCGAGGACGGCCGCGGGCGGCCGCTGGGCCGCTCCTTCGGCATCAAGCTGTGGCCCACCCTCGTCATGCTGCAGGACGGCCGCGAGGTGGCGCGCGTGGTGCGGCCCGGCGGCTCGGCCGAGATCGCCGACGCGCTGGCGCGCCTCAGTTGAAGAACGCCAGCAGCATGGGTGCCAGCACCTGGGCGCTGACGTCATGGGCCTGGCCCTCGACCACCCGGCGCTGGGCGCCCGGGATGGCCTTGGCCAGCTTGTCGGCCGTCGGGCGCATGAAGGGCATGGGGCCCAGGCTGGCGCCGCCGTCCATCACCAGGGTGGGCACCTTCACCTGGGCGGCGATGCCCACCGGCACGGAACGGTCGTCCCCCAGCAGCGCGTTGTCGTAGGCCAGCGTCGGCGCCATCTTCAGCATGCCCGGCCAGGCCGGTGACGCCTTCATCTTCGCCAGCGCTGCGTCGGGGGCACCCACGAACTTCATGAAGGACGTGACGGCCTCGGCGCGCTGGTCGGCCGCGAGCTGCCTGTCCAGGCTGGCCGTGAAGGCCTTCCATTCCCTGGCCGCGCCCTCGGCTTCGCTGTAGGGTGGCTCGTAGAGGGCCAGCTTCCTGACCTTGCCACCCAGCAGGGCCGCCGCCTGCAGCGCCAGCGCGGCGCCAGAGGACTTGCCATACAGATAGGCCGAGCCGCCGGCGCTGTCGATGAGGGCCTCGATGTCCTCGACCTCGCGCCTGACCGCATAGGGCTTGCTGTCCCCGCTGTCGCCCCGGCCGCGTCGGTCATAGCTGTAGACCGTGAGGCGCGCCGCCAGCAGCTGGGCCAGCTCGGCGGCGCCCGCGCGGTCGGACAGTCCGCCACCCACGACGATGACCGCCGGGCCCTTGCCCAGCTTGTCATAGGCGATCCGGGTGCCGTCCCGGGACTGGACCGCCTGGGCGGCCCTGCCCGGCTCGGTGCGCGGCGCCTGCGCAGGCGGCTGGGCCTGGGTCAACGACGCCAGAGACAGCAGCGCGGCGAGCCAGGCGGCGGAAAGCAGTGGGGATGCGGCATGCATATGTTTCTCCTGCCATGGACGACAGCACGTGCCGRCAATCGGCGTGCCCCTCGGTGTTGATGGGCACGAGGCGTTGCCAGGCCCGCCCGTCCCGCCAATCCGCAATTCGTCCGCCCCCGCCGACGATCCATCGCCTGGCCCTCGCAGCGCGCGGCGTGGCTGCAGACACTGCAATCACTGACACAGCAACCCACCGGAGCCCACCATGAACACCGCCGCCAAGACCTTCGTGATCGCCATCGCTTCCGTCACCGCCGCTGCCGCCATCGGCGTCGGCCTGGCCAACGGCACCGCAGCGCCCGCGACCGAGGTCGTGAAGCTGGAGCGCGTCGTCATCGTGGGCAAGCGCGCAGACACGACGCTGATCGCCAAGCTGCCACGAGTCGTCATCGAAGGCCGCCGCAGCACCGCTGCCGAAACGACGCTGGCGGCGGCCCAGACCGCCGTCTGGCTGGTCTGACCCCTCCGCTGCTGTCAGTCACCCACCCGCCGCTGGCGGGTTTTCTTTTGGCGGCGCCCAAAGCGCGGCTGGCACACTCGGCGCATGCGACTCCTCCTGCGCCTCGCAGTGCTCGCCAGCCTGCCCTTCCTGGCCAGTTGCGCCAGCAACAGCAACTGCAGCGCGCCCTACGCCGCCTCGCCGCAGCTGCAAGACTGCCTCTTCGCCAACCCGCCCAACCCCGCGACCCCACCGGGCGCCAGCGGCTGGGCCATCTGGACGCGCTTCATCTTCGGCAGCAAGGTCGGCACGGTGCCGGTTGACGCCATTCCCGTGCGGCCGCTGACCACCGCCCAGCTCGAGGCGCTGGACCCGCAGGCCAACCACCTCGTGCGCCTCGGCCATTCCTCCCACCTGCTGAAGCTGGGCGGCAAGTTCTGGCTTATCGACCCGGTGTTCGGCGAACGGGCATCGCCGTTCAGCTTTGCCGGCCCCAAGCGCTTCCACGCGCCGCCCCTGGCCTTGCAGCAGTTGCCGCCCATCGAGGGCGTCATCCTGTCGCATGACCACTACGACCATCTCGACGTACCTACCATCGAGTACCTCGCCTCACGGGCGCAGCGCTATTTCGTGCCGCTGGGCGTGAAGGCCCGCCTCGTGGAGATGGGCGTGCCCGCCGAGCGCGTGCATGAGCTGGACTGGTGGCAGGGCGCCACGCATGCCGGCGTGCAGCTGACGGCCACGCCGGCCCAGCATTTCTCCGGCCGCAGCTTGAGCGACCGCAACAGCACGCTGTGGGCCTCCTGGGTCATCCAGAGCGGCGAGCAACGCATCTTCTACAGCGGCGACTCGGGCTATTTCGGCGGCTTCAGGCAGATCGGCGAGCGCTTCGGCGGCTTCGACGTGGCGCTGATCGAGAACGGCGCCTACGACGCCTACTGGCCCGCCGTGCACATGACGCCGGAAGAAAGCGTCAAGGCCTTCCAGGACGTGCGCGGCAAGCTGCTGTTCTCCGTGCACAACAGCACCTTCGACCTGGCCTTCCACACCTGGCAAGACCCGCTGAACCGGCTGGCCGACCTCGCCGAGGCCCAGGGCATTGCCCTGGCCACGCCCGAGATTGGCGAGGTGCTGACGGTGGGGCAGCCGCGCAGCAACAAGCGCTGGTGGGTGGGGCTGAAATAGCGCCCACGGATTGCCTAGTGGAATCGATTCCACCCTGCAACCCGGAAATCCACCCGAAACACGGCACTCCCCTAGGAAGTCCCCCAGGGGCTGTTGACAGCCCTGGAAGGCGTCCCGGATACTGATTTGGAACCGGTTCCAAATCAACAACGGAGACAAGACGTGGCAAGACGATGGTTGGTGGGCGGCGCTGCCGCCCCGCTGGGCAGTTCCGCGCGCGGCGCATTGCTGGGGGGCCTGATGGGTGCGGCCCTGCTGGCCGGTTGCGGCGGTGGTGGCGGCTCGCCCGCGCCCTCACCTGCCCCCAGCCCGGCGCCTGCGCCCGCCCCGGCTCCGGCACCCGCCCCAGCGCCCGGTGACAGCCTCACACTGCTGAAGACCGACGGCAGCAAATGGGTCAACGCCAGCGGCAGCCAGGTGCTGCTGAAGGGCAGCAACCTGGGCAACTGGCTGGTGCAGGAGTTCTGGATGATGGGCCAGGGCGGCAATGGCGTGACCGACCAATGCACCCTCGAAGCCAAGCTGACCGAGCGCTTCGGCTATGACGAGAAGGAGCGCCTGATCAAGCTCTATCGCGACAGCTGGATCACCACGCGCGACTGGGACCAACTGAAAGCCTTCGGCTTCAACATCGTCCGCCTGCCGATTCTGTGGAGCGTCATCGAGGACGAGAAGAAGCCCAAGACCCTGCGTGCCGACGCCTGGAAATACCTGGACTGGAGCATCGCCGAGGCCAAGAAGCGCGGCATCTATGTGATCCTGGACCTGCATGGCGCCCATGGCGGCCAGACGCCCAACGATCACACCGGTTGCGCCGGCCAGAACAAATACTGGACGGACACCGAAGCGCAGGAGCGCACGCGCTGGGTGTGGCAGCAGATCGCGACCAAGTACAAGGACGAGCCGGTGGTGGCGGCCTACGACCCGCTCAACGAGCCCTGGGGGTCAAGCGCCGAAGCGATGGTGACGCGCGTCGAAGACCTGTACAAAACCATCCGCGCCATCGACGACAAGCACATCGTCATGCTGCCCAGCCATTACGGCAGCATCGACGCCTACGGCAATCCGACGACCAAAGGCTTCACCAACGTCGCCTTCGAGATTCATCCCTACCCGGGCCTGTTCGGCGACAGACCCGGCGATTCCGCCTACATGGTCCACCGCGACTGGCTGCGCTGCGGCGCGACCGGCACCACCGGTGTTTGTGCCTACAACAAGCAGGTCAGCGACCTGAAGATCCCGTTGCTGGTGGGTGAATTCCAGCCCTGGCAAAGCGCTGGTCTGGACCTGGGTGGCCAGATCGGCCGCGCCACCTACGACACCTACGCCAGCTATGGCTGGGCGTCGACCTCCTGGGCCTACAAGCTGGTCAGCCCGGCGGGCGGCTCCGGCAAGGGCACCTGGGGCATGGTCACCAATGCCGTCAACACCAACTTCGACACCGGCGTCGGCATGGTGGCCAAGGCCAGCACCTGGGATTGCACTGGCTGGGATGCCAGCTTCGCCAATGCCTGTGCGGTCAAGGCCTCCACGATCAAGGTGGGCGGCAGCGGCCGCAAGACCTACTACTTCGTCATCAAGAGCGGCGCGGTGGCCGGCAGCAATCCCGACGTGAGCTTCGACAAGATCAGCATCACCAACACCGCCACCAATGCCGAAGTGATCACCAACGGCGGCTTCGGCTCCAGCACGGGCTGGACCACGCTGACCGTCAGCGGCAGGTTGAACCTGGACTTCAACACCTCGGCCGCGGGCAAGACCCCGACCGGCAGCGAAGGCGCCGTGCTGCGGGTGACCCGCCCGGACGGCGTCACCGGCGAAGTCAACGGCGGCATCTATCAGGCCATCACGCTGGAAGGCGGCCAGACCTATGCATTGAGTGGCGTGTTCAAGGACAACGGCAGCGCCAACACCTGGGCCGAGATGTATCTGCTCGACAAGGAGCCGGTGCAGGGCAAGGACGTCATCGACATGAATGGCAAGGTGGACTTCACTGTCGCCACGGTCACTGAAATCGAGAACCTGTTCAAGAGCTATGCCACACAGGCCCTCGAGGTCCATTCGGGGCTGGCGCAATGGATGACGAGCGCCACCGCACCGGAGGTCTTCCAATTGCCGGCGCGCCCCGCCAATCTGAAGCTGACTGAAGGCGGCACCAGCAATGCGCTCAGCTGGAATGCCAGCACCGACGCCAAGGTCACGGGCTACAACGTCTATCGCAGCACCAGCGCCGGCGGCAGCTACACCAGGCTCGCCGAGAAAGTTGCCGCCAATGCCTACACCGACAGCACGGCTGTCAGCGGCGCTACCTATTACTACGTCGTCACTTCGCTGACCGCTGCCAACGAAAGCTATTACAGCGACGCTGCGAGCACCGCCATCCTATATGTGGCCGTACCCGCGACCCTCCAGGCCGAAGCCTTCACGGCCATGAGCGGCGTGGAACTCGAGAACTGCAGCGACACCGGCGGTGGCCAGGACGTGGGCCATTTCGATGCCGACGATTTCATCGAGTTCAAGATCAAGGCGGCTGCCGCCGGCAACTTCACCATCGACTACCGCCTGGCAAGCGCCAACGGCAGCACCGGCTTCGAGGTCTGGGTGGATGGCGTCAAGGCGGTGGATGTGATGGCCGTCCCCAACACGGGCGGCTGGCAGACCTGGGTCACCCAAACCAGCGCCCCCTTCCCCATGACGGCCGGCAACCACACGCTGCGCCTGAAGTCCATCGGCAAGGAGTGGAATCTGAACTGGCTGAAGGTGAACGCCCAGTAGCTCAGCAGGGCCTGTCGCCCTCGATCGTCGTGCGGTGCAGGCGCCGCCGCAGATGGTCGGGGCAGCCGGCGGCCAGGTGCAGCACCGAGCGGTTGTCCCAGAACACCATGTCGTGCGGCTGCCAGCGGTGGCGGTACTGCAACTGGGGCAAGGTCGCGTACTGGAAGAGCTGCTGCAACAGCGCGCGGCTCTCGGCGTCGGGCAGGCCGACGATGCGCGTCGTGAAGTGCTCGCTGACGAAGAGACCCTGGCGCCCCGTCTCCGGGTGGGTGCGCACCACCGGCTGCACGACCGGCCTGACCTGGGCCACCTGCTCGTCGCTGAGCTTGGGCCGCCAGGGGCTGCGCTCGCGCAGGGCCTCGTACTTGGCGAGGTAAGAGTGCTCGGCCTGCAGGTGGCGGACCCGCGCCTGCAGTTCGGGCGGCAGCGCCTGCCAGGCCGCATGCTGGTCGGCGAACAGCGTGTCGCCGCCTTCACTGGGCAGCTCCTGGGCCAGCAGCATGGAGCCCAGGCTGGGCTTTTCCTTGTACGACAGGTCCGAATGCCAGAAGTAGCCCGCGTCGCCGAGGCCGACCGGTTGGCCGTTCTCGACGATGTTGGAGACGATGAGGATCTCCGGGTGGCCCTTCAGGTGGAACTGGTGCAACACATGGATCTCCAGCGCGCCGAAGCGCCGGCTGAAGGCGATCTGCTGCTCGGGCGTGATGCGCTGGTCGCGGAAGACCAGCACATGGTGATCCAGATGGGCGCGGTGGATGCGGCGGAAGTCGTCGTCATCGAGGGGCTGGCTCAGGTCCAGGCCCACCACCTCGGCGGCGAAGCTGCCGGGCAAGGGCTGGATGGCCGGGCGCTGGTGCGCGCCGACAGGCGGGCTGGCGGATTCAACAACGGTGCTCATCGTGGCTCTCATGCGCAAAACCCCGGCAGCTTAGGTCCGCAGCCTTCTGCGGCAAACGAATCAAAACACAAACGCTCATGCGCTTTGCGCACAAGAAAAAAGCCCTTCGACCGGCGCACCGGCCCGAAGGGCTGAATCCACCCTTGCGGGAGGAGGAGACAAACGAGGAAGCCCAGACCTTAACGCCCACGCCACGGCAGGACCAATCAAGTTTGCGACTGAACTCATAACAAAGCCGCTTTAGAGCTGGCGCACCGCCGCGCCGGCGCCCGCGCGGCTACCGGGTCCTCTCCCAGGCTGTCCCCAATCGAGAGGAGCCAACGCCGCCGACCTGGGAAAACCTGCGTACCGCCCACTGCGCATTGCCCGAATGTCGGCAGCGAGGCAATGCAGCCTCGAATCAAGGGGCACTTCATGAACTCAAGCCAGACTCACTGGACCCGCGCCGTATGTCGGTGCACGACCTTGGCCCTGGCGCTCGGCGCCGGGCCCGCCCTGGCGGGCACCATCGTCTACGACAGCTTCGACGCGCCCGGCTATTCCCTCGCCGGCTATGGTGCCAAATGGGCCAACCCCTACGGACTCGGCGAAATGGCCGCTACCGACACGCGCGACTTCTCGGCAGGCAACTTCGCCATCAAGGCGCCGGTGTTCCAGACGGGCTATGACTTCAGCGTCTACGACCATCTCAAATACATCGCCACCAGCACGCAGACCTTCGCGGTGCCGACAGGCGGCTCGCTGACCTTCTCTTCCACCATCACCGCCACGGCTCACAACACGCAGGCGGGAGGCCGCGTCATCAGCGGCAACTACATCCAGAGCGGCCTGCCCTATTCGGCAACAGCCCTCGAAGGCCAGCAGGCCGGCGCCGTGATGAACATGATCGATTTCTCCACCGGCCAGCTGTTCGACTGGTTCATCTCCGGCTCGACCGCCTTCACGCTGATCGAACGCCTGCCGTCATCGGTCACCAACCCGGCACTGCTGCCGGGCGACGCGAGCTACGTCGGCATCGACAAGATGTACACGCAGATCATCAGGCAGATCGACATCGGCCCCGGCCCGCACGTGGCGTCCATCAGCTACAGCGACGTCGGCAGCGTCAGCTACTTTCTCGACGGCGCGCTGGTGTCCCAGGTCGACAACGTCGGCATCCCGCTGGACCAGCAGGGCGCGAACTGGTCCGGCGTCTACCCCTCCTACGGCCCCGGCGAGGCCCTGGGCGGCAAGATCCGCAACCTGACCATCGGCCACGGCCTCTTCAGCCTGCTCGACGCCTTCCCCTTCCAGCACCCCGACCGGCCCGACCTGGCCGTCTCCATCCCGGTGTCGGAGCGCCTGTTCGGCCAGGGCATGGACGCCACCTTCGACAACTTCACCGTCACCGCGGTGCCCGAGCCGGGCAGCTGGGCGATGCTGGCGGCCGGCCTGATGCTGGTCGGCGGCGTGATGCGGCGCCGGCCCAGCTGACCCGAGGCGTCAAGAAAGTCACGACGACTCCGAATCGGATGGCGTATGATGACCGTCATGCGAAATACGACAACCAACGCCAGAACCGCCGCCAAGGAGGCCTCGCACGAACGCATCGTGTCGGCCGCGGCGCGGGCCATTCGCCGCAGCGGCTACGACGGCACGGGCGTCGCAGACATCATGAAGGAGGCGGGCCTGACCCATGGCGCCTTCTATGCCCACTTCGCCTCCCGCGAGGCCATGCTGGCGGAAGCGGCCGGGCAGGCCTGCGCAGAGTCGGCCGCCGCAGCGGCCGACGTCGTGGCCCGCACGCCGCCCGACCAGACCCTGGCGACCATGCTCGGCGCCTACCTCTCCAAGGCCCACCTCGAGCAGGTGGAGCTGGGCTGCCCGCTGGCGGCGCTGGGTTCGGAGACATCGCGCCAGGCCCCCGAGGTGCGCCGCGTGACCACCCGCCACATCAAGGCAACGGTGGACTTGATCGCGCGCCAGTCGCCCGACTGGGGCCAGCCTGCGGCTCACGAGCAAGCGCTGGTGACCCTGTCCACCATGGTCGGCGCCCTGATGCTGGCGCGTGCCGTTGATGAGCCCGCGCTGTCGGACAGCCTGCTCGACGCGGCGCTGAAAAGCCTGGCTCCCGCCCATCCCTGAACCTCACCGATGGACGTCGGCCTTTTTGCTCGCCTTCAAGTATGACGAACATCATGCGAATAAACACAAAAGCCTTCCTGACCCGCCGCGCACCGCGTACGCCGGCGAGCTCCTGACCCACACACGCGGACGAAAGAACACCATGAAGATGAACAGCAAGATCGCCCTCGTGACGGGCGCCTCCTCAGGCATAGGCCAAGCCACCGCCGAGCGGCTCGCCAAGGCGGGCTACACCGTGTACGGCACGAGCCGGCAGGGGCGGCAGGCGGGGCAGCGCGGCTTCGAGATGCTGGCCCTGGATGTGACGCTGGACGACTCGGTCGAGGCCGCCGTGGCCAAGGTGGTGGCGCTGCACGGCCGCATCGACCTGCTCGTCAACAACGCCGGCTTTGGCGTCGCGCCGGCCGGCGCGGAAGAAAGCTCCATCGAGCAGGCACAGGCCATCTTCGACACCAACTTCTTCGGCATCGTCCGCATGACGCGGGCTGTCCTGCCGCATATGCGCCGGCAGCGCAGCGGCCGCATCATCAACATCGGCTCCGTGCTGGGCTTCCTGCCCATGCCCTRCGGCGCCCTCTATGCCGCGACCAAGCACGCCATCGAAGGCTATTCCGAATCGCTCGACCATGAGCTGCGCACCCGTGGCATCCGGGTCTCGGTGGTCGAGCCCGCCTATACCAAGACGCCGTTCGATGCGAACTTCCTGGAACCCGATGCCATGCTCGACGACTACCGCGAGGCCCGTGTGGCCGTGACCGAAAGGGTCAGGCAAGTGATGACGACCGCGGACCAGCCGGGCGTCGTTGCCGACGTCGTGCTGAAGGCCGCCAGCGCGGCGCAACCCAAACTCCGCTACACGGCCGGTGGGCTCGCGAGCCGCCTGCGGTTGCTGCGCCGATTCGCACCCGCCGGCATGGTGGACGCCGGCATTCGAAGCGATCTGCGACTCGACGCCGTGTCATCGGCGAGCGCGTCATGAAGGCCTTTCTCCTCGACCGCTACGGCAAAAACCGCGCACTGCGGTCGGCAGAGATGGCCGAGCCGGCCTTGCGCGATGACGAGGTGCTCGTCCAGGTCCATGCCGCCGGCGTGAACCTGCTGGATGCCAAGATCAGGAACGGCGAGTTCAAGCTCATCCTGCCCTACCGCCTGCCCCTCGTGCTGGGCCATGACGTGGCCGGCGTGGTCACCCAGGTCGGGCCGCGCGTGCAGGGCTTCAAGCCGGGCGACGAGGTCTACGCCCGGCCCGACGACTTCCGCATCGGCAGCTTCGCCGAATACGTGGCCGTCAAGGAGGCGTCCCTGGCCCTCAAGCCCAAGGCCCTCAGCATGGAAGAGGCCGCTTCGCTGCCGCTCGTGGGCCTGACCGCCTGGCAGGCCCTCATCGAGAAGGCCCAGCTGAAGAAGGGGCAGAAGGTCTTCATCCAGGCCGGCTCGGGCGGCGTCGGCAGCTTCGCCATCCAGCTGGCCAAGCATGTCGGTGCCACCGTCGCCACCACGACCAGCAGCGCCAACATCGAGCTGGTGAAGCGCCTGGGCGCCGACGTCGTCATCGACTACCGCAAAGACGACTTCGAGCGGGTGCTGCAGGACTACGACGTCGTGCTGCACAGCCAGGACACCGCGGCGCTGCACAAGTCCCTGCGCGTGCTCAAGCCCGGCGGCAGCCTCATCTCGATCTCCGGCCCGCCCGATCCCGCCTTCGCGAAGGGCATTGGCGCGCCCTGGTTCGTGCGCCTCGTCGTGCGCCTGTTGAGTGCCGGTGTCAGGCGGACGGCGGCGCGCCTGGGCTTGAACTACGCCTTCCTCTTCATGCGGGCCAGCGGCCAGCAGCTGCGCGAGATCACGGCGCTGGTCGACGCCGGCGCCATACGCCCGGTCGTGGATCGCGTCTTTGCCTTCGAATCCACCAACGACGCGCTGGCCTATGTCGAGACCGGCCGGGCCAAGGGCAAGGTGGTGGTCAAGGTGAAGTAGCCGCCCGGTGGCGATGCGCGCTGCCCTCGGCCTGGCGGTAGTGCTCGCCCAGCACGTCGCGGCCGAAGTCGCCGTCGAAGTCACGCCACACCGAGTGGATGTGATTGCCGCCGGAGTTGTCGAACTCGATGAGGAAGCTCGCGCCCTGGATGCGGAAGTAATGCGGCTGGCCCGGCTGGGTCGAGCCGGCCCAGCCCATGCGGATGCCATCGAGCGGTGCCGCCCGCACGCGGGCCAGGCGGGCCAGGGCCAGCTCGGGCTGCAGATGGTCGGCAAAGGCCGCGACCAGCCTCAGCAACTGGGCCTGCTGGCCGGTGTCCATGTCCGCGAATGGCAGGCCCACCGCGTCCAGCGGCCGGGCGCGCGGAGCATTGCGGCTGACGATGTCACCGAAGGGGCGGTCGCTGAAGATGGCGCGCGAGCGTTGCGCCGGCGTCAGGCCGGCCAGCCATTGGCGGGCGAGGTCTTCCTCATGGCCGAGCAAACGAAGCCCCCGCTTGGGCTCGACGGCCGGGTTGGCGCCGAAGAACTGCGGCAGCGTCGTCACGTAGCGGTCGCCACTCAGGCTGAAGTGCAGCGACAGATGATGGCCCTCGATGCGCCACCCCCAGCCTGCTGCGCCCGGCTCGCCGTAGATCGCAACGGCATAGTTCTCGGGATCGCGAGCGCCGCCCGAACCCTCGATCTCGCGCAGCGCGATCTCCAGCGCCATAAGCGCCCTCACCTTGTCCAGGCCGCCCTCGTTCAGCGCCGTGCGC
The DNA here is from genome assembly GCF_056403315.1 of Roseateles sp. P2_H4. NCBI lineage: Bacteria > Pseudomonadati > Pseudomonadota > Betaproteobacteria > Burkholderiales > Sphaerotilaceae > Roseateles > Roseateles sp. P2_H4. The sequence goes on along the minus strand of NZ_JBFUFR010000051.1, from coordinate 29,578 downwards.
AGCAGGGCCGTCGTCGCCTCGCGCTGCGCGGGTGACATGGCCTTCAAGGCGACGCCGTCGCGGCGGCGCGGCGTGTAGTGCCAATCGCTGCGAGCGGCGTCCGTGAAAGAACGCAGCAGATCGCTCCGCTGCGGCGCCGGCGTGGCCTGCATCAGCTGCCGCGCAGCCTGGGCGGGCGTCGTGGGCGCCTGCGCCTGCAGCACGGGCGTGACGGCGAACAGGGCCACCAGGGCCGAACCGGCCAGCAGCGAACGGCGGAGCTTCATGGCGACAACATAACGTAACCACCTGAGCCTCCGCCAGGGGCCAAGATTCGACGCAACCCTTCAACAGGAGACCCCATGACCGCCAAGAACACCATCTGCCTCTGGTACGACGGCGATGCGCTGGACGCCGCGCGCTTCTACGCCGAGACCTTCCCCGACAGCCGCGTCGGCGCCATCCACCGCGCACCGGGCGACTTTCCCGACGGCAAGCAGGGCGACGTGCTGACCGTGGATTTCAGCGTCGCCGGCATCCCCTGCATCGGCCTGAACGGCGGCCCGCTCTTCAAGCACAACGAAGCCTTCTCCTTCCAGATCGCGACAGATGACCAGGCCGAGACCGACCGCCTGTGGAAAGCCATCGTCGGCAATGGCGGCCAGGAAAGCCAGTGCGGCTGGTGCAAGGATCGCTGGGGCCTGTCCTGGCAGATCACGCCGCGCGCCCTCATCGCCGCGATCACCGACCCCGATCCCGCCGCCGCCAAGCGGGCCTTCCAGGCCATGATGGAGATGCAGAAGATCGACATCGCCAAGATCGAGGCGGCACGGCGCGGCTGAGGCCGGCCCGGGCGGGGCCTGCAGAATCCCTGCCCATGCGATTCCTCAACACCGCCGCCTGGCTGATCGCCGCCACGCTGCTGGCGGCCTGCGCCCATCGCCCCGCCCTCGCCCCGGCGCCTCTCGCCGAGGCCGACGCCGCCGTCGAGCGCTTCATCGCCCAGGGCCAGCTGCCGGGCGCGGCGGTCTGGATAGAGCGCATCGGCCACGGCAGCCACCATCGCGCCTATGGCCGGCGCGCCGTCGACCCCGCGCCCGAGCCGCTGGACGAAGCGACCGTCTTCGACGCCGCTTCGCTGACCAAGCCCGTCGTCACCGCCACGCTGGTGCAGTTGCTGCGCGAACGCGGCGAGCTCGACGTCGAGGCCCCGCTGCAGCGCTATCTGCCGGATTGCGGCGGCGCCGACAAGGCCGGCATCACGCTGCGCCAGCTGTTGACGCACAGTTCGGGCCTGCCCTCAGGCCTGCCGCGCAACGGCGCCGGCGACTGGGCCGGCAAGGACGACGCACTGCGCATCGCCTGCGCCCTGCCGCTGGCCGCGCCGCCCGGCACGCAGTTCCGCTACTCCGACGTCAACTACATCCTGCTCGGCCTCATCGTCGAGCGCGCCGCCGGCATGCCGCTGGAGCAGTTTGYCGAGCAGGCCCTGTTCCAGCCCCTGGCCATGAAGGACAGCGGCTATCTGCCGCTGCGTCGCATGGCTGCCGCGCGCATCGCGCCGACCGAAAAACTCGCCGATGGCCAGGTGCTGCGCGGCGAGGTGCATGACCCGACCGCACGCAAGATGGGCGGCGTGGCCGGCCATGCGGGCCTGTTCACGACGTCGGCAGACCTGGCCCGTTTCGCCCGCATGCTGCTGGCCGGCGGCGTGGCCGAGGATGGCCGGCGCCTGCTGTCGCTGCAGAGCGTGGCCCTGCTGACGACGCCGCAGTCCCCGCCCGACATCGCCGAGAAGCGCGGCATGGGCTGGGACATCGCCTCGCCCTATGCGCGCCCGCGCGGCAGCCTGTATCCGCCCACCAGCTTCGGCCACACCGGCTTCACGGGCTGCGCCTTCTGGCTGGACCCGACGAGCCACAGCTTCTTCGTGTTGCTGTCCAACCGCGTGCACCCCGCCGCCGGCACCAATGTGCTGCCGCTGTATGGCGAGCTGGGCACGCTGGCGGCGCGGGCGGCGGGCTTGTGAAGTCGCACGTTCCACGCAGCCACTACTGCGCCGGAAAATCGTCTACCTGGATGACCTTGTCCGCCGCACGCAGATAGGCCAGCGCCGCATCGGGGTTGCTCGACGCGGCCGCCGCGGATGCCAGCGAGTGGCTGCGACGCAGCGCGCGGTTCAGCTCGGTCACTTCGTCGCCCAAGGCATCGGCCAGGCGCAGGGCGTCGGCCAGGTCGCGCAGGCCGCCGGTGGCCGGTGGCGTGAAGTCCGGGCACAGGCGCGCCACCAGCGACGGATCGCTGCGCAGGGACTCGGCCAGCGCGATGAGGTCGCGGTCGCGCAGCGGCGCCAGATGCCGGGTGCCATGCAGCAGCAGCGGCGACAGCGCCTTCAACGTGCCCGACGGCATGTTGGCGTGCAGATCGCGCAACGTGGCGGCGGCCTCTTCAAGCTGGAAGCGGATGGCCGCGCGCGCAAACGGCAGCATCTTCTGATCCGCCTCGACCTTGAAGCGCCACACACTGGTCGCGGCCAGGTAGAGGTGGGACAGCACATCGCCCAGCCGCGCCGACAGCAGCTCCATGCGCTTGAGGCGCCCACCGAGCAGCCCCATCGCCAGGTCTGCCGTCAGCGCGTACTTGGCCGACACGCGGGCGATCAGCCGGGCCTCCTTCTCCAGCCCGGCGGGCACCTGGCCCTTCAGGCCGGCGCCGAACAGGCTGGCGCCAAGGTTGCGCGCGACGTGGCCCACGTGGGCCAGCAGGGCCTTGCCCAGCGCCACTTCGTCCTTGGCCTGCACGGCTGCCATCTCGGCCAGGACGTTCGGGTGGCAGCGCACGGCGCCCTGGCCGAAGATGATGAGAGCTCGCGACAGCAGGTTGGCGCCCTCCACCGTGATGGCGATGGGCGCATGCCGGTAGGCCACGCCCAGCAGGTTGCCGGGCCCGCTGATGATGCCCTTGCCGCCCAGCACGTCCATGCCAGCGCTGACCGCGCGGCGGCCGGCCTCGGTGAGCTGCACCTTGAGGATGGCGCTGGCCACGCTGGGCCGCTCGCCGGCGTCGAGCGCGGCAGCCGTGAAGCGGCGCGCGGCGTCCGACGCGTACAGGTCCGCTGCACTGCGCGCGATGAGCCCCGCAATGGCCTCGAAGCGCGCGATGGGCAGGCCGAACTGCTCGCGGATGCGGCCGTAGCCAGCCATCACATAGAGGGCCGTCTGCTGCATGGCCGCGCCCAGTGCCGGCAGCGAGATGGCTCGCCCCGCGGCGAGGCATTCCATCAGCATGCGCCAGCCCTGCCCCACCTGCGCCTCGCCGCCGATGATCCAGTCCATCGGCACGAACACGTCATCGCCGCGGATGGGGCCGTTCATGAAGGCGGAGTTCATGGGCCGGTGGCGGCGCCCGATCTGCAGGCCCGGCGTGGGCACCGGGATCAATGCGCACGTGATGCCGAGCTGCTGCTGGCCTTCGGGGCACGATGGGTCCAGCGCCTGGAAGGCCAGGCCCACGACGGTCGCCACGGGCGCGAGGGTGATGTAGCGCTTGTCGAAGCGCACGCTGAAGCCGCGCACGCTGCGGCCGTCGATCTCGCGCTCGGTCAGCACGCCGGTGTCGGGAATGGAGGCGGCGTCGGAGCCAGCATAGGGTGAAGTGAGGCCGAAGCAGGGCAGGTCGCGCCCATCTGCCAGGCGCGGCAGGTAGCGGGCCTTCTGCGCATCGGTGCCATAGCGCAGCAGCAGCTCAGCGGGGCCCAGCGAGTTGGGCACCATGACGGTCACGGCGACAGCCACATTGACGGTGGCGATGCGGGTGACCACGGCCGCGTGGGCGAAGTGGCCGAAGCCCAGGCCGCCCTGCTCGCGCGGGATGATCATGCCGAAGAAGCGACGCTCGCGCAGAAAGTGCCACACCTCGGGCGGCAAGTCGCGCGCCTCGTCGATGGCGAAGTCGTCCAGCATGGCGATGAGTTCGTGCACATCGCCATCCAGGAAAGCCTGCTCCTCGGCCGTGAGACGGTTGGGCGCCATGGCCAGCAGGTGGTCGAAGTCCGGGGCGCCGGCAAACAATTCGCCTTCAAAGCCCACGGTGCCGGCCTCCAGCGCCGCGCGCTCGGTGTCGCCCATCTGCGGCAAGGCCTTGGCAAACGGCTTCAGCGCGTAGCGGCCCAGCAGCGAGGCGATCATGGCAAGGGTCTCCTTGGTTTGCCTCCATGCTGGCCGTGTCGCCCCTGGCCGTCCGTCAGACAGCGCTGATTTTCCGTAAAGCAACGTGGCCGTCTTTCAGCGGCGAACTGAACAAACGAAACAAACCAGGGCTCGGCCTGAAACCCGCTTGCGACACATGGCACGGACAGTGCCGGCTTGGTCACCGCGGCCGCCCCTTCGCCAGCGACACGTCGTACCGGGACGGCCTGGACGCGACGGACCGCTCGGGCCATGGGCTGCAAGGCCGACGCCTGCAAGCGCTGAAATAACCCACCCCCTCATCAAGGAAGCCGCCATGTCTCTTCGCCCCCTCGTCTCCTCCGTCGTGCTCGCCTGCGCCCTCACCGTCGCCTCAGGCGCTGCCCAGGCAGCCGAAGCCATCCAAGGCATGGAGCAGGCACTCGCCACCGCGCTGCAGGACAAGCGCGGCATCACCCTCTATGTGAACGGCCAGACGATCGCGGGGGCGGTGACGCGCATCGAGCCCGGCCAATGGGTGGAGCTGCGCAACCAGCAGTACGGCCGGATCATCGTGCGCCTGGACCGCATCGACGGTATCGCCGCGCCCTGAACAGGCCTCACGCGCGGCCGGTCATTTCAACCGGCAACGGCATGAACTCGCGCACGTCCTGCGCACAGCGGCAGGCGACGGCGATCTTGGCGGCCCACTGGTGGGCGGCGGCCCGGTCGGCCACCTCGACGATGGTGAAGCCGCCGATGAAGTCGCGGCAGGCCGGGTTCGGGCCCTGGGTGACGCTGCCGTCGGTGGCCACGACGGTCGTCGTGGGCGGCTCCAGCAGGCCGCCGCCGAAGATGAAGGCGCCGGCGGCCATGGCCTCCAGCACGACGCTCACCGCGGCCTTGCTGACGGCAGGGAAGTCCTCCTGCGGGATGTGGCTCATCGCGCCTTCGTTGAACGAGATCAGGTATTGCGTCATTGCATGGCTCCTGGGTGACCCTGGCCGCCTTCGGCCAGTTCCCTGCGACGAACCAGCCGCACCGGATTCGACAAACCGCCCCCACCGGCAGCCTAGACTGTCTCCCAAGCAGCAAGGAGACAGCATGTTCAATCACATCATGGTGGGCAGCAACGACATCGAGCGGTCCCGGCAGTTCTACAACGCCGTGCTGGGCGTGCTCGGCGCCGGCGAGCCCGTGCGCAACGTCGCGGCCTCGGGCCATGTGCGGCTCTTCTACCGCCACAACGGCAGCACCCTGGCCATCAGCGAGCCCATCAACGACGAGCCGGCCTGCTTCGCCAACGGCGGCACCGTCGCCTTCAAATGCGACTCGCCCGAGCAGGTGAAGCAGCTGCACGACGTGGCGGTGGCCCACGGCGGCACCTCCATCGAGGAGCCGCCGGGGCTGCGCGAGCACAGCCTCGGCAACTTCCACCTCGCCTATGTGCGCGACCCCGATGGCAACAAGCTCTGCGCCATCTACCGGGTACCGGCATGAAGTTGGACAGGCGTCTCGTCCTGAAGGGCCTGCTCGCCGCCGGCGCCGCGCCCGCCTGGGCCGCTGAGACGCCGCGCATCGCCAACCCGGGCGTGCAGCTCTACACCGTCCGCGACGAACTGAAGCGCGACTTCCGCGGCACGTTGACCCGCATCGCCGCGCTGGGCTATCGCGAGGTCGAGTTCGCCGGCTATTTCGACCAGCCGCCTCACGCCCTCCGCAAGCTGCTCGACGACCTGGGCCTGGCAGCACCGTCCGCCCATGTGGACGACCGCCTGCTGGGGCCGGACGGGCAGCGCATCATCGACGCAGCCCTGGCCATCGGCCACCGCTACCTGGTCTTTCCCTGGGTCGACGAAGCGCAATGGCGCGACCTCGACGGCTGGAAGCGCCGCGCCGACAGCTTCAACCGCGCCGGCGAACTGTGCCGCCGCGCCGGCCTGCAGTTCTGCTATCACAACCACCACTTCGAGTTCGCCACGCTGCAGGGCCGGCGGCCCTATGACCTGCTACTGGCCGACTGCGATGCCAGGCTGGTGCAGATGGAGCTGGACCTCTGCTGGGCCGTCGCCGCCCGGCAGGACCCGCTGAAGCTGCTGCAGGCCCACCCGGGCCGTTTCCCTCTCGTCCATCTCAAGCAGCTCAAGGCCTTGCCGCCGCTGATCGGCGGCGATGTGCTCAGCCTCAAGATGGACGATGCCTTCGCCCAGATGACCGAGGTCGGCCCCGGCGCGGTGGACTTTGCCGGCCTGCTGGCCGACCCGGCCAGCCGCGGCATCCGGCACTACTTCGTCGAACACGATCAGCCGGCCGAAGCGCTGGCCAGCATAGAGACCAGCCTGCGCTGGCTGCGCACGTTGAAAACCTGAGGCCAACGCCGACTGCACTAGCTCAGTCGTTTTGCTTCGTTGGCGGCGCAGGGCCCGCTGCCTAGAGTGGCGGGCATGTCCCTCACCCCCGCCTCGCTTGCCACGCCGCCCGTGCTCATCCTGCAGCGCGTCGGCCAGTCGCGCGGCGCGCGGCCGCTGTTCGAGGGGCTGGACCTGGCCCTGCATCCGGGCCAGCTGCTGTGGGTGCAGGGTGCCAACGGCAGTGGCAAAACCAGCCTGCTGCGCCTGATCTGCGGCTTGAGCGCGCCGCGCGCCGGGCGGGTGCATGTGGAGCGAGAACTGCTCTACATCGGCCACCGGCCCGGACTCAAGGACGTGCTGTCCGTCATCGAGCAGCTGCGCAGCAGCGCGGCGCTGGCCGGTCGGCCCTGCAGCGAAGGCGAGGCGCTGGCGGCACTGGCGCCCGTCGGCCTCGACGACGCCGCCGGCCTGCGCCTGGCGCAGTTGTCCGAAGGCCAGCGCCGCCGCGCTGCGCTGGCCCAGCTGTGGCTGCCCCGGGTCGCACCGCTGTGGGTGCTGGACGAACCGCTGGCCGCGCTGGACTCGGCAATGGCCGACCGCCTGGCCCAGCGCCTGGACCGCCATGCGGACGAAGGCGGCAGCGTCGTCTTCACCAGCCACCAGGCCCTGCCTCTCAAGCGCAGCGTCCGCAGCCTGCAGCTCGGGAGGCCCTGATGGGCGCCGCCCTTCAAGCCGCCGCGGCGCTGGCCCGGCGGGAGTGGTCCAGCACGCTGCGCCAGCCGGCCGAATGGCTGACGCCGCTGGGCTTCGTCGTCGGCGTGGCCGCCATGTTCCCCTTGGGCCTGGGCCCCGACCCGGCGCGGTTGCGCGAGCTGGCACCGGGCCTGCTGTGGATCGCCGCCCTGCTGGCCAGCCTGCTGGCCCTGCCGCGCCTGTTCGCGCCGGACCTGGCGGACGGCAGCCTGGAGCAATGGTGGCTGGCGCCGCTGCCGCGTCCGCTGGCCGTGGCGCTGAAGCTGGCCGTGCATTGGGGTCTGGGCAGCCTGCCACTGGTGCTCGTCACGCCGCTGCTGGCCCTGGCCTTCGGCATTGATGACCCGGTTCCGTTGGCCCTGAGCCTGCTGCTGGGCACGCCGGCCCTGGCCCTGCTCGGCGGCCTGGGCGCCGCCCTGGTGCTGCATGCGCGCGCGGGTGCCGGGCTGCTGGCCCTGCTGCTGCTGCCGCTGGAGGTGCCGGTGCTGGTCTTTGGCACGGCCGCCGCGCAAGGCGGCGCCAATGCCGACACGGCCCTGCTGCTGCTCGGCGCCTGGTTGGCCGTGCTGCTGGCGCTCGCACCCTGGGCCACCTCGGCCGCCCTCTCACTGATGTTGGATTGAATGAGCACGCCCCACCCGCTCTGGCGCTATGCCAGCCCCGCCCATTTCCTGCCGCTGACCGGCCGGCTGCTGCCCGCGCTGTGGGTGCTGGCCGCGCTCGGCATCGTCGCGGGCCTCGTGCTCGGCCTTTTCATCGCGCCCACCGATGCCCAGCAGGGCGAGGCTTACCGCATCCTCTACCTGCATGTGCCGGCGGCGTGGATCGCCATGGTCTGCTACGCCGCCATGGCCTTCTGGGCGCTGTGGGGCCTGGCCTGGAAGACGCGGCTGGCCTTCGTGCTGATGCGTGCCCTCGCACCGACGGGCGCCCTCTTCGCGCTGCTGACGCTGTTGACCGGCTCGCTGTGGGGCCGCCCCACCTGGGGCACCTGGTGGGTCTGGGATGCACGCCTCACTTCGGCCCTGCTGCTGGCCCTGCTCTATGTCGGCTTCATCGCGCTGACCTCGGCCGTCGACACGCCCGACGACCCGCGCCGGGGCGACCAGGCTGGTGCGCTGCTGGCGCTGGTGGGTGCGCTGAACCTGCCGGTGCTGTATTTCTCGGTCAGCTGGTGGAACACCCTGCACCAGGGTGCGTCCCTCAGCACGCGGGGCAGCGCCATCGCGGCTGAGATGCTGGCGGCGCTGCTGCTGTCGACGCTGGGCTTCTGGGCCTATGCCGGTGCGGTCGTGCTGGCGCGCGCCAGGCGGCTGCTGCAGGCCCGCGTCGAATTCGAAGCGCGCTGGCCGCGAGCACTGGGGAGCGTCGCATGAACGAGCTCTTCGGCGCGCATGCGTTCTACGTTTGGAGCTCCCTCGCGGCGGTGGCCGTTGGCATCGCCATCGAACTCTGGAGCCTGAGGCGATGAAACCCCGCCACGCCCGCCTCCTCGGCCTGCTGGCCATGCTGAGCCTGCTTGCACTCGCCGGTGGCCTGGTGCTGAAGGCCTTTCGCCAGAACCTGGTCTTCTTCGTCACGCCCAGCGAGATCGCGCGCGGCGAGGCACCGGCCGGCACGCGGTTTCGCCTCGGCGGCATGGTGTCGCCCGGCTCGGTGCAGCGCGGCGCCGACGGCCTGATGAGCTTCACGGTCACCGACGGTGCACGCGACGTCGCCGTCAGCTACCGCGGCCCGCTGCCCGACCTCTTCCGCGAAGGCAAGGGCGTCGTCGCCCAGGGTCGCCTGGCCGGTCTGGGCTTCATCGCCGACGAGGTGCTGGCCAAGCACGACGAGAACTACATGCCGCCCGAGGCCGCCGCGGCGCTGAAACAGGCGAGTTCGCGATGACACCCGAACTGGGTCAGTTCGCCCTGCTGCTCGCACTCGTGGTGGCCGTCGCGCAAGCCGTGCTGCCGCTGTGGGGCGCGCACGCCGGGCGCGCGCGCTGGATGGCGCTGGTGCGGCCGTTGGCCGGCGTCGGCTTCGGCCTCGTCAGCTTTGCCTTCGCCGCGCTGGTGACGAGCTTCATCCAGCTCGACACCTCGGTTGCCTATGTCGCCGCCAACGCCAGCCGCGAGCTGCCGCTGGGCTATCGCATCACCGCGAGCTGGGGCGGCCATGAGGGCTCGCTGCTGCTGTGGGTGTGGATGCTGTCGGCCTGGGGGGCCCTCGTCGCGGCGCGCAGCAGCGATCTGCCGCCGGCTTTCGCGGCGCGCGTGCAAGGCGTGCTCGGCCTCGTGGCGGCTGGCTTCCTCGCCTTCATCGCCTTCACGTCCAACCCCTTTGCCCGCTTGCTGCCGGCGCCGCTGGAGGGCCGCGACCTGAACCCGCTGCTGCAGGACCCCGGCATGGCGGCCCACCCGCCACTGCTCTATATGGGCTATGTCGGCTTCGCGGTCGGCTTCGCCTTCGCCGTGGCGGCCCTGCTGGAAGACGAGCTCGACGCGCGCTGGACGCGCTGGGCCCGACCCTGGGTGCTGGCGGCCTGGTCGGCGCTGACGGGCGGCATCCTGCTCGGCAGCTTCTGGGCCTATTACGAACTGGGCTGGGGCGGCTTCTGGTTCTGGGACGCCGTCGAGAACGCCGCCTTCATGCCCTGGCTGCTGGGTACGGCCCTCATCCACTCGCTGGCCGTGGCCGAGAAGCGGCCGGGCTTCCTGCGCTGGAGCCTGCTGCTGGCCCTGCTGGCCTTCTCGCTGTCGCTGCTCGGCACCTTCCTCGTGCGCTCGGGCGTGGTCAGCTCGGTCCACGCGTTCGCGAGCGACCCGGCGCGCGGCCTCTTCATCCTCGCGCTGCTGGGTCTGTCGGTCGGCGGCTCGCTGGCCCTGTTCGCCTGGCGCGGCCAGCGCGCCGGGCCGGCCGAAGGCTATGCGCTGGGCTCGCGCGAATCCCTGCTGCTGTTGAACAACCTGCTGCTGGTCACGGCCACCGGTACCGTGCTGCTGGGCACCCTCTACCCGCTGGCGGCCGAGGTCATCAGCGGCACCCGGCTGTCGGTCGGTGCGCCCTATTTCGACACCGTCTTCCCGCCGCTGATGCTGGCGCTGGCGGCCCTGCTGGTGCTGGGCCCGCTGGCGCGCTGGCGGGCCGCCACCTTCACGCATCTCAAGCCGCTGCTGTCGCTGGCCCTCGCGGCCCTGGCCAGTGCCGGCGCCCTGGCGCTGGCGCTGCAGGGCTCGCTGTGGATGGCGGCCGGCGTGGCCACCGGCATCTGGACGCTGGGCGGCACCCTGGCCCTGGCCTGGCGGCAACGCGCGGCCTGGCACCAGGGCCTGCCGCTGTGGCTGGCCCATGCCGGCGTGGGCGTCTTCATCCTCGGCGTGACGCTGGTGCGCAGCCTGGAACAGTCGCATGACCTGCAGCTGGCGCCGGGCGAGCAGGTGCGCGTCGCCGGGCATCTGCTGCATTTCGAGAAGCTGGAGGCCGTGGACGGCGCCAACTACCGCGCCGCTCGTGCAAGCCTGCGCTGGCAACGCGGCGGCGAGGCGGTGCTGCTGGCGCCGGAGAAGCGCGTCTACGCCCGCCGCCAGATGGCCATGACCGAAGCCGCCATCGCCCGCAGCCCCTGGCGCGACATCTACGTCAGCCTGGGCGAAGCCGATGCCGACGGTCGCTGGGCGCTGCGGCTGCAGATCAAGCCCTTCATGGCCTGGGTCTGGATAGGCGCGCTGCTGATGGCCATCGGCGGCCTGTGGGGCGTGCTGGCGCGGCAACGCCGGCCGCGCGGCGCACTGCAGGCCACGCCCCTCATCGTCCCCACGCTGTCCACGCCATGAAGATCGTCGCCCTTGCTCCTCTGATCGGCGCCGCCGCCCTCGTCGCCCTGCTCGGCCGCGGCCTGCTGCAGCGCGACGCCCAGGCCGAGACGACGACCTCGCCGCTGGTCGGCAAGCCGGCACCGGTGCTGGACCTCGAACGCCTGGACGGCGAGGCCCAGGCGCTGCAGGGCCAGGTCTGGGTGCTGAATGTCTTCGCCTCCTGGTGCGCGCCCTGTCGCGCGGAGCTGCCGGTGCTGGGCCAGCTGGCAAGCCAGGGCGGTGTGCGCGTCGTCGGCCTGGACTACCGCGACACGCCTGAGCTGGGCCGCGGCTTTCTACAGCGCCACGGCAACCCCTATGCGCTGACCTGGCTGGACCCGCAGGGCAAGGGCAGCCTGGCCTGGGGCATCACCGGCGTGCCGGAGACCTTCGTCATCGACAAGCGCGGCATCGTGCGGTTGCGGCACACCGGGCCGGTCACGGCCGAGGATCTGAACAAGCGCCTGCTGCCTCTCATCGAAAGGTTGAAGCGTGCGTAGCCTGATCGCCCTCGCCCTGTTGTCCGCCCTTGCCGCGCGGGCCGACGACCTCGACAGCCGCGTCGAGCGCCTGGCCCAGGAACTGCGCTGCGTCGTCTGCCAGAGCCAGAGCGTGGCCGAGTCCAACGCGCCGCTGGCCGTCGACATGAAACGGCAGCTGCGCGAGGGCCTGGCCGCCGGCCGCAGCGAAGAGGAGCTGCGGCAGGAGCTGGTGCAGCGCTATGGCGAGCAGGTGCTCTACCGCCCCGCCCTGCATGCGGGCACCGCACCGCTGTGGTTCGGGCCGCTGGCGCTGCTGGCCATCGGCGCCGGCGTCTATCTGCGCCAGGGCAGGCGGCGCGAGGAGGCGCGATGACTTTCTTCCTTATCGCAGCGACTGCCCTGACGCTGTTCTCCCTGTTGCCCCTCGCGCCGGTCCTGCTGGGGCCTCAAGGGCCACGCGCCTGGCGCACCGCTGCCGTCCTGGGACTGGCACTACCACTGGCCGCCGGCCTGCTTTACGCCCAGCTCGGCCGCCCCGACGCCCTCGACGCACCGGCCCCCGCCGTCAATCCGGTGCAGCAGATGGTGCAGCGCCTGGCCGACCGCCTGCAGCGCGCGCCCGACGACGCCGACGGCTGGGCCCTGCTGGCCCGTGCCTACGAGCAGCTCGGCCGCCCTCAGGACGCCTTGCCCGCCTATGTGCAACTGGAGCGCCTGCGCCCCGCCGACCCGCAGCCGCTGAGCCAGCACGCCGTCACGCTGGCCCTGGTGAAAGGCGTGGGCCTGGGCGGTGAGCCCGAGACGCTGCTGCAACACGCACTCAAGCTCGACCCGAAACACGTGCCGACGCTGGCCCTGCTGGGCAGCGCCGCTGTCGAGCGTGGCGACACGGCAGCGGCCATCGGCTACTGGCGCCGCGTGCTGGCCGAGGTGCCGGCCGACAGCGACATCGCCGCCTCGCTGCGCGACAGCATCGCGAAGGTTCTGGCGCGGTGAGCAGGGCCTACATTGCGGCTGACCGTTTTCAGCCCGGAGCCCCCGTGATCGACGCGCCGCAACCCATCGCCTTCTGGGAAGCCTTTCGCTTCTGGCTCAAGCTCGGCTTCATCAGCTTTGGCGGGCCCGCGGGGCAGATCGCCATCATGCACACCGAGCTGGTCGAGCGCCGCCGCTGGATCAGCGAGCGGCGCTTTCTGCATGCGCTGAACTACTGCATGGTGCTGCCCGGCCCCGAGGCCCAGCAGCTCGCCACCTATATCGGCTGGCTGATGCACCGCAGCTGGGGCGGCATCGTCGCCGGCGCGCTGTTCGTGCTGCCGTCGCTGTTCATCCTCATCGCGTTGTCGTGGGTGTATCTCGCCTACGGCAAGCTGCCCGTCGTGGCAGGCCTGTTCTACGGCCTCAAGCCCGCCGTGACGGCCCTGGTCGTGCACGCCGCTCACCGCATCGGCACGCGGGCGCTGAAGAACGGCTGGCTGTGGGGTATTGCCGCCGCAGCCTTTGTCGCCATCTTTGCGCTGGACGCGCCCTTTCCGCTGATCGTGCTGGCCGCCGGCCTCATCGGCCACTTCGGCGGCCGGCGCGCGCCTCAGGTCTTTGCCCTTGGCGGCGGCCATGGTGCAGCCAGGCAGGGCTACGGACCGGCGCTGATCGACGACGACACACCCACCCCGCCGCACGCCCTCTTCACCCGCGCGCGACTCCTCCGCGTGCTGGCCATCGGCCTCGGGCTGTGGCTGGCTGCCACGGCCGGCCTCGTCGCCGCCTACGGCCTGCAGGGCGCGCTGACGCAGATGGGCTGGTTCTTCACCAAGGCCGCGCTGCTGACCTTTGGCGGCGCCTACGCCGTGCTGCCCTATGTCTACCAGGGCGCCGTCGAGCAGCACCAGTGGCTGACCGGCGCGCAGATGATCGATGGCCTGGCCCTGGGCGAGACGACGCCGGGGCCGCTGATCATGGTGGTGGCCTTCGTCGGCTTTGTCGGCGGCTGGACGAAGCAGCTCTTCGGGCCCGACTCGCTGTTCCTCGCTGGCGCAGCGGCAGCCAGCGTCGTCACCTTCTTCACCTTCCTGCCGTCCTTCGTCTTCATCCTGGCCGGCGGCCCCCTCATCGAGTCCACCCACGGCAAGCTGCAGTTCACCGCACCGCTGACCGCCATCACGGCCGCCGTCGTCGGCGTGATCCTGAATCTCGCCATGTTCTTCGCGTGGCATGTGCTGTGGCCGCAGGGCTGGAGCGGGCACTTCGACTGGGTGTCGGCGCTGATCGCCGTGGGCGCCGGTATCGCGCTGTTCCGCTTCAAGCTGGGCGTCATGCCGCTGCTGGGCCTGTGCGCGGCCATCGGCCTGGGGGTGACCGCGCTGTGAGGCGCCGGCAGGCCTGCATTGCCTTGGGTGCGCTGGCCAGCAGCATGTCCAAGGCGGCCCGGGTGCCCGCAAGCGAAGCGCTCGTCATCGCAACACAGTACGTCGCCACGGCTGAGCCGCACTACGTCAACACGCTGCTGATCTCGGCACAGAGGCGCCTGGGCCAGCCCGGGATGGCGCGCAAGGCTACGGCAGCGTTGCGCGAGGCCGTCGGCGCACCGGGCTACGCCTTGCCCGCCGATTGGCCGCGCCTGGCCGGCTATGCCGCGTTGGCGGAGGCGGCCACGCTCGATGGCGACACGGCGGCCGGCGCACTGGCCGTGCAGGCGCTGCGCTCGGTGCTGGGCGACACCACCCTCACCGGCCTGCGCCCGTGGACGGACGACATGTTCATGGCCACGCTGCTGCTGGATCGCACCGCACCGCTGCTGCCGGCGCCTGAACGCGCCCACGCGGCCGGCGCGTTGGGCAGTGCCCTGCTGGGTCTATCGACACGACTGCAACGGCCGGACGGTCTCTTCGATCATGCCGAGGCCTCCCCGGTCGCCTGGGGCCGTGGCAATGGCTTCGCATCCCTCGCTCTTTCCGTGGCGCTCACCGGCCCGCTGCGGGGCTCAAGCACCGAAGCGCCTTTGCTCGCCCGCCTGCAGGGCCATCTGCGCGCGCTGCTGCCGCTGCAAGGCGCCGACGGCCTGTGGCGCCAGGTGCTGGATCGACCCGAGGCTCAACCCGAGCTGACAGTGACGGCGATGAGCCTGACGGCACTTGCCCTGGCGCGCCGCCACGGTTGGCTGCCAGCCGATGCCGCCGATGCGGCCATCACGCGCGCCTGGGCGGGCGTGCAATCGCGCATCGATGCCAACGGCGGCTTCCGCGATGTCTGCGCTGGGACGCCGGCCGGGCCAACGCTGGACTTCTATCTGCAGCGGCGGATCGTGAACGGCCGTGACGAGCGCGCGGCGGCGATGGTGCTGCTGGCAGCGATCTCCGTGGCCTAGCTTCCCTGGCGCAACAGCGCCTTGGCCGCCTCGATGCGCAGGGCCAGCGCCACCGTCTCGTCGTTCAGCACCTGCTGCAGGAAGCGCTTCGGGTCCAGGTCTGCGCCCGACACCTTCGCGACGGGCCCCGGGGATGCCAAGGCCACGGGCTGCAGCTCCTGCAGCACGGCCTCGAAAGCCGCTGGCTTGATGCACGCCAGCCGCGCGAGCAGGTCGGCCTGCCCGTCGACGCCCGGCGGGATGTCCAGCCACGGCGTGTCCGCAAACACCGGCGCAAGGTCGGGCGCCACGAAGGCCGACCAGTTGCCGGTCGACGCCTGCTCCGCGGGCACGAGGGCTGCGTCAAAAGACGGCCCCGCGACCGACGGGCTCAGGCGCAGGCGCGCAGGGGCGATGCCGGCCAGATAGCGGGACTGCAGATGGACGAGAAACGCCGCTGCGCCTGACGCGCTCACCGGCTGCTGCAGCGAGAACCACAGCTGCAGTCCGTCGGTGCCCGACACGGCGATGGCCGGCGCCGGCATCTCGCAGTCCGTTTGCACGCCGCGCCAGACCTTGGACAGCACGTCCCAGTCGGCGGGGCCGGCGAGCTCCAGCACCATCGCCCGCACCTGGCCCGCCGCGTCGATCAAGCCCTCGCCAGAATCTGGCGAAGGCAGCAAAAACAAACGACGCAATTCGGACTGCAGACGGTTCATGGCTCAGGGTGATGGGCAGGCCGGACGAATCTACCGCAAGCCGTCCCCGGGGGAACCCCATGCCCGAGCTATGCCTTTTCGCCCTTCAACCATCGCGTCGGGACATAGCGCGAGGCCACACCACAACACTTCCGAAAACACGATAGCTGCGGGCAAATAAGTCATACGTTTGGCATGTAACCGCTCCGTACCATTTTTCTCAGCCGGCCCCTCAGAGGGCCGTCTTCATTAAAAAAGCCTACGGAGACTTCCATGCCAAAGACCCCTTTCAAGCCGAACCGGCTTGCCCTTCTGCTGCCCGCCTTCGTGCTGCTGCCCGCAGCGGCCCAGACCGCACCCGCTGACAGCGATGCCAGCAAGCTGGACACCGTCATCGTCAGTGGCATCCGTGCCTCGGTGCGCAAGGCGCTGGACACCAAGGAGGCGTCCAACAGCATGGTCGAGGTCATCGCCTCCGAGGACATCGGCAAGCTGCCCGACACGACCATCGCCGAGTCGCTCGCCCGCCTGCCAGGCCTGTCGGCCGGCATCGACCGCGGCAATGCCAGCCAGATCGTCGCGCGCGGCCTGGGCCCGCGCTTCGTCGGCGCGACGCTGAACGGCCGCGAGTTCGCCTCCTCCGAACCCGACCGCGCGGTGCGCTTCGAGATGTTCCCGGCCGAGTCGGTGTCGGGTGCCACGGTCTACAAGACCCAGTCGGCCGAGATCGTCGAGGGCGGTATCGCGACCACCATCGACCTGCAGACCGTGCAGCCCCTGGCCTACCGCGAGCGCACCATCTCGCTGAAGGCTGACGCCCTCTACTACCAACTCGGCAAGGACATCCAGGGCGCCAAGAAATACGCGCCGCGCGTGGGCGGCATCTACGTCGACCAGTTCCTCGACCGCACCCTCGGCGTGGCCCTGGCCTTCAGCTACTACGACCAGCCCTCGCTCGAGGACCGCGTAGACAACTGGGGCTTCAATGAAGACCACTCCGCCGACGTGACCGGCGACGGCAAGGTCGACAAGACGCCCTGGGGCTTCCAAAACGGCGTCAAGAAGGGCACCGACAAGCGCTCCAGCCTGCTGGGCAAGGTCGAATACAAACCCAACAGTGCGGTCGCCATCACCGGCGACGTCTACGCGGCGCGCTCCAACATCCTCGAGCCGACGCTCGTGCACGTGGAAGGCAATGTCGGCAACTGGGACGGCTGGCAGAGCGGCGCCTTCAGCAAGGTCTCGACCGACGGCGGCTATGTGACCGGCGCGACGGTGTCGGGCGTGAACCTGGACAACCTGAACGCGCGCTGGAAGCAGAACATGCGCAACTTCGCGGCAGGGCTCAATGGCAAGTTCAAGCTCGACGACTGGCAGCTGGACGCCGACATCGCCCGCTCCACCGCCGGCCGCGACACGATGTGGACGGCCGTGCAGATGAGCATGCTGCAGCCCGGCTCGGTGACCTGGAGCTTCCCGCGCGACGGCTGGATGACCTATGGCTTCAGCGCCGACAGCGGCAACCCGGCCAACTTCTCCACCAACGTGACCGAGCAATGGGGGCCGACCTATGCCGGCAAGCTCAACGACTCGCTGAATTCCCAGCAGTTCAACGCCAGCCGCGCCGTGAAGTGGGGCGACGTCAACAAGCTCAAGTTCGGCCTGCGCGCCACGCAGCGTGACAAGTCCTATGCCCAGACCTCGTGGAACTACGCCGCTGCGGCCACCATCCCGACCAGCGCCTTCCAGCGCGTGACGGTTGCCGGCCGGCCCGACTTCATCGAGTTCGCCGAAGGTTTCGACGCCGCCGTGCCCAAGTACTTCGGCGCCAGCACGCTGAGCGCCGACGGCCGCAGCCCCACCGCCAGCGACCAGGTGCAGAACAGCTGGCGCGCCAAGGAAAGCAGCAGTGCCGCCTTCGCCCAGGCCGACCTGAACGGCAGCGCCTTTGGCGACATGAGCTACCGCGGCAACGTCGGCCTGCGCGCCGTGCGCACCAGCCAGACCGGCTATGGCATGGAGCAGGTCAACGGCGGCGCGCTGACGCCCGTCTCGGCCGGCACCAGCTACACCCGCTTCCTGCCCAGCCTCAACCTCATCCTCAATCTGGATGCGGAGGACGTGAACCAGCTGCGCTTCGGCGTCTCGCGCGCCATGGCCCGCGCGCCGCTGGACGTCATGAACGCGGCCCACACCGTCAGCATCGACCCCAACGGCGTCAACCCGACGACGGTGTCTGGCGGCAACCCGCAGCTCAAGCCCATGATGGCCAGCCAGGTCGACCTGACCTTCCAGCGCTACTTCGACAAGGACAGCCTCGTCTCCGTGGGCCTGTTCTACAAGAAGATCAGCGACTACATCGGCATCGCCTCGGTGGCCGGCACATTCAACGGCAAGGCGGCCTATTACACGAGCCAGGTCAACCGCGATGGCGGCAACGTCAAGGGCATCGAGCTGGTCTACCAGCAGGCCTTCACCACCCTGCCCGCGCCGTGGAACAGCTTGGGGCTGATGGCCAACTACACCTACAGCGACAGCAACATCAAGGAGAACGGCGACCGCAGCGGCGGCACGTTCACGCCCATCGCCACCAATGGCCTGATGAAGAGCAATGGCGGCCTGACCTTCTGGTACGCCCGCAACGGCTTCGAGGCCCGCCTGGCCGCCAACCACCACTCGGCCTACAACCGCGCCCCGACCTGGGACTCGACCGCCTTCCAGTTGAACAGCGCCGAGACCTGGGTGTCGGCCAATGTGTCGCAGCAGATCACACCGCAGCTGCAGGCGCGCTTCGGTGTCGAGAACGCGACCAACCAGCGCGTCACCTACACCGACCCGCTCAACCCCTGGCACCAGAGCAACTTCCAGTTCGGGCGGCGTTTCAATGTGGGGCTGACCTACAAGCTGTGATGACACAGGGCAAGGCAGTGCTGGCATGCATTAGCCTTGCCGCATGCTCAGAACGCTTGCCCTGGCCCTGCTCGGCCTCTGCTTGACGCAGGCGGCCCGCTCCGAAGAGACCGAGCCGCTGGACTGCCCGCACTGCGGGACCTGGGCCATTCACCTGGCGTCTCCTTCCGGCTATGTCGGCGAGGAGATGGTGGTGTCTGCCACCCAGGTGTCTCTGCCGGGCTGCGGCGAGTTCGATGCAGAACTCAAGAACCAGCAGATCACCGTCCAAGGCCAGCACCGCAGCTACAAGGTCACGCTGGCGCTCAAGCCGAGGGGCGCGACGCGGCTGTGCGAGGCCGGCGATCAGGCTCGCCTGCGGCTGGAGGCCGTGATCTCGGTGGGATACCGGGCCGACGGGAGCCTGGGTGACTTCAACGTCTACAGCGACAAATCGCCACAGCCCCTCTACGGTGCTATGGGCTGGAACTACGCGCGCTACGACCCCTGTGCTTCGGGGTCCGCCTATGGCTCCAACGCCTGCCTGCTGCTTTCCAATGCCAGGCTCATCAAGACCCTCGCCTACGAGTCCGTCTCGGTCTTCTCAGGGAACCCGTCCGGCAACCCATTCAACGCGGCACGCTACGCCGCCGCCACCTTCGATTTCTGCCGGGTCCGTGAGCGGGGGAGGGGCGGTGGCGGGTGGCCCACGGTCTGGGCCCTGGACTGCCAGCATGCCCGTCTGCAAACCAAGCTCGACGAGTTGCGGGCATGGAATGACTGCCGGTCCCAACCGAAACCATCGGCGTGCAAGGCCCCGGACGAGAGCTTCGACAAGTCGCCCAAGCAGGATCAGTAGCCGCCGCCGCGATAGCATGGCCCTTCCCTGCCGTTGTATCGGGACGCCATGAAGCACCCTCTTGTGACCGCCCTCCTCCTCATCGCTGCCCTGGCCTGCTATGGCTTTGGACTGGGAGGCGACATCGCCCTCCTGCTGGCCCTGGGCGCCGTCTTCGAGCTGTGGTTCTGGGCGCGTGCGATGCCGGGCTTTGGTGTGCTGTCCAGCGCGAAACGAAGGAGCCCGGATTGAAGCGCCATCGCCACGTTCAACGTGGGACCGACTGACCCGCCTTGACGAGCTGGTCGGCGCGCAGCGCCCGGCTCGCGACAAGGCTCATCTGGCAGCGGCCAGGAGCCGGCCGACCAGTGCGGTCAGGTCGCGGAACGTGTCTTCCTTTTCGAGCATGGCGCGCACGCCGGCGGCCGCTGCCTGTTCGCGCAATTCGTCAGTGATCAGACCCGAGCTGATCACCACCGGCAATCCGGGGCGGATGGCGGCGATCTCGCGTGCGACGTCAAGGCCTGAGCGGCCAGGCATGTTGTAGTCGGTCACGAACAAATCCACCGCACCCGGCTCGTCGCCGATGGCCTCTAGCGCTGCGGCTGCGTCGGTGAAGCCGCTGCAGCGGTAGCCGGCGCGCTCCAGGAGGCGCTCGACGACCAGCATGACGGTCTCGTCGTCGTCGAGATAGATCACGTGTTCGCCGTGCCCGAGGAGGGGTGCATCCGACAGGCGCTCGACGCTCATCGTCGGCAGCGGCGGGTTGACCGCAGGCAGGTAGAGGTGGAAGGTGCTGCCCTGACCGGGCAGGCTGTCCACGGCAATGCTGCCCTGATGAGCGACGACGATGCCATGGACGACCGACAAGCCCAGGCCCGTGCCCTGACCCGTCGGCTTGGTCGTGAAGAACGGCTCGAAGATCCTCTCGCGTGTCGCGGCGTCCATGCCCATGCCCGTATCGCTCACCCACAAATGGGCGTAGGGGCCGGCGACCAGGCCGGACAGGGCTCGGGCGGTGGCGGCATCCAGATGCGCCGCCTCAAGACCGATGACGATCTTGCCGACCTCGCCACGCAGCGCATGCCAGGCATTCGTGCTCAGATTCATCAGCACCTGCTGGAGCTGGGTGGCGTCGCCATCGACGTGGAGGGGTTCATTGCTCAGGCTCAGCTCCAGCTCAACCCCCGCCGGCAGCGTCACGCGCAGCAAGCCATAGGTTTCGTCGACGATCGGCCGCAGCGCGACGTTGCGCAATTGCTGAGGCTGGCGGCGGCTGAAGGTCAGGATCTGGCGGACGAGGTCGCGCGCGCGCAGGCCGGCCTTCTGGATTTCGCCAAGCATCACCAGCACCGGATGACCGGCATCGACCTCACCCCGCGCGAGCTCGACGTTGCCGAGGATCGCGCCAAGGATGTTGTTGAAATCGTGGGCGATGCCGCCAGCCAGCGTCCCGAGGGACTCCATCTTCTGGGCCTCGCCGAGCTGCGCCTCGAAGCGCCTCAGTTCGGCCTCGGCCTCTCGATGTGCGGCGCGGCGAGCGGCCTGGACGAGTTCGCGCTCGAGCACCGGCGCCAGCCGACTCATGTTGTCCTTCATCACATAGTCGTTGGCACCGGCCTTCATCGCGACCACGGCCGTTTCCTCGCCGATCGTGCCGGAGACAAAGATGAAGGGAATGTCCAGACCGCTGGAGCGGAAGGTGGAGAGCGCCTCCAGGCCGCTGAAGCCTGGCATGCTGAAGTCGGAGATCACTGCATCCCACGGGCCCTGGACAAGGGCTGACTGCAGCGCCGCCAGATCCTGGACGCGGTGGAATTCAGGTGCGAAGCCGGCGCGACGCAGCAGGCGCATCGCCAGGCGGGCGTCGTTTTCCGAGTCCTCGACGGCCAGAACCTTGATCGGCTGTGCGTTCACGGGTTCACCCTTGGCGCTGCGCGCTGTCTCGCCAGGCGGGAGCTGAGCGCCTTCGGGCGGCCGGGCGGCGCTCATGACAAGGCCGGCCGCGGCGGCAATTGGTTGAGAGCGAGCCAGTAGATGCCGAGCACCTTGACCGCCTCGACAAACTCGGTGAAGTCGACGGGCTTGCGAACATAGCTGTTCGCCCCCAGCTTGTAGCCCGAAACGATGTCTTGCTCCTCCTTCGACGAGGTCAGGATCACCGCCGGAAGCAGTGCCGTGCGGGGGTCGGCGCGCAGCGCCTTGAGCACGCCAAGCCCATCCAGCCTGGGCAGCTTCAAGTCGAGGATGATCAGTGTCGGCAGCGGCGCGCCGGCACGATCGGCGTGGGCACCGCGCGCAAATACGAAATCGAGCGCTTCCACGCCGTCACGCGCGACGACCAGCGGATTCATCAGATGGCTGCGCTTGAACGCGCGCAGCGTCAGCGCGACATCGTCCGGGTTGTCCTCAACCAGCAGGATGACCTTGCTCTCGTCGTTCATCGGTTTGCTCCAGGATGCGGAAAAAGAAGCTGGCCCCGCCACCGAGGCTGGCCTGAGCCCAAAGCGGCCAGCCATGACGACGCAGCACGCGCTGAACAATCGCCAGGCCGACGCCCGTGCCCGGGAAATCGCTTTCGTGGTGGAGGCGCTGGAACGCACCGAACAGGCGATCGGCGTAGGCCATGTCGAAGCCTGCACCGTTGTCGGCGACGAAGCAGATCCGGTCCCCGTCCTCATGGCGCATGCCGATGCGGATGACGGCATCGGCGGTCTTGCCGGTGAACTTCCAGGCGTTGTCGAGCAGGTTCTGCAGCGCGATATGGATCAATTCCCGGTCGGCCTGCACCTTGATGCCCTCATCGATCTCCCAGCGCACCCGGCGCTCGGGCTGGGCCCGCGCCAATGCGGCCGCCATCTCGCGGACCATGGCGCTGAGATCGACCTCCTGAATCCGCAGCTCCGCCCTCGTCACCCGCGCCAGCCCGAGCAGTTCATCGATGAGCCGGCCCATGCGCTGGCTGGCGGCGCGGATGCGCTGCAGGTTGTCACGGGCCTCGTCGTCGAGCTTGTCGCCATAGTCCTCGATCAAGGCCAGCGAGAAGCCATCCATGCTGCGGAGCGGGCTGCGCAGGTCGTGTGAGACCGAGTAGCTGAAGGACTCCAGCTCAGTGTTCAGCGAAACAAGTTCGCGATTGCTGAGCTCGAGCCTGCCAAAGGAATCCTGCAACGCGCGCGTCATCGCATCGAAGTGACGCGCCATTTCCCCCAGTTCGTCGGCCGCGCCCACATCGAGCGCGAACGACCAGTTGCCCGCGGCCACCTCACGGGTGGCCTGCTCGAGCTGTGCGATCGGACGGAGCACGTCGCGCCGGAAAATCCAGACGGCTGCCCCCGTGATCAAGGCCATCAACGCCAGCCCCGCGGCCGTCACGAGGACGACCCGCCGCTGGGTCTCATCGATGCGCACGCCCGCATCGTCGATCAGCTGGGCCGCGTCGACGAGGCTCCTTTGCTGCAGGATCAGCAATCGGTTGGACACCTGGATCTCGAAGCGCCGCTGGATCTCGTCGGCGCCACCGCCGCCAGCCTGCGCCGCCTCGACCTCACCGAACAAGCGGTGGCTGGCCTCACCGTTCACGCGCAGTCCGGCCAGCGTCCTAGCCGCGGCTTCATCGACATGGGCAGACCCGGCCAGCAGGCCCTCAAGGCGCTGCCAGACGGCCTGCTCCTGCAATCGGGCGCGTTCGCGGCGGTTGAGCAGGTATTCGAAGGTCACCATGCGCATGTCGTTGAGCGCACTGGCGATCGCGGCGCTGTGGCGGCGCTGCTCGACGGCCGCGCTGACCTGGGTATTGGCCCAGCCGATGCTGGCAGCGATCAGCGCCATGGCGCCGAACATCAGCGCCGCGGCGATCCGGGCCTTGCTGCTGATCTTCACCGCACCACCGTCACCCGTCCCGGGCTCGCGGCCAGCAAGGCCTCGAGACTGAGATGGGACAGGAAGTTAGGCATCGGCTGCACGGGCGCATAACCCCGAGCCATCGCCCAGTCCGCCACGTCTTCGAGCGTGACCAACTGGGCCTGCTGCTGATCGACCTCCAGATTCAGGGCCTGCCAGGCCGGCTCAAGTGCATCGGGGTCGAGCTTCAGGCGTGAGGCCAGCAGCGCCTTCGCCTGCAACGGGTCGCCCTGCACAAAACGCTCGGCATCCAGCAGTGCAAGCAGCAGCCGACGCAAAGCCTCGCCACGGCTTGACAGGAATTCACTGCGGCCGACGAGCACATAGTTCTGGGCATAGGCGTCAGGCGCGCTGAACGAAATGATGGCACTGCCGAGGGCGAGCTCGGCTTCGTGCCGGATCGGCTGCCAGGCGGCGATCGCGTCCACGCTGCCATCGCGCAGCGCGGCAACCAGGCGGGCCGGCGGCAGGTCCACGAGGACGAGTGACTGCGGTGCCAGGTGATGGCGCACCATGAAAGCCCAGAGGAAATACTCGCCGCTGGTACCGAGGGTGACGCCCACGCGGCGTCCCTGCAGACCCCCTGGCGAGCTGATTTCGCGATCGCGACGCGCGAGCACCGCCAACTCGTTGGAGGCGCTCGCCACCACGGCCGCCATGCTCAGCGGTGCCCCCTTGAGCACCTCGATGACGATGGGCACGTCGGCGGCGGCAGCGAGGTCGGCGCCGCCGCGCAAGAGTTCGGCCAAGGCGGCCTTGCCATGGGTTTGCGGCAGCACCGTCACCGCCAGCCCGCGCTCATCGAAGAAGCCCCGCGCTGCGGCGATGTGCAGAAGCCCGGCATGCGGCGCCTGCGGCAGCGCGATCGAGAGCCGCTCGGCCACCAGGGGTTCGCCAGTCCGGCGCCGGCTCAGGCCAAACGCCGCGGCAAGCACGGCGAGCGTGGCCAGACCTGCCAGGTGACGGCGATTCAGACCACGACCCACCGGGGTCGGAGCGCTCATTTGGTCCTCCCGCACCCAACACGCCCAGGCCATGAAGCCACCTGGATAACGGGTTACGTGTTGTCTAGATCCGTTTGAACGAAGAGTACGGGCATGGCTTCCGTCTTGCAAGGCCTGTCGCACGGCGTTCGGCCTAACTTGTCAAAACGGTGGCATCCGGCGTTTTCCCGTTGCCAGCTCACACAAATCCGGCAATGCTTGAACCAGCCGCGCGACGCGGCATTTGTTGCCATGGAGGATGCAGATGGACCTGGCTAGCTTTACAGACCAGTGGCAGGCACAGCGGCAGCAACTCTTCAAGTCCGTACCGCCCGAAGGCCGGACAGTCCGCTATCTGGACAAGGAGTTCCTGGTCTACCCCAACACCTTCTGGCCCTTCGCCGACAGCCTCCCGCTGGTCAGGCATTTCAGGATTGCGCCGGGCGAGACCGTCCTCGACGTGGGCACCGGCTCCGGTGTCATCGGCATCTTCGCCTGCTATCAGGGCGCACGGCGGGTGGTGGGGGTGGACATCAACCCGGCCGCCATCCAGAGCGCCACCCACAACGCCCAGATGCACGGCTTTGCCGGCACCATGACCGTGCTGCAGTCTGATCTGTTCGAAGCCCTGGGCGACGAGCAGTTCGACGTCATCACCGCCAACCTGCCGTTTCGCAACAAGCCGGCGCACGACGTGGTGGCCATGTCGCAGTGGGACACCGACTTCCAGACCAACACCCGCTTCTTCGAAGGCGTGGGCCGGCGCCTGAAGCCCGAGGGACGCATCTATTTTGTGCAGTCCAACTTCGGAGAAATCGAGGCCATCCAGCGTCTCGCGCGGGCGGCTGGCTTGTTCACCGTGGAGTTGGCCAGCGAAGCCACCGACGAAACCCGGCGCCAGCAATTCTTCGTCTACGAAATGACTCGGGCCTGATCGCCACCTCCCCGGGTCTGACCCATAGCGTCCATGGACAGCCTGCTACTGGCCATCAAATCGCGCCGCGCTGTCCCCTGCTCGGAACTGCGCTCAAGGGTTCGGAGAGTGGCCGTCATCCTGTCCGGCTCGCGCGGCGGGTCCAGCCTCTTCAAGGAGTCCCTGGCCCGGCATCCCCGCATCGCTTCGCTGGACGGGGAGTTGGACCCGTTGTTGACCTTGTCGGGCAATGGCTTCAATCAGAACTCCGACAGCGATTGCATAGAGCGCCTGGCCAATGCCGAGGAGTTGGCCAGCAGCGTCCTGGACGAGGTCTCCTTTGTCTCGGCAGACCTCCTTGATGCCGAGGCGCTGCTCAGGAAGTGGAGGAACCGGCTGCTGCTGCAGTTCCCTTCGCACTTTCTGGACGCCGGCGCCGATCACCGCCTGGAACGGTCGCTGGAGGCGGCGTTCAGCCAGTTCGACAGCGGCGACCGCCGCAGCGAAGCCGAGCTTCAGGCGCTGGTGCTCTGCGCCGTGTTCGGCGACGCGCCTTGGCGGATCGGTTACTACGACGGCAAGGCTGCCTGCGGCGCGGGCATCCACTTCGACGAACCCCTGAAGATCGAAGAGCCGCCCTTCGTCGTGCCCACGCTCAGGCGACGGCCCTTCGGCCCGGCCGATGCAGGGGACTCCGTGCTGCTGTTCAAGTCCCCGTCCGACGCCTACCGCATCGGCATGTATGAACAGCTGTTCCCCAACGCCGAGGTGACCTACATCCACCTGACCCGGGGCTTCGCGCAGTCCGTCAACGGCCTGATGGACGGCTGGCTCTACCCGTTGGGATTCTTCTCGCACGACCTCAGCAAGATCGGCTGCGAACTCGCCATTCCAGGCTATTCCGACACCGTGCCCTTCGGCCGCAAGTGGTGGAAGTTCGACCTGCCGCGCAACTGGCGCCAGTTCACCTGCGCGAAGCTGGAGGAGGTGTGCCTGAATCAGTGGTGCTCCATTCACGAAGCCATCCTGCAAAGCGGCGTCTGCACCCTGCGCCTGTCCTTTGAGGACTTCATCGCCGATCCCCTCGCGGCGCTTCGCTCGATCACCGATCACCTGGGCCTGCCCGCCATGACTCCGCCAGCTGCACTGCCCGTCAAGATGGCCACCGAGCCGCCGTCCTCCAGGCGCTGGCATAAAAGACGCCCCTTGTTGCTGGACCTGGGTCGGCGCGCCGAGGTGGGCGAGATGATGGACAGGCTTGGCTATCCCATGGAGCCCGACACATGGCTGTGAATGCAAGGCTTCTGCTGCCCTACCTGATGGGCCAGCGCCGCGACGGCCTGCGCCGTGTACTCGACATCGACTTCCATCCCTGGGAGGTGCTGGCGCCTGCCGGGCTGCAGGCGACGCGGATCGACGACCCCATTGCCAAGCTGCAAAGCCTGGGCAGCCTGTATGGACTGCTGGCCGCGCGTGTTGCCGCGCTGGCCCGCGGCGGCCAACGGCCGGTCAGCATCGCCGGCGACTGCGTCTCCAGCCTCGGCATGCTGGCCGGGTTGCAACAAGCCGGCCAACCGCCCGAGCGCGTGCTCTGGCTCGACGCCCATGGCGACTTCCACACCTGGTCCAGCACCCAAACCCAGTACATCGGCGGCATGCCCCTGGCCATGTTTGTCGGTCGGGTCGACCCCGGCCCCGACCCGCGCAGTCAGGCAGCACTGGCCTGCCTGGCCACCATCGGCGTGCAGGCCTACCCGGAGCGGCAAATCGTTCTCGCCGATGCGCGCGACCTCGACCCCGGCGAACGTGAAGCCCTGCTGAACTCCCGGATCCTGCGCTGTCCGCTCGACGCGGTGCTGGGACAGCTGCAACCGCAGGAGCGCATCTATCTGCACTGGGATACCGACGTCATCGACGACCCCGCCCAGATGCCGGCTCTCAAGTACCACGTCCAGCGCGGCCCCAGCGCCGCGGACATGGCCGCCCTCTTCCGTGCACTGCGCGCCTACAACATCGTCGCCGTCTCTGTTTCTGCATGGCATGAGGAACAGGACGTCGACAACCAGACCGCACAGGCCTGTCTGGAGATCTTGAACACGCTGCTGGACGCCTGAGGCCTTGCCCTTGTGCAGGGATGAGTCGCAACAAGTCATCCGGCGTAACCGGAAACGTCGGCGCGAGCGGCCAGCAGGCATGTCGGGCATTGGATTTGCCCCTCTTCCAGACCAGCAGTGGTTACTGGCACGGCCATGCTGGCCCAACCCTGTCAGTGCCTGACCCAGCAGGAGAAAGTCATGAACATGCGCCGATCCACTTCGTGGCGGACACCCGTCCGCGCGATTGCTGCCGCAGCGACCGTGGTCGCCATCGTCTTGCCCATCACCGCACAAACCCAGACCGCCACCGAGATCTACCAGCAGGAGCGCGCCAACTGCCTGGCCGGCAAGACCCAGCAGTCGCAAGCCGACTGCCTCTACGAAGCCCGCTCGGTGCTGCGCGACCGGCGTGCCGGCGAGTTGCAGCCGAGCGAGTCGAATGCGGTTGCTGCGCCGTCCGGCGACACCGGCAGCGCAGACGCCTTGCCACCGCGCGCAGACCGGCATTGAGCTTCTCGGGCCCACGCCTGGCAAGCCATTTCGCCGAGTTGTGGGCCAAGGCCGAGAGGTGGAAGACCGCGACACGGCTGGCATAGTTGGGGGGCGCCTCATCTCACACCATCATCCGTGGACAAAGCCACCGCCTTCGCCGTCGTTCTGGTGTTGAACACCCTCTGGTTCGGCGCCGGCTTTCAGTACTTCAGCCTCAGGCCGAACGCCGCCGCCAAGCTGCTGGTCCCACCCTCCGCACGCCAGTCGCCGCTGTTTCCAACCATCGCGGCGTCCGTCCGGTTTCTTGGCGGCATGAACTTCGCCTTCGCGGCGTTCGCGGTGCTGTTGCTGCTCAACGGATCGCTCTTTCCGGAGCCCGCGCAGCGCGCGTTGTTCGCCGGGGTCTTCTCGCTGGCACACGCCAGCCAGTTTGTCGCCAACCTGCCGGTGGCGCTCCGAGGTGGACGCATCGGCGAATCGTTTTGGCCGGTGCTGTCCGGCCCCATGCTCTTCATCTTCGTCGTCGACATCACGCTCATGGTCGCGAACGCGGTGCTTGCGGCCGTATTGCTGTCGACGTGATGACGGCAAGGGGCGCTATCGATGCAAGAGACTGAGCCCGCCGTTTGTCTGCGCTGCTCCGAGACCTATCTTCGCGCAGCCGTCCATCTGCGCTCTGTCATGCAGCTCAACAAAATCCCTGCTTCGAAGCGGGTGGCCGCCTTGATGGCGCTGGAGGGCCTCGACTCGGCCACCGCAGAGGCCTGGCTCAAGCACGAAATGCACAAGTCTTGCGAGAAGCGCGAGGCCGACTGCCCGCGCTGTGGCGGCCGCTTGATCACCTGGCAGGCCAAGTGGTGTCAGCACTGCAAGCTGGACTGGCACTGAAGCCCCATCCCCGTCCTCCTTGACGGGCGGAGTAGTCTCCACGGGCCGCGGCACAAGCTCTGAGGACTGCCAATGACCGAAACCACATCGCCTTTTGACCTGAGCGGCCGCGTTGCCATCGTGACCGGCGGCAACGGTGGCATTGGTCGTGCCATCGCCTTGGGCCTGGCCCGCGCGGGCGCGTCGGTGGCTGTGCTGGCCCGCGATGAAGAAAAGAACCGCCTCGTCCTCGCAGAGCTTCAGGCCATCGGAAGGCCGGCGCTCGCCCTCCAATTGGACGTCATGAACCGCGTGGAACTGGCGCCCGCCGTGGCACAGGTCGAGCAAGAGCTCCGAGGGCTGGACATCCTGGTCAACAACGCGGGCATCGCGTCGCCCAACTACGGCGTGCTGAACGAAGCCGCCGAGAGCTGGGACGCCGTGCTTGAAACCAATCTGAACGCCTGCTTCCTGCTGTCGCAGCTGGCCGCCCGATCAATGCTCGGCCGCAAGCGCGGCAAGATCATCAATCTGGCCAGCATGTACTCCTTCTTCGGTTCCGGCTTTCAGCCTGCCTACAGCGCCGCCAAGGGCGCTGTCGTTCAGCTGACCAAGTCCATGGCGATCGAGCTCGCCCCCCACAACATCCAGGTCAATGCCATCGCACCGGGATGGATAGAGACGAACATGACCACTCGCGTCCGGAGCTCGCCGATGAACGATGCAATCCTTGCGCGCACCCCCGCCAACCGCTGGGGAAAGCCCGACGAACTGGTTGGCGCCGCAGTCTTCCTGGCCTCTCAGGCCGCCGACTTCATCACCGGCGTCACGCTGCCCGTCGACGGCGGCTATTCGATTCGCTGAGCCGTTGCCTACAGCCCCGCTGCCCCTGACGCGCCGCCGTCCATCATCAGATGACCACCCAAGACCGAGGGCGAGAAATCAGCCGTGCCGACGGGCTTTCGTCCTTCGGTCCAGGCCTGCAG
>NZ_JBFUFR010000050.1:0-43467 GCF_056403315.1 Roseateles sp. P2_H4 | reverse complement strand
GGCGGGAGCGGCGCCGGCCTCGGGCAGGGCGGGGGTGGTGCGGCCCAGCAGGGCCTGGTCCAGGTCTGCCTGTGCCAGCCAGAAGTCGCGCAGCGCGTCCTGTGTGGCGCTGACGGCGGCGACCTGGGCGCGGGCGTCGGCCAGCAGTTCGAAGACGCCGATCAGCATGCCGTTGTAGCGCAGCAGCTGCTCATCGGAGATGCGCCGGGCCAGGGGCAGCATCTCGTCGCGGTGGTGGCGCGCGATGTCGAAGGCGCTGCGGTAGAGGCCATAGGCCTCGCGCACCTCGGAGCGCGCGCGGATGGCCGTGTCGGCGGCCTCGTGCGCAGCCAGGTTGGCGAGGGCGTCGGCGCGCGGCAGCGGGCCTGGGCCGAACAGCGGCAGCTCCAGCGCGATCTCCCAGCCGCGCTGCGTCGGTGCCTGGTTGGCCGAGTTGTGCAGCGTGCCCAGCTCCAGCATGCTGACCCAGCGCGTCGTGCGCGCCAGGTCCAGCTGGCGGCCGGCCTGCTCCAGCGTCAGGCGGGCGGCCTGCACATCCAGGCGTTGCGCCAGGGCCAGGGCTTCGACATCGGGTTGCTCGCGGGCGGCGGCGGGCAGCTCGGGCAGGCGCTCGGGCAGGCGCAGCGTGGCCGCGTCCTGGCCCCAGAGTCCCAGCAGGCGCAGCAGGCGCTCGCGCGTCGCCAGCCGCTGCGCCTCGGCGCGCGCCAGGGCCAGGCGCGCTTCTGCCGCGAAGCCCTGTTCGCGCGCCCGCGCCAGCGCATTGAAGTTGCCGACGGCCTGCATGCGACGGGCCAGCTCGGCGCCGGCCTCGGCGGCCTCGACGACCTGCTGGCGATAGGCCAGCGTCTCCTCGGCCGCGACGGCGCGCACCCAGGCGCGGCGAGCATCGGCGGCCAGGGCCAGCACATCGCCGGCGGCCTGGCGCTGCTCGGCCTGCAGGCGGCGCTGCTCGGCCTGGCGCAGCAGCGGCAGGGTCAGCAGGCGGGCCAGGTCGACATGCCAGCCGCGCTCCAGCTCGATCTCGTCGCCGCGCGTCAGCCGGCTGAAGCGAAAGCCCGGGTTGGGCAGGCGCCCGGCTTCGGCGACCTCGGCGGCCGTCACACCCAGGCGCGCCAGCCGGGCTTGCAGGCCCCGGCTGTTCTTCAGCGCGAGCTGCACGGCATCGTCGGCCGACAGCGGCTCGCGCAGGGCGTCGGCAAGCTGCTGGGCCGTCAACGCCTCCAGCGCCAGGGGCTGGCCGGTATGGGCCTGGGTCAGGCGGTTGACCTCGGCAAGGTTGGCGCCCGGATCCACGCTGGCGCAGCCGCCCAGCGCGAGGGCGGCGCCCAGCACGACAAGGCTTCTCATCGCGTCGCCTCCGGCGGCAAGGCCTCGCGCGCATAGCTGCGCCAGCCACCGACGCGGGCGACGCGCTCGTTGGCGGCGCGCCAGTCGGCGGGCGGCGGGTCGTCTGCGGGCCTGGGTTGGGCGACGCTGCGGTGAATGATGGGCGGCACGGAGGCGCGCGCGTCGCTGGGGTCGGGACGGGGCTGGGCGGTGGCGCTCAGCGCCAGCGTGGCGCCGGACAGCAGCGCCAACAGGGCAGGGGTGCAAGACATGCAAGCCTCTCGGGCAGGACGACAACCAGGCCCGCCGGCCCTCAAGGCATCGAGGGCGGCGGGAACTGCGGGGCAGAGAGGCTCAGGCCCGGGGAGGCGGGTCGGGCAGGGGCGGCACGATGCTGGCCCAGGCTTCGGCCGGCGCCTGCGCGACGCGGGCCGCCGGCGTCGCAGCTGCGGTGTCCAGCGTCAGCACCGGGGGCGGTGCGGCGGCGAGGCAACAGGGGGCGCAGAGCTTGCAAGGCTTGGCGTGGTCGTGCGACTCGCCATGGCCTGCATGGTGCTCGTGGCCCATGTGCTGCTGCTGCTGAGTCACCGGCGGAGGCTCGCAGCCCAACTGGCCGGCCGCAAGCAGGCTGCGCAAGGGCAGCAGCACGAGCAGCAGGCAGAGGACGAGGAAGCGGCCGGGGCGACGCATGGGCGGCACTTTAACCGGCCTGCTGCAGCCAGGCCCGCGGCGACAGGCCGGCGTGACGCTGCGCGAACAGGCGGCTCAGCGCCGAGGCGTTGGCATAGCCCAGCTCCGCCGCCAGCGCCTTCAAGGGCTTGCCGGCACGCAGTTCGGCGCGGGCGATGGCCAGCCGCCAATCGGCCAGGTAGTCCGCCGGCGTCTGCCCCAGCGCATCGCGGAAGGCCTCGGCGAAGCGGCTGCGCGACATGCCTGCCGCCTGCGCCATGCCTGCCAGGCTCCAGGCCTCGCCGGGGCGGGCATGCAGGGCGGTGAGCGCGCGGGCCAGGCGTGGGTCGGCCAGGCCGCGCATCAGGCCCAGCGGCAGCGGCGCGTCGCGCTGGTCCAGCATCCAGCGCAGCAGTTGCAGCAGCAGCACCTCGAAGAGCCGGTCCGCCAGCAGGCGCTGGCCGCAGCGCACGCGCTCGGCCTCGCCGAACAGCAGTGTCAGCGTCGCGGTGATGCCCTCCACGCCGGCCAGCGGCAGCACCACCAGCGGCGGCAGCGCCTGCACGAGGGGATGGCCGGCCTCGAAGTCCAGCGTCGCGCAGACGAAGTCCGAGCCTTCGGCCGGCGCGTTGTGGAAGTCGTGCGCCAGCGGCCGCGGGTAGAAGACCAGGCTGGGCTCGCGGACCCACAGATGCTCGACGAGACCGGTCGCGGCGGCATGCCTGACCTCCATCTCGCCGTTGCGCATCACATGCAGGAAGCCGCGGCCGGGGCGGGCGTCGAAATGCGTCACGCCGCACAGCGGGCCGGCATGGAAGAGGCTGGCCCGCACGCGAAAGCGCTCGAACAGCGGGCTGAGCCGGTCCAGCGGTGGGGCCTCGGTCATCGGGACGATTGGGTTGATATATCGGACTGGATGATACCTATCGTCTTTTGAAAGGCGAGACAGTGGAGGCCTTCATCCACTGCAACTGAAAGCTGACCTTCATGAACTCCCGCCTTCCCCTCGTCTCCGCCACCGACACCCCTGCGGCCAGCCGCGCGACGCTCGACGCCGTCCATGGCGCTTTCGGCGCGACGCCGAACATGTTCCGCGCCGTCGCCAACTCGCCGGCCGCGCTGCAGGCCCTGTGGGGCTTTTTCGGCGCGCTGGGCGGTGGCAGCATTCCCGCCAAGCTCGGCGAGCAGATCGCCGTTGCCGTGGCTGATCGCAATGCCTGCGAATACTGCCTGGCCGCCCACACGGCCCTGGGCCGCAAGGCCGGTGCGACGCCCGCCGAGATGAGCGCGGCGCAGGCCGGTGAATCGGCAGACCCGGCGACGGCCGCGGCGTTGCGCTTTGCGCTCCAACTCGTCGAGCGGCGCGGCCAGGTGGATGACGCCGACGTCGCGGCGCTGCGAGCGGCAGGCTTCAACGACGGCCAGATCGTCGAGATCCTGGCGCACGTCGCGCTGAATCTGTTCACCAACTATGTGAACGTCGCGTTCGCCGTGCCGGTGGATTTCCCCGGCGTGAAGCTGCGCTCGGCAATGTGACCGGGAGGCGATGATGGCGCCGATGAAAACCGCTCTCGCCCTGCGCCATCTCGCCTTCGAAGATCTCGGCCTCATCGAGCCCGTGCTGAAGGCGCGGGGATTCGAGGTCCGCTATCACGAGGTCGGCGTCGACGACGTCGGCGCCATCGACCTCGATGCGGTCGACCTGCTCGTCGTGCTCGGCGGGCCGATCAGCGTCGAGGACGAGGAGCGCTTTCCGTGGCTGATCGACGAGGTCGCCCTGATCCGCCAACGGCTGGACGCCGAACGGCCGCTGCTCGGTATCTGCCTCGGCGCGCAGCTGATGGCGCGGGCGCTGGGTGCACGGGTGAAACCGATGGGCGTCAAGGAGATCGGCTTTGCGCCGCTGATATTGACGGCGGCAGGGCAGGGCACGGCACTGGCCGAGCTGGGCGGCCAGCCCCTGCTGCATTGGCATGGCGACCAGTTCGAATTGCCGGCCGGCATGACGTCACTGGCCGCGACGGCCACCTGCCCTCACCAGGCGTTCGCGCCGCATGACAAGGCGCTGGGGCTGCAGTTCCACCCGGAGGTGGCACCCGAGCGCTTCGAGCAATGGCTGATCGGCCACATCGACGAGCTGGAGCGCGCCGGCATTGATCCGGTTGAGCTGCGCGCCGCGATGGCATGTGAGGCCGAAGGCCTGAAAGCCGCGCTGATGCGGCTGATGACGCGCTGGTTGGACCAGACCCTGACCCCTGGCTGAGTCAGAGCCGCTCAAACACCGCTGCCGCCTCCCAAGCCGTAGTCGCAGTCGCCCAGCAGGATGGCCTGCGCGGTCTCGCGGAACGTGCCGCCCCCAGCACCACCACATCGCGCTGGCTCATGACTTCCCCTGCTTGGCAGCACGCTGCGTGATGTGGGACAAGGCCTCGGTCTGGGCCTGCCGCGCCATGTCGGCGAGCTCCTTCATGTCGGCCAGCGTCTTCTCGAAGGCCTGGCGCATGACCTCTCCCTGCTTGGCCGGGTCGGGAAGCCCGCCGCTGAGCATGCCCTGGGCGGCGGCCTGCATGCCTTGCATCGCCTCGGTCATCATGGCCGTCTGCTTGGCCGCCAGGGCCTGCATCGACGCCAGGACGGCCTGGTTGGCTTCGGTCAGTGCCTCGATGTCCTTGCGGCGCGCCTCGACGATGGCGGACATGTCGACGCCGGGCATCTTGAATTGCTCCATCATCTTGGTCACGTCACCAAAGGGATTGGTCTGATTCGCCATGATCTGTCTCCAGGTTGATAGGTTCAGCTCGTGGGCCCGGTCAGGAAGCCTGACCCAACTGCTCAAGGATGGCCGGGTTCTGTGATCACCCACATCGCTGCGCGATATGAGTGACCCCCAACCCGGCTCCGCCGCTGACGCGGCGCAAGCCCTCTTCGCTGGCTTGCCTTGAGCCGCCGGGTCAGGAAGCCTGACCCAACTGCTCAAGGATGGCCGGGTTCTCCAGCGTCGAGGTGTCCTGGGTGATCGTCTCGCCCTTGGCGAGGGAACGCAACAGGCGGCGCATGATCTTGCCGCTGCGGGTCTTCGGCAGGTTGTCACCGAAGCGGATTTCCTTGGGCTTGGCGATCGGCCCGATCTCCTTGGCGACCCAATTGCGCAGTTCGGTGGCGATCTTCAGCGCTTCGGCGCCGGTTGGCCGCGCCCCTTTCAGCACGACGAAGGCGCAGATGGATTCGCCCGTGGTGTCGTCGGGCCGGCCCACCACGGCGGCCTCGGCCACCAGATGGGTGCATGACACCAGCGCCGACTCGATCTCCATCGTGCCCATGCGGTGACCGCTGACATTGAGCACGTCGTCGATGCGACCGCCGATGGTGAAGTAGCCGGTCTGAGCGTCGCGCGTGGCGCCATCGCCAGCCAGGTAGTAGCCGCGCAACTCGGCTGGGAAATAGCTGGAGTGGTAGCGCGCTTCGTCGCCCCAGATCGTACGGATCATGGCCGGCCAGGGTTTCTTGATGACGAGCAGCCCGCTCTCGCCGTTGGGCAGGTCGCCGCCGGTTTCATCGACGATCGCGGCCATGATGCCCGGGAAGGGCAGGGTGCAGGACCCCGGCACCAGCGCGGTGGCACCGGGCAGCGGCGTGATCATCTGGGCACCGGTCTCCGTCTGCCACCAGGTGTCGACGATCGGGCAACGCCCGCCGCCGATGTGCTGGTGGTACCAGGCCCAGGCCGCCGGGTTGATGGGCTCGCCCACCGAGCCGAGGATGCGCAGGCTCTTCAGGTCGAAGCGATCCGGATGCACGGCGGCGTTGCTTTCCGCGGCCTTGATCAGCGAGCGGATGGCGGTGGGCGCGGTGTAGAAGACCGAGACCTTGTGGTCCTGGATCATCTTCCAGAAGCGGCCGGCGTCGGGGTAGGTCGGCACGCCCTCGAACATCACCTGGGTCGCGCCGACGGCCAGCGGGCCGTAGGCGATATAGGTGTGGCCGGTGACCCAGCCGATGTCGGCCGTGCACCAGAAGACATCGGCGTCGTGCAGGTCGAAGGTCCACTTCGTCGTGACCGCCGCCTGCACCAGATAGCCGCCGGAGCAATGCTGCACGCCCTTGGGCTTGCCGGTGGACCCCGACGTGTAGAGCAGGAAGAGCGGGTGCTCGGCGGCTACCCATTCGGGCTCGCAGCTGTCGGCCTGGGCGGCGGTGAGCTCGTGCATCCAGTGGTCGCGTGTCGTCCACTCGATCGCGCCGCCGGTGCGCCGGTAGACGATCACGTGGCGCACGGCTTCGCAGCCGTCCAGCGCCAGCGCCTCATCGACGATGGCCTTCAGCGGCAGTGCCTTGCCACCGCGCAGTTGCTGGTCGGCGGTGATGACGGCGACCGCGCGGGTGTCGGCGATGCGATCGCGCAGCGAAGCGGCCGAGAAGCCACCGAACACCACCGTGTGGACCGCGCCGAGCCGCGCACAGGCCTGCATGGCCACCACGCCTTCGACCGACATCGCCATGTAGATGACGACCCGGTCGCCCTTCTTCACGCCCAGCGACTTCAGGGCGTTGGCCATGCGACAGGTCTGCGCCAGCAGCTCGGCGTAGGTGGTGCGCGTGACCAGGCCGTTGTCGGCTTCAAAGATGATTGCCGTCTTGTCCCCCAGGCCGACTGAGACCTGGGCGTCCAGGCAGTTGTGCGAGACGTTCAGCGTGCCGTCCTCGAACCACTTGAAGTGCGGCGCCTCGGCACTGTTCAGCACCTTCGTGAAAGGCTGCTTCCACCGGACGAACTCGCGCGCGAGCCGGGCCCAGTAGCCCTCGTAGTCGGCGTTGGCTTCGGCCGCCAGCAGGTCGTAGGACGCGCGGCCGGCCACATGCGCCATGGAGGCCAGGGCCAACGGAGGCGCGTACAGCGTCAGGTCTTCGGCGTTGCTGGTCTCGCTCATGGGGTTTCCTTGGTCATCAATGCCCGGACGCTCCCGAGGCGCCGATGCCGGTTTCGGAGCGAACCTGCTGAGCCTCGAAACCTGCGCGGTCCTGGGCCGCCCGCGGGCTGCGGTCGAGGATGGAGAACAGCCAGATGCCGACGAAACCGATCGTCATCGAGAACAGCGCCGGCGACGCGTAGGGGAACAGGGCCGATCCCTTGGGGTTGCCGAGCGTCACCTCCCACACGGCTGGCGACACCAGCGTCAACAGCACGGAGGACACCAGGCCCAGGAAGCCGCCGATCACCGCGCCCCGGGTCGTGCAGTCCTTCCACAGCACCGACATCAGCAGCACCGGGAAATTGGCTGACGCGGCGATCGCGAACGCGAGACTCACCATGAAGGCGATGTTCTGCTTCTCGAACACGATGCCCAACAGCACCGCGACGATGCCGAGGGCGACCGTCGTGATCTTCGAGACGCGCAGCTCCGACGCGCTGTCGGCATTGCCGTGCTTCCACACCGTGGCGTACAGGTCGTGCGACACGGCGGATGCGCCCGACAGCGTCAGCCCGGCCACCACCGCCAGGATGGTCGCGAAGGCCACCGCCGAGATGAAGCCGAGGAAGACATTGCCGCCCACCGCGTTGGCCAGGTGGATGGCCGCCATGTTGCCGCCGCCGAGCAGGCCACCCTTGGCGTCGAGGAATTCCGGGTTCGTCAGCACGAAGCTGATCGCGCCGAACCCGATGATGAAGGTGAGGATGTAGAAGTAGCCGATCCAGGTCGTGGCCCACAGCACCGACTTGCGCGCCTCCTTCGCATTGGGCACGGTGAAGAAGCGCATCAAGATGTGCGGCAGGCCGGCCGTGCCGAACATCAGGGCCATGCCGAAGCTGATGGCCGAGATCGGATCCTTGATGAAGCCGCCCGGGCCCATGATCGAGAAGCCCTGCGCAGCCGCATCGCCCGGCGATTTGCCGGCGGCTGCCGCGATGCCGGTCTTGATCTCGACCGACTTGGCAAACATCGCCTCGGGGCTGAAGCCGAAGCCGTAGAGCACCATGAAGGCCATGAAGCTGGCGCCTGCCAGCAGCAGGCCGGCCTTGATGATCTGGACCCAGGTGGTGGCCGTCATGCCGCCGAACAGCACGTAGACCATCATCAGTGCGCCGACGATGACGACGGCGATCCAGTACTCCAGCCCGAACAGCAGCTTGATCAACTGCCCCGCGCCGACCATCTGCGCGATCAGGTAGAAGGCCACGACCACCAGCGTGCCGGAGGCCGCAAAGACGCGCACCGGCGTCTGAGCAAAGCGGAACGCAGCCACGTCGGCGAAGGTGAATTTGCCGAGGTTGCGCAGCCGCTCGGCCAGCAGGAAGGTCACGACCGGCCAGCCGACAAGGAAGCCGATCGAATAGATCAGGCCGTCGAAGCCGCCCACCATCACCGCGGCGGAGATGCCGAGGAAGGACGCGGCCGACATGTAGTCGCCCGCGATGGCCAGGCCGTTCTGGAAGCCGGTGATGCCGCCGCCGGCGGTGTAGAAGTCGGCTGCCGACTTGGTCTTGGCCGCCGCCCATTTGGTGATGAACAGCGTGCCGACGACAAAGATCGCGAACATGCTGATCGCGGTCCAGTTGGTGGGCTGCTTCTCGGCCTGGCCGAGGTCGGCACCCGCCGCCAGGACCGCGCTACTCCCAACGACCAGCGCCAGCGTTGCCAGCAGGCGCGGCACGTTCATGCCAGGGCTCCCTTGGCGATCTGCGCGGTCAACGCATCGAACTCGCTGTTGGCGCGCCTCACGTAGATCGCGGTGATGGCCACCGTGAAGAGGATGATGCCCAGGCCGATCGGCATGCCGATGGTCGTGACGCCTGCACCCAGCCGGGTCGCGAGGAAGGGTTTGTCGAAGGCCACCAGCAGGATGAAGCCGTAGTACACGACCATCATCGCCAGCGTGAGCCACCAGCCAAAACGCGAGCGACTGGACTTCAGCAGTTGGTACCGTGGATCACGCGCAATGCGCGTCGTCAGGTCAGCTGGCATGACGAATGCAATCGTGTTGGCTCATGCCGGAGAGCCTGCGACATTCGTCCGTCGCTGTCCGTGCGCTTGCGAACAGTGTGTGCTGCCGTCAAACAAAAGGCCCCGGACTTGCCGGGGCCTTGAGGGGCACGAGTCGCTGGTTAGACCAGGCCCTGCTTTGACGCCAGCACCGCCGCTTCGGCGCGGCTGGAGACGTTGAGCTTCTTGTAGATGGACTTGATGTGGTCGTTGACGGTGAACCACTTGATGCCCATCAGGTTCGCGATCTCCTTGATCGTGAAGCCCTTGCTCAGATAGGTCAGCACTTCGCTCTCGCGGGGCGTCAGGCGCTCCCACTCGGGCGGTGGGTCCAGGGCCACGCCGCGGCTGTTGGCGAAGGGAGCGTGCGCGGTCGACAGCGTGCCGAAGCCCGAGTTCAGCGGCATGGTGCCGCTGTCGCTGGCGCCGGGGCGGAAATGCGACAGCAGGCGGCGCGCGATGGCCGGCGACAGTGGCGGCTGGCCGCGCACGATGCGCTGCAACTCCTCCACCAGCACCTCGAAGCGGTCTTCCTTCAGCAGATAGCCGTCAGCGCCGCACTGCAGGGCCGGGAAGAGGTGGTCGTCGTCCGAGTACAGCGTCGTGACGATCTTGATCGCCGACGAACCCGCCAGCTCGGTGAGGAACTCCATGCCGTTGCCGTCGGGCAGCTCCAGGTCGACGAGGATGAGCTTGAAGCCGATCTCCGGATTGCCGCCCGACAGCTTGGCCACCTGGCGGCGGGCGTTCTCGAGGTCACCCACTTCCGTGAGCTCCATCGCGTCGCTGAAGCTCTCTCGCACCACGCGGCAAAGAAAGCTGCGTGCAACGGGGTTGTCTTCGATGATGAGAACTTTGACGGTCATGGCGCGTGGGGACGGCTGTCGAATTCGACCGATGGGAATGTAGCGCACCGCCCCCTAGAAGCTTGGGTAGATCGTCCTTGCCCAAGCCCCCGGTTCAGGCTTCACGAATTGGTAAGAACTAACTTGCCGACGACTTCGCGGGCCGCCATGCGCGCGAAGGCAGCGGGCAATTCCTCCATGGGCAGCACGCGATCCAGCACCGGTTTGATCTTGCCGGCGGCATACCAGGCGGCCAGCTCGCCGAGCATGCGGGCGTTGTTTCCAGGCTCGCGCTTGGCGAATTCGCCCCAGAACACGCCGACCAGGGACGCCCCCTTCAGCAGGGCCAGGTTCAGCGGCAGCGCCGGGATCTGGCCTTGCGCGAAGCCGATGACGAGATAGCGGCCACGCCAGGCGATGGAACGGAAGGCGGCTTCGGCCAGATCGCCGCCGACCG
This sequence comes from Roseateles sp. P2_H4, assembly GCF_056403315.1. Taxonomy (NCBI): domain Bacteria; kingdom Pseudomonadati; phylum Pseudomonadota; class Betaproteobacteria; order Burkholderiales; family Sphaerotilaceae; genus Roseateles; species Roseateles sp. P2_H4. The sequence continues at coordinate 33,190 of NZ_JBFUFR010000050.1, read as the reverse complement.
GGTCGTAGATGATGTCGGGGCCCTTGCCCCCGGTCAGGGCCTTCAGCTCATCGCGCAGGTTCTGTGTCGCGTAGTTGATCGCGGCGTCGGCGCCCAGGCCCTTGCAGGCTTCACATTTGGCATCGCTGCCGGCGGCGGCGATGACGCGCGCGCCGGCGGCCTTGGCGATCTGGATGGCCGCCGTGCCCACGCCGCCGGCCGCGCCGAGGATGAGCACGGTCTCACCGGCTTTCAGCGCCGCGCGGTCCATCAGCGCGTGGTGGCTGGTGGCATAGGTGCAGATGAAGGCGGCCGCGTCCTCGAAGCTGAAGCCATCGGGTAGCGGCATGGCCAGCATGGCCGGGATGCAGACCTCGGTGGCGAAACCGCCCAGGCCGCCGAAGGCCGCGACGCGCTGGCCGACGGCGAAGCCCTTGACCCCTTCGCCCACCTCGGTGACGACGCCCGAGAACTCCGTGCCCGGCACAAAGGGCAGGGGCGGCTTCATCTGGTATTTGTTCTGCACGATGAGCAGGTCAGGAAAATTCAGGCTGGCGGCCTTGATCTGAACCCGGATCTGGCCCGCTGGCAGCGCAGTGGCTGGCAGTTCGCGCCATTGCAGCGCCTCGACGCCCACCGGGTTCTCGCAGAGCCATGCCTTCATCGTCGTCTCCTGATTTCGTGAATTCACGATGATAGGAATCAAGGTGGTTACACCCGGTCTCGCAGGTGACGCCCTCCCTACAATTGGCCCCCATGCGCATCCTGATTTCCAACGACGACGGTTACCTCGCGCCCGGCCTGGCGGCCCTGGTGAAAGCCTGTGAAGGCCTGGGCGAGATCGAGGTCATCGCCCCCGAACAGAACGCCAGCGGCACTTCCAACTCGCTGACGCTGAACCGCCCCCTCAACGTCTACCGCGCCGCCAACGGCTTCCGCTACGTCAGCGGCACGCCGTCCGACGGTGTTCACCTCGCCTTGACCGGCCTGCTGGGCTATCGGCCCGACCTGGTGCTGTCGGGCATCAACAACGGCGCCAACATGGGCGACGACACGCTGTACTCCGGCACCGTCGCCGCGGCCACCGAGGGTTATCTGTTCGGCATCCCGTCCATCGCCTTCTCGCAGTCCGAGAAGGGCTGGGTCGAGCTGGAGGCGGCGGCGCGCACGGCGCGCAGCGTCGTCGAGCAGGTGATCAAGGGCGGCCTGGGCCAGGGCTTTCTGCTGAACGTCAACATCCCCAACCGGGCCGACGCCGACCAACTGCCGCGCAAGATCACCCGGCTGGGCCGGCGCCATTCCAGCGAAGGCATCATCGAGCAGGTCAACCCGCGCGGCGAAACCATCTACTGGATTGGCCCGGCCGGTGACGCCCGCGATGCCGGCGAGGGCACGGATTTCCACGCCACCGCCAACGGCCAGGTGTCGATCACGCCGCTGCAGGTCGACCTCACCGAACATTCGGCTCTCGGCGCCTGGGCGCAGCGCCTGGGCCTGTGACGGCATGTCCACTCCCAAGCGCTTCCCTGCCAGCCTGAAGTCGGCCACGTCACCGCAGCGTGAGCTGCTGATGCCGCAGCGCCATCTGCACCAGGCCACGCGGGACGCAGCCCGGCTGGCGCGCCCCAGCGGTACGGGGCTGGACAGCGGCGCCGTGCGCCAGCGCATGGTCGACAGGCTGCGGGCCGAGGGCAAGTTCGACGAGCATGTGCTCGCTGCGATGGCCACCGTGCCGCGCCACGAGTTCGTCGACAGCGCGCTGGCCGCCCAGGCCTATGAGGACACGGCCCTGCCCATCGGCCATGGCCAGACCATCTCCAAGCCTTCGGTCGTTGCCCACATGCTGGGCCTGCTGATGGCCGGCGCCGGAGCGCGCCAACGCGGGTCGCTGGGCCGGGTGCTGGAAATCGGCACGGGCTGCGGCTACCAGGCCGCCGTCATCGCGTTGCTGGCGCGGCAGCTGACGTCCATCGAGCGCCTGCAGGGCCTGCATGACAAGGCCAAGCTCAATCTGCAGCGCGTCGGCCTGCCGCGCGTGCCGCGCCTCATCTGGGGCGACGGCCGCCTCGGCCACGCGGCCAGCGGCCCCTTCGACTGCATCATCGCGGCGGCCGGCGGCGAGGACATTCCCGCCGCCTGGACCGAGCAACTGGCACCCGGCGGGCGCCTCATCGCCCCGACGGCGGCCAGCGGCCGGGGCCAGGTGCTGGTCGTGCTGGATCACCTTGTCGAAGCGGGCGTCAGCCGCTGGGCGCGCAGCGAGCATGAGGCCGTGCTCTTCGTCCCCCTAAAATCCGGCGTCCTCTGACTGGGCCGTCGGCGCACCGCGCCACACAATCGGGTCGGCCTTCCAACGTGCTCTAGCCACACGATGCCCTCAAGCCTGCGCCTTTTATTCACTGCCATCACCACCTCGCTGCTGCTGAGCGCCTGCGGCGTCACGCCGCGTCACCCCGCGCCGGTCGAGGACCGCAATCCCCAGCCGGCCACGGCCGCCGTGGCGCCGGCCGCACCCGCATCGGCAGCGTCCGCACCCGAGGTCAAGCCGCCGCTGCCGGGCGCCGAGAACGCGRGCAAGGCTGGCTACTACACCGTCAAGCCGGGTGATGCGCTGATCCGCATCGCGCTGGACAACGGCCAGAGCTGGCGCGATGTGGCCAAGTGGAACAACCTTGAGAACCCCAACCGCATCGAGGTCGGGCAGGTGCTGCGCGTCGTGCCGCCGGGCGTCGACGCCAATGCCGTGACGTCCAAGCCCATTGCGGGTGCGGGCAAGGTCGAATCTCGCCCGCTGGACGCCAAGCCGCCCGTCGCCGCCGCGAGCGCGCCACCGGCCACGCCGACGACTTCGCCCACGCCGGCCGCATCGGAAGACGACAGCATGGCCTGGGGCTGGCCGGTCAGCCAATCCATCAGCGCCGGTTTCGACGAGCAGCGCAACAAGGGCCTGGACTTTGCAGGCAAACCGGGTGACCCGGTGCTGGCTGTCGCCGATGGTCGCGTTGTTTACGCTGGTTCGGGGTTGCGCGGCTACGGCAACTTGGTCATCATCAAGCACAACAGCACCTACCTGACGGCGTATGCCCACAACCGGGCGATGCTGGTCGAGCAGGACCAAGTCGTACGCAAAGGTCAGAGGATTGCCGAGATGGGTTCCACCGAGAGTGACACCGTCAAGTTGCACTTTGAAGTGCGCAAGCTCGGCAAGCCTGTCGATCCGGCCAAGTTGCTGCCGGCGCGCTGAGAAGCGCCGGCTAGCGAACGCCGATGCACCGGGCCAGCGACCACGTCATGAAACGCGCTGCGCCCAAACTCAACGGTCACGGCAGCAATGGCGGCGAGCCCGCCATCATGTTGTCGGCGATGAACGGCGGCGGCGATGCCGAGCCGGCCGCCGAGAGTGGTGCCGAAGAGGGCCAGGCGCCGCGCAACGGGGGTGAAGAGGTTGAACTCGGCAACGCGCTGCAGGCCTATCTGCGCGACATCCGCCGCACGCCGCTGCTGACGCCGCAACAGGAGTTCGACACGGCCCAGGCGGCGCGGGCGGGTGATTTCGATGCCCGCCAGGCCATGATCGAGCACAACCTGCGCCTGGTCGTCAGCATCGCCAAGAACTACCTCGGCCGCGGCCTGCCGATGAGCGATCTCATCGAAGAAGGCAACCTCGGCCTGATGCATGCCATCAGCAAGTTCGAGCCCGAACGGGGCTTCCGCTTCTCGACCTATTCGAGCTGGTGGATACGCCAGAGCATCGAGCGCGCGCTGATGCATCAGGCCCGCCTCGTGCGGCTGCCGGTGCACATCGTGCGCGAGCTCAACCAGGTGCTGAAGGCTCGCCGCGCGCTCGAGGCGCTGCAGAGTGCCAACGGCTCCGAAGGCCGCGTGCGTGCCGAGGACGTCGCCCAGGCCCTGGGCCGCCCGGTCGACGAGGTGGCCGAGCTGCTGGCCTATGCCGAACTGCCGAGCTCGCTGGATTCGCCGGTGGACCGCAATGGCGAGGGCGGCGAGTCCATGCTCGACCTCGTCGCCGACGATCAGGCCATCGACCCGATGGGCCTGCGCCTGTCGCATGAGGTCGAGGAACTGCTGCAGCACGGCTTGGCCAGCCTCAACGACCGCGAGCGCGAAGTGCTGTCGGGCCGCTACGGCCTGTCGGACCGCGAGCCCGAGACGCTCGACGTGCTGGCGATCCGTCTGAAGCTCACGCGCGAGCGCATCCGCCAGATCCAGATCGAGGCGCTGGCCAAGTTGAAGCGCAACATGATGCGTCACGGGGTAGATCGGGACTCGATCTTCTGACCATTGGTGCGAGCCTCGGATAATCCGGGGATGACTCAAACAACAACGGATTGGCTCAAGGTCGAGAGCATCGAACTTGAGGCGCAGGGCGTGGCGCACAACGCCGAGGGCAAGGTGGTCTTCATCGACGGCGCCTTGCCGGGCGAGATCGTGAAGGCGCAGATCTCGCGCCGCAAGAACAACTGGGAGCAGGGCCAGCTCACCGAGATCAAGAAGGAAAGCCCGCTGCGCGTGACGCCGGGCTGCCCGCATTTCGGCCTGCATGCGGGCGCCTGCGGTGGTTGCAAGATGCAACATCTGCAGGCCGGTGCCCAGGTCGCCGTCAAGCAGCGCGTGGTGGAAGACCAGCTCTGGCATCTCGGCAAGGTCAAGCCCGAAGTGCTGCTGCGGCCCATCGAAGGACCAACCTGGGGCTACCGCTACCGCGCCCGCTTCTCGGTGCGCTATGTGCAGAAGAAGGGCGTCGTGCTGATCGGCTTCCACGAGCGCAAGAGCCGCTATGTGGCCGACATGCAGGTCTGCAAGGTCGTGCCCAAGGTGGTCAGCGACCTGCTGATGCCGATGCGCGAGCTGATCATGGCCATGGCCGAGCGCGACCGCCTGCCGCAGATCGAGCTGGCCATGGGCGACGAGGTCATCGCGCTGGTGCTGCGCCACCTGAACCCGCTGCCTGACGGCGACATCGCGCTGCTGCGCGAGTTCGCCGCCAAACACTGCGTGCAGTGGTGGCTGCAGCCCAAGGGGCCGGACACGGTCAAGCTGCTCGACGAAGGCGGCCCGCAGCTGGCCTACCGTCTGCCCGAGTTCGGCGTGACCATGCCTTTCAAGCCGACGGATTTCACCCAGGTCAATCCGCACATCAACGCGACGCTGGTCGGCCGCGCGCTGCGCCTGCTGGCCGTGCAGCCGGACGAGCGCGTCATCGACTGGTTCTGCGGCCTGGGCAATTTCACGCTGCCGCTGGCGACGAAAGCGCGTGAGGTGCTGGGCATCGAGGGCAGCGAGACCCTGGTGCAGCGCTCGCGCGAGAACGCGGCCGCGAATGGCCTGGCGCACAAGACGAGTTTCGTCGCGCGCAATCTGTTCGAGATGACGCCCGAGCTGCTGGCCCTGGACGGCGTTGCCGACCGCTGGCTCATCGACCCACCGCGCGAAGGCGCCTTTGCGCTGGCCAAGGCGGTGGCCGACATCGCCCAGGACCCGTCGCTGGCACCCGGCTGGACGCCGCCCAAGCGCATGGTCTACGTCAGCTGCAACCCGGCAACGCTGGCGCGGGATGCCGGCCTGCTCGTCAATGTGGCGGGCTATCGCTGCACGGCGGCCAGCGCCGTCAACATGTTCCCGCACACGGCGCACGTCGAAAGCATCGCGGTCTTTGACCGCTGAAGCACTACCAGGTCGGCCTGTGGCGGCTCCGGCTCGCCACGGTTGAGTTGCGCCTGTCTCCGCGTAAGTCCGGGGTGTCGATTCCGGGTTGCTGGACAAAATAGATAAACATTGCTGTTTAGTGGTGTTTATCTATCCACAAGAATTCCGGAGACAAGAGGCTGGCCATGTTCATCCAATTCAAGTTCGCTCGACTCCTGGGTCTGGCCTGGCTGGCGCTAGGCCTGTCGGGGGCCGCCCAGGCGCAAGGGGATGGCGCCGCGATGCCGGCGGCGCTCAAGCGCGGCATCAACATCGTTGGCTACGACCCGATCTGGACCGAACCGGCCAAGGCGCGATTCCAGCCGCGGCATATGCAGGTCATCCGCGACGGCGGCTTCGACCACGTGCGCTTCAACCTGCACGCCTTCGCTCATATGGACGCGGAGAACCGCTTGTCAGCGGCGTGGTTCAAGCAGCTGGACGAGTTGGTGGACGCCGGCCTCAAGGCGGGCCTGCAGGTCATCCTGGATGAGCACAACTTCAACGAGTGCGCCAAGGCGACCGACATCGACCCTTGCCGAGCCCGGCTCAAGGCCTTCTGGCGTCAGGTCGCGGCGCGCTACAAGGGCTCGCCGGATGCGGTGATCTTCGAGATCCTGAACGAGCCCAACGGCGCGGCCGACGCGGTCTGGAACGACATGCTGGCCGAGAACCTGGCCATCATCCGCGAGTCCAACCCGACCCGGCGCGTCATCGTCGGCCCCAAGGGCTGGAACTCGATGGAGCATCTGGACAGCTTGCGCCTGCCCGAGTCCGACCGGCGCCTCATCGTCACCTTCCACTACTACACGCCGATGGAGTTCACGCACCAAGGTGCGAGCTGGACACCGCAGTTCCAGAAGATGTCCGGCGTGACCTGGGGCACCACGGCTGACCGGGAGAAGCTGCAGAAGGACCTGGACTTCGTCAAGACCTGGGCAGACAAGACCGGCCGGCCCATCCTGATGGGCGAGTTCGGTGCGCTGGAGAGCGCTGGCATGGCGCAGCGTGTGGGCTGGACGGCTGCCGTGGCCCGCGCGGCCGAGGCGCGCGGCTTTGCGTGGTCTTACTGGCAGTTCGACTCCGATTTCGTGCTGTGGGATATGAAGGCCGACGGCTGGGTCAAGCCCATCCATGGCGCCCTGGTGCCGGAGAAGGCTGGCGTGGCGGCACCTGCGGCCCGGGCGACGGACCCGGCGCTGGACTACCTGATCAATACCCCGCGCGTCACGGCCTGGTCGGTCTATGGCGACGGCCAGTCCACTGAGCAGGTGCCTTGCGCCGCGACCGGCAAGGTCTGCCTGCGTGTGGCCTTGGCCTCAAGCAAGCCCAACCCCTGGGACATTGGTGCCGTCGTGCCATTGCAAGGCAGCATCGCCAAGGGCGACAAGCTGCAAGTCATCGCCTGGGCTCGGCTGGACACCGAGGACGCCAAGGCCAAGGTCGTCGTACCCATGCTGCTGCAGGTCGGCGCGCCGCCCTATACGGCCGTGATCTCGGGCTCCGTGACGCTGACCAGCAAGCTGGAGCCCATCGCCATCGGCGGCGTGGCGGCCGACAGCTTTGCCGGCGGCACGGTCAACCTCGCGCTGCAGCTGGGCCAGATTGGCCAGCCCATCGTGCTCAGCGCGCCCTTTGTACTGAAGAATTACAAGCCCTAGTAAACCGTGACGCCCCAAGAGAAAAGGCGGCCGAGGCCGCCTTTTTCATTGGGCTGGAAAACGCTCAGTCGCGCTCGCCGCCGAAGATGCCCAGCAGGGACAGCAGGCTCTGGAACACGTTGTAGATGTCCAGGTAGATGGCCAGCGTGGCGCTGATGTAGTTGGTCTCGCCGCCATCGATGACGCGCTTGATGTCGTACAGCATGAAGGCCGAGAACACGCCCAACATCAGCACCAGGATGGTCAGCATCAGCGCTGAGGATTGCAGGAAGATGTTGGCGATGCAGGCCACGAACAGCACGACGGCGCCGACCGCCAGGAACTTGCCCATGGACGACAGGTCGCGCTTGATGACGGTGGCCAGCGTGGCCATCGTGAAGAAGACCGCTGCCGTGCCGCCGAAGGCCGTCATGACCAGGCTGGCGCCGTTGCGGTAACCCAGCACCTGGGCGATCAGTCGCGACAGCATCAAGCCCATGAAGAAGGTGAAGCCCAGCAGGGCCACGACGCCCGCGCTGCTGTTCTTGGTCTTCTCGATGACGAACATCAGGCCGAAGGCGCCGATGAAGAAGACCGCGGTGCTGATGCCGAAGCCCATCTTGGCCATGAAGCCGGTGGACACGCCGATCCAGGCGCCCAGCACCGTCGGCACCAGCGACAGGGCCAGCAGCCAGTAGGTGTTGCGCAGCACGCGCTGGCGGTCGACGGCCAGGCCGCCGGCGTAGCCATAGGAATTTTGCAGACTCTCGTTCATGACGATGCTCCGGGGACAAGTTAACCGCGGGAATTCTAGGCTCCCGCCAGGCCGCTACATTGGGGCCTATCCCTTGGAAAGCAAGACCATGAAACAGCAATCTCAACTCGAACTCGCCGACGTCAAACGCATCGCCGCCGCCGCGGAAGCCCATGCCCTCAGCAAGGGCTGGGCGGTATCCATCGCCATCGTCGACGCCGGCGGCCATCTGCTGTGGCTGCAGCGCCTGGATGGCGCCTCGCCCAGTTCGGCCCTGTTTGCACCCGCCAAGGCGCACACCTCGGCATTGGGCCGGCGTGAATCCAAGATCTACGAGGACATGATCAACGGCGGCCGTCAGTCCTTCCTCAGCGTGCCGGGCATGCACGGCCTGCTGGAGGGCGGCGTGCCCATCCTCGTCGACGGCCAGTGCGTGGGCGCGGTCGGCGTCAGTGGCGTCAAGTCCAGCGAAGACGCCGAAATCGCCAAGGCGGGCATCGCAGCGCTTTGAGGCGGTACTTTGCGGCGTCACGAAGCCGTCGCGAGGTGGTCACGAAGCCTCCGTACTAACCCCAGTCGGCTATACTCGATGGGTTTACCTGAACCCATCTGCTGCCCGGCGAAAACCTCCTCGGTTTCCTCAAATTGATCCGCTCTCGGGCGGGTTGATGCTGGGCACGCGCCCCACTTGCGGAGACTTTCTCGTGCTGGCTGACCTGCTCCATCCCCCTCAAGCAATCCTGGCTCTGGCGGATGGGACGGTGTTCCGAGGTCAGTCCATCGGCGCCGTGGGCCAGACCGTCGGCGAAGTGGTGTTCAACACCGCGCTGTCGGGCTACCAGGAAATCCTGACCGACCCCAGCTACTGCAAGCAGATCGTCACGCTGACGTATCCGCACATCGGCAGCTATGGCGTCAGCGACGAGGACGTCGAGGCCTCCAAGGTCTTCGCCGCCGGCCTCGTCATCAAGGACCTGCCGCTGCGCGCGTCCAACTTCCGCAGCGGCCGCACGTTGGACCAATACCTGCGTGACGAGGGCACCGTGGCTATCGCCGGCCTCGACACCCGCCGCCTGACCCGCGTGCTGCGCACCAAAGGCGCCCAGAACGGCTGCATCCTGGCGCTGACCGCCGGCGAAGCGCTGACGCAAGCCCATGTCGACACGGCAGTCGCCGCGGCCAAGGCTGCACCGTCGATGTCCGGCCTGGACCTGGCCAAGGTCGTCAGCCGCACCGAGAACGAAACCTGGACGCAGACCGAGTGGAAGCTCGGCAGCGGCTACGGTACGCAAACCAACCCGAAGTTCCACGTCGTCGCCTACGACTTCGGCGTCAAGCTCAACATCCTGCGCATGCTGGCCGAGCGCGGCTGCAAGGTCACCGTCGTGCCGGCTCAGACGCCCGCCAGCGCCGTGTTCGACCTGGAGCCGGACGGCGTCTTCCTGTCCAACGGCCCCGGCGACCCGGAGCCCTGCGACTACGCCATCAAGGCCACGGCCCAGTTGATCGAGTCCGGCATTCCCGTCTTCGGCATCTGCCTGGGCCACCAGATCCTGGCGCTGGCCAGCGGTGCCAAGACCTTCAAGATGAAGTTCGGCCACCACGGCGCCAACCACCCGGTCAAGGACCTGGACAGCGGCCGCGTCGGCATCACCAGCCAGAACCACGGCTTCGCGGTCGACCCCGACACGCTGCCGGCCAATCTGCGCGCCACGCACGTCAGCCTGTTCGATGGCACGCTGCAGGGCATCGCCCGCACCGACAAGCCGGCCTTCAGCTTCCAGGGCCACCCGGAAGCCAGCCCCGGCCCGCATGACATTGCCTATCTGTTCGACCGTTTCCTGTCCCTGATGAACAAGTCCTGAAGGAGGGCCTGCACATGTTCGGCATCACCGATCTCGGCACCTTCCTCGCGGCGGCGATCTTCATCATCCTGCTGCCCGGGCCCAATTCGATCTATGTGCTGTCCGTTGCGGCGCAGCGCGGCGTTCGCACCGGCTACGGCGCGGCCTGCGGCGTGTTCGTCGGCGACACGCTGCTGATGACGGCCGCCGCTGCTGGCGGCGCGTCGCTGCTGATGGCCAGCCCGCAGATCTTCTTCGTCGTGAAGATGGTCGGCGCGGTCTACCTCGGCTGGATCGGCATCCAGCTGCTGCGCGGCGCGCTGAGCACCTGGCGCGGTGATGCGAAGGCCGATGAGGCGCCGCGCGTCGTCGACGCCAGCCAGCCCTTCCGCAAGGCCCTGGTCGTCAGCCTGCTCAACCCCAAGGCCATCGCCTTCCTGCTGTCCTTCTTCATCCAGTTCGTCGACCCGGCCTATCCGCATCCGGCGCTGACCTTCCTGATCCTGGGTTCCATCATCCAGGTGTTGAGCTTCATCTATCTCTCGACGCTGATCTTCGCCGGCGCCCGCCTTGCAGCGGCCTTCCGTGCCCGCCGTCGTCTCTCTGGCGTCGCCAATGCCGGCGTCGGTGCACTTTTCGTTGGGTTCGGGGCCAAGCTGGCCACGGCCACGCTCTAAGAAGACTCGCAAGCCATGCCAAAACGTACAGACCTCAAGACCATCCTCATCATCGGCGCGGGCCCGATCATCATTGGCCAGGCCTGCGAGTTCGATTACTCCGGCGCCCAGGCCTGCAAGGCCCTGCGCGAGGAGGGCTACAAGGTCGTGCTGGTCAACAGCAACCCCGCGACCATCATGACGGACCCGGACACGGCGGACGTCACCTACATCGAGCCCATCACCTGGCAGGTGGTCGAGAAGATCATCGCCAAGGAGCGCCCGGATGCGGTGCTGCCGACCATGGGCGGCCAGACGGCGCTGAACTGCGCGCTGGACCTGCACAAACATGGCGTGCTGGCCAAGTACAACGTCGAGATGATTGGTGCCAACGAGCATGCGATCGAGAAGGCCGAGGACCGCCTCAAGTTCAAGGACGCGATGACCAAGATCGGCCTGGGCTCGGCCCGGTCCGGCATCGCGCATTCGCTGGAAGAGGCCTGGAGCGTGCAGAAGCGCATCCACGCCGAGATCGGCGGCGCGGGCTTCCCGATGGTCATCCGCCCCAGCTTCACGCTTGGCGGTTCGGGTGGCGGCATCGCCTACAACCCGGAAGAGTTCGAGACCATCTGCAAGCGCGGCCTGGACCTGTCTCCCACCAACGAGCTGCTCATTGAAGAGAGCCTGATCGGCTGGAAGGAATACGAGATGGAGGTCGTCCGCGACAAGGCGGACAACTGCATCATCGTCTGCTCCATCGAGAACCTGGACCCGATGGGCATCCACACCGGTGACTCCATCACCGTGGCGCCGTCGCAGACGCTGTCGGACAAGGAATACCAGCTGCTGCGCAACGCCAGCATCGCCATCCTGCGCGAGATCGGCGTTGACACCGGCGGCTCCAACGTGCAGTTCTCCATCAATCCGAAGGACGGCCGCATGGTCGTCATCGAGATGAACCCGCGCGTGTCGCGCTCCTCGGCGCTGGCCTCCAAGGCCACCGGCTTCCCGATCGCCAAGATCGCCGCCAAGCTGGCCGTGGGCTACACGCTGGACGAGCTGAAGAACGACATCACCGGCGGCATCACGCCGGCGAGCTTCGAGCCCAGCATCGACTACGTCGTCACCAAGATCCCGCGCTTCGCCTTCGAGAAGTTCCCGATGGCCGACTCGCGCCTGACGACGCAGATGAAGTCGGTGGGCGAGGTGATGGCCATGGGCCGCACCTTCCAGGAATCCTTCCAGAAGGCCCTGCGCGGCCTGGAGACCGGCATCGACGGCCTGACCGAGCGTTCGACCGACCGCGAAGACATCGTGCAGGAGATCGGCGAAGCCGGCCCCGAGCGCATCCTCTACCTGGCCGATGCTTTCCGCATCGGCATGTCGCTGGACGAGATCTACGAGGAGACCGCGGTGGACCCGTGGTTCCTCGCCCAGATCGAGCAGCTGGTGCAGATCGAAGGCGAGCTGAAGGGCCGCGCCATCGAGTCCATCACCGAAGCCGAGCTGCGCCTGCTGRAGAGCAAGGGCTTCTCGGACAAGCGCCTGGCCAAGCTGCTGGGCACCCACCAGCACGCCGTGCGTGAGCGCCGCCATGCGCTGAAGGTGCGCCCCGTCTACAAGCGCGTGGACACCTGCGCGGCCGAGTTCGCCACGCAGACGGCCTATATGTACTCCACGTACGAAGGTGCGGACGCCGAGTGCGAGGCCAACCCGACCGACAAGAAGAAGATCATGGTGCTGGGCGGTGGCCCGAACCGCATCGGCCAGGGCATCGAGTTCGACTATTGCTGCGTGCACGCCGCACTCGCTATGCGCGAGGACGGCTACGAGACCATCATGGTCAACTGCAATCCCGAAACCGTGTCGACCGACTACGACACCTCGGACCGCCTCTACTTCGAATCGGTCACGCTGGAAGACGTGCTCGAGATCGTCGACAAGGAAAAGCCGGTTGGCGTCATCGTGCAGTACGGCGGCCAGACGCCGCTGAAGCTGGCGCTGGACCTGGAGCGCGCCGGCGTGCCCATCATCGGCACCACGCCTGATTCCATCGACATCGCCGAGGACCGCGAGCGCTTCCAGAAGCTGCTGCACGAGCTGGGCCTGCGCCAGCCGCCCAATCGCACCGCGCGCACCGAAGAGCAAGCCGTCGCGCTGGCCAACGAGATCGGCTACCCGCTGGTCGTGCGCCCGAGCTATGTGCTGGGCGGCCGCGCGATGGAGATCGTGCACGGCGACAAGGACCTAGAGCGCTATATGCGCGAAGCCGTGCGCGTGTCGGAGAAGTCGCCGGTGCTGCTGGACCGCTTCCTGGAGGATGCCGTCGAGGTCGACGTCGACTGCATCGCCGACGCCTCCGGCGACGTGATGATCGGCGGCATCATGGAGCACATCGAGGCGGCCGGCATCCACAGCGGCGACTCGGCCTGCTCGTTGCCGCCCTACACGCTGGCGGCCGACCTGCAGGACGAGTTGCGCCGCCAGACGGCCGCGATGGCCAAGGCGCTGAAGGTCGTCGGCCTGATGAATGTGCAGTTCGCCATCCAGGGCGACGTGACCGCGGGCCTGGCGGCCTGCACCGTCTATGTGCTGGAAGTGAATCCGCGCGCCTCGCGCACGGTGCCCTATGTGTCCAAGGCCACCGGGCAGCAACTCGCCAAGATCGCCGCGCGCTGCATGGCCGGCCAGAAGCTGGTCGACCAGCGCGACCGCAAGGGCCGCGTGCCGGCCGAAGTGATCCCGCCTTACTTCAGCGTCAAGGAAGCCGTCTTCCCGTTCAACAAGTTCCCGGGTGTGGACCCCATCCTCAGCCCCGAAATGCGTTCGACGGGCGAGGTGATGGGCTCAGCCCGGACCTTCGGCGAGGCAATGCTGAAGAGCCAGATCGGCGCGGGCTCGCGACTGCCGCGCCAAGGCAATGTCTTGATCACGATCAAGAACAGCGACAAGACCCGCGCGGTCGCCATCGCCAAGGACCTGCATGCGCTGGGCTTCGGCATCGTGGCGACCAAGGGCACGGCCGCCGCCATCACGGAAGCCGGCGTGCCGGTCAAGCTGATCAACAAGATCAAGGACGGGCGCCCGCACATCGTCGATGCGCTCAAGGGCGGCGACATCCAGCTCGTCTTCACGACGGTGGACGAGACGCGCACGGCCATCGCCGACAGCCGCTACATCCGCCAGGCGGCACTGGCCAGCCGCGTGACCTATTACACGACGATGGCGGGCTGCGAAGCCGCGGTCGAGGGCATGAAACACCGTGACGGCCTGACCGTGCAATCCCTGCAGGAACTGCACGCCGAGCTGGCTTAAACTACAGCTCATCGATTCCGCCGCAGCAGCCCGACCGGGCCGCAGCGGCGGAACTCTTTTTGCCCATCGATATAACCAGCGCCCCCACGCTCGCGTTGCTAGCTGCCCCCCGAGGGGGCGGTCAGCGGCTCCGGGCGGCCGAGCGCCACTGACGACATGACGACCATTCCCCTGACCAAGCGCGGCGCCGAGGCGCTCAAGGCCGAGCTGCATCGCCTCAAGACCGTCGAGCGCCACGCCGTCGTCCAGGCGATCGCCGAGGCGCGCGCCCAGGGTGACCTGAGCGAAAACGCCGAATACGACGCGGCCAAGGACAAGCAGGGCTTCATCGAAGGCCGCATCCTCGAGATCGAAGGCAAGCTCGCGGCGGCGCAGATCATCGATCCCTCGTCGCTGGACGCCGGCGGCCGCGTCGTCTTCGGCGCGACGGTGGACCTGGAAGAGGAAGCCAGCGGCACCGAAGTGACCTACCAGATCACCGGCGATGACGAGGCCGACATCAAGCTGGGCCGCATCTCGGTGGGCTCGCCTATTGCGCGCGCGCTGATCGGCAAGGAAGCCGGCGACGTGGCCGAAGTGCAGGCTCCCGGCGGCATCAAGCGCTACGAAATCGTCGAAGTCCGCTACGTCTGATGTGGGTGCGGCTTCAAGCGCTGCTGGCCGCCCTTTGGGGCGGCTTTTTGCTTTGTGTGGCCTTCGCTGCAGCGCCCAGCGCCTTCGCGGTGCTGGAGCGGGCTCAGGCCGGCCTGGTGGTCGGTCGGCTGTTCAGCCTCGAGGCCCAGGTCAGCCTGGCGGCGGCATTGATCCTGATGCTGCTGGAGCGCCGCCTGGCGCGTGATGCGGTCGAGGCGGGTGCAGCGAGCAACGTCTTTTCGGTGGCGCTGTTGCTGCCGGCCGTGGCGCTGTTCTGCACCATCGCCGGCTATTACGGCCTGCAGCCCCTGATGGCGGACGCACGCGCCGGTGCCGGCGTGGCGTCCTTCGGGGCGCTGCATGGCGCCTCGCTGGCCTTCTTCGCGGTCAAGGGCCTGGCCGTGCTGGCCCTGGCCTGGAGACTCAGTCCGAGACGTTCTTCTTGACGCTGGTCATGCGGCGCTTGGCGCGCTTGAGCTCACCGCCCTGGGCGACGCGCTGGTTGCCCAGCACCTTGAGCTTGGTGACCTGGGGTCGGCCGTTGCCGCTCTTGGAGAACTTGACGATCTTGACCACGCGCGGGCCGGGCCGGGCATCGGTGCGCTCGGCGGCCGCTTTCTCGGGAATCGGTCGCCACAGCACCAGCAGCTTGCCGATGTGCTGGATAGGCGCCGCGTTCAACTCGTCGCAGAGCTGGGCGAACATTTCCTCGCGGGCCGCGCGGTCATCGCCGAGCACCCGCACCTTGATCAGGCCGTGGGCCTTCAGCGCGGCGTCGGTTTCCTTGACGACGGCCGGTGTGAGGCCGTCGCCGCCGATCATCACGACGGGGTCGAGATGGTGGGCGTCGGAGCGCTTGTCCTTGCGCTGGGCAGGGGTCAGGATGATTTGAGGCATCCCCGTATTATCCCGTAGGCATGAAAACTCAAACCAAAAGCAAAAAGCTCAACAAGGCGTGGTTGAACAACCATGTCTCGGATCCCTATGTGCAGCAGGCGCAGAAGGACGATTATCGCTCCCGCGCGGCCTACAAGCTCAAGGAGATCGACGAGGAGCTGAAGCTGATCCGCCCGGGCCAGGTGGTCGTCGATCTGGGCTGCACGCCAGGTGCCTGGAGCCAGTACCTGCGCCGGCGTTTCGCGCCCACGGAGGCAGGGCGGGGTGGGGCGGCGGTGGGCCAGCTCAACGGCACCATCATCGCGCTGGACGTGCTGGAGTTCGAGCCCATCGAGGGGGTGCAGTTCATCCAGGGCGATTTCCAGGAAGACGCCGTCCTGGCCGAACTGGAAGCCGCGCTGGCCGGCCGGCCGGTGGACGTCGTCGTGTCGGACATGGCGCCCAATATGTCGGGTATTGCGTCCACCGATGCTGCCCGCATCTCCGGCCTGGTCGAGCTGGCCGTGGATTTCGCCAGCAGCCACCTCAAGCCCGACGGCACGCTGGTGGCCAAGGTCTTTCACGGCAGTGGTTACGACGAGCTCGTGACCCTCTTCAAGGCGCATTTCAAGGTCTTCAAGGTCGTGAAGCCCAAGGCCTCCCGCATCCGCTCTTCCGAGACATTCTTGGTGGGCATGGGGCTGAAAAACCGCTGATTACAGGGGCTACCCCCTTGCCGCCCCTAAAATCGCCCCCACTGTCCTGAAACCCGCGCTGGGCCATCAGGGCCAAGGAGTCGTAGTGAACAATCAATGGTTTTCGAAGTTTGCCGTCTGGATCGTGATCGCCCTGGTGCTGTTCACGGTCGTGAAGCAGTTCGGTGGCACGACCGCCCCCGGCAAGCAAGTGACCTATTCCGAATTCCTTGACCTGGTGCAGGCCCGCCGCATCAAGTCGGTCGTCCTGCCGGATGGTTTCGCCGGCGATGTGGTCGCCGAAGACACCGACGGCAACAAGCTGCGCACCCTGGCCACCGCCAAGGACCAGGGCCTGGTGGGCGACCTGCGCAACAACGGCGTCAAGTTCGACGTCAAGCCGCGCGAGGAGCAGAGCTTCCTGGTCAGCATGCTGATCAACTGGACACCGATGCTGCTGCTGATCGGCGTCTGGGTCTACTTCATGCGCCAGATGCAGGGCGGCGGGAAGGGCGGCGCGTTCAGCTTCGGCAAGAGCAAGGCCCGCATGCTGGATGAAGCCAGCAACTCCATCACCTTCGCTGACGTCGCCGGTTGCGACGAGGCCAAGGAAGAGGTGAAGGAGCTGGTCGACTTCCTGAAGGACCCGCAGAAATTCCAGAAGCTCGGCGGCCGCATTCCCCGCGGTGTGCTGCTCGTCGGCCCTCCCGGCACCGGCAAGACGCTGCTGGCCAAGTCCATTGCCGGCGAGGCCAAGGTTCCCTTCTTCACGATTTCGGGCTCCGATTTCGTCGAGATGTTCGTCGGCGTCGGCGCGGCCCGCGTGCGCGACATGTTCGAGCAGGCCAAGAAGAGCGCGCCCTGCATCATCTTCATCGACGAAATCGACGCCGTCGGCCGCCATCGTGGCGCGGGCCTCGGTGGTGGCAATGACGAGCGCGAGCAGACGCTGAACCAGATGCTGGTCGAGATGGACGGCTTCGAGACCAATCTCGGCGTCATCGTCGTGGCGGCCACCAACCGACCCGACATCCTCGACCCGGCCCTGCTGCGCCCCGGCCGCTTCGACCGCCAGGTTTATGTGACGCTGCCGGACATCCGTGGCCGTGAGCAGATCCTGAACGTGCACATGCGCAAGGTGCCCATCGGCCAGGACGTCAACGCGTCCATCCTCGCCCGCGGCACGCCTGGCATGAGCGGTGCCGACCTGGCCAACCTCGTCAACGAGGCTGCCCTGTTCGCGGCGCGCCGCAACGGCCGCCTGGTGGAAATGATCGACTTCGAGCGCGCCAAGGACAAGCTCTACATGGGCCCCGAGCGCAAGAGCATGGTCATGACCGAGGACGAGAAGCGCGCCACGGCGTATCACGAGTCCGGCCATG
Organism: Roseateles sp. P2_H4; assembly: GCF_056403315.1. Taxonomy (NCBI): domain Bacteria; kingdom Pseudomonadati; phylum Pseudomonadota; class Betaproteobacteria; order Burkholderiales; family Sphaerotilaceae; genus Roseateles; species Roseateles sp. P2_H4. The sequence continues at coordinate 15,710 of NZ_JBFUFR010000050.1, read as the reverse complement.
CCGTCGTCGCCGAACTGTTGCCCGGTACCGACCCGGTCCACAAGGTCACCGTCATGCCGCGCGGCCGTGCGCTGGGCGTGACCTGGCAGCTGCCCGAGCGTGACCAGCACAGCCTGTACTTCAAGCAGATGCTCAACAGCATCAGCATCATGTTCGGTGGCCGCATTGCCGAGGACCTGTTCGTCCACGACATCTCGACCGGCGCCTCCAACGACTATGAGCGCGCCACCCGCATGGCCCGCGACATGGTCACGCGCTATGGCATGAGCGAGGCCCTCGGCCCGATGGTGTATGCCGAGAACGAAGGCGAAGTCTTCCTCGGCCGCAGCATGACCAAGACGACCAACATCAGCGAGACCACGCAGCAGAAGGTCGACAGCGAAATCCGCCGCATCCTCGACCAGCAGTACGCCGTGGCCCAGAAGATCCTCGAGGACAACAAGGACAAGGTCGAGGTCATGACCGAGGCGCTGATGAAGTGGGAAACCATCGACCGCGACCAGATCCTGGACATCATGGCCGGTCGCCCGCCGCGCGCGCCTGACGACAAGCCGACCGCGAGTGGCCCGACCGGCGGCGGCACGCCCCCGGTCAGCACCGACGGCGCCCCCGCCGCGGCCTGATCCACACCCCAACGACGGGCCCGGCTTACACCGGGCCCGTTTTCAATTCCGAGCCCACATGCATTGGCAGACCCGCCGCTTCCGCATCGATCTGAGTCRCCCCCGTGTGATGGGCATCGTCAATGTGACGCCGGATTCGTTTTCAGATGGCGGCCGGCATGACGACACGCGCACGGCGATCGCGCACTGCGAGCGCCTCGTCGCCGAGGGCGTCGACATCCTCGACATTGGCGGTGAATCGACCCGCCCCGGCGCACCGCGCGTCGATGCCGACAGCGAATGGGCGCGTATTGCCGAGGTGCTGTCCGCGGCCGTGACGCTGGGCGTGCCGGTCTCTGTCGACACCTGCAAGCCCGAGGTCATGCGGCGTGCGCTGGATGGCGGCGTGGACATCGTCAACGACGTGCTGGCCTTGCAGGCGCCCGGCGCGCTGGCGGCCGTGGCGGGCAGCGGTGCGGGCGTCTGCCTGATGCATATGCGCGGCGAGCCGGCGTCGATGATGGACCTGGCCGTCTATGGCGACGTCGTGGCCGAAGTGGGCGCCTTCCTGGCCCAGCGCGCCCAGGCCGCACTGGGCTCGGGCATCCCGGCCGACTGCATTGCGCTGGACCCCGGCTACGGCTTTGCGAAGACCGCCGAACACAACCTCCAGCTGCTGGCCGGCCAGCGGCGCCTGACCGAACTGGGCTACCCGCTGCTGGTGGGCTGGTCACGCAAGCGCACGCTGGGCGACATCACCGGCCGGCCGGTGGACCAGCGCCTGGCTGCCAGCCTSGCCGCGGCGCTGCGGGCCGTCAGCGCGGGCGCGAACGTGATTCGTGTGCACGATGTCCCGGCCACGGTGGACGCCCTCAAGGTCTGGGCCGCAGTCGATGCGGCGACAATCCCGGCCATTGAATAGAAGGATGAGCTCGATGGCCCGCAAGTATTTTGGAACCGACGGCATTCGAGGCACGGTGGGCCAGGGCCCGATCACGCCGGACTTCATGCTGCGCCTGGGTCATGCGGTGGGTCGCGTGCTGCGCAACACGTCCAAGCGCCCGACGGTGCTGATCGGCAAGGACACGCGCATCTCCGGCTACATGCTCGAATCCGCCCTGGAGGCCGGCTTCGCCTCCGCGGGCGTCAACGTGCTGCTGACCGGCCCGCTGCCGACGCCGGGCGTCGCCTACCTGACGCGGGCCCTGCGCCTGGACCTGGGCGTCGTCATCAGCGCCTCGCACAATCCCTTCGCCGACAACGGCATCAAGTTCTTCTCCGCCAAAGGCGAGAAATTGCCCGATGCCTGGGAGCTGGCCGTCGAAGCCGCGCTGGAAGAGGCACCGCAGTGGGTGGACTCGGCCAGCCTCGGCCGCGCCAAGCGCCTGGAAGACGCCCGCGGCCGCTACATCGAGTTCTGCAAGAACAGCTTCGGCTCCGACCTGACGCTCAAGGGGCTGAAGATCGTCGTCGACGCGGCCCATGGCGCGGCCTATCACGTCGCCCCCGACGTCTTCCACGAACTGGGCGCCGAGGTCATCTCCATCGGCTGCAAGCCTGACGGCTTCAACATCAATGCCGGCTTCGGCGCGACGGCGCCCGGTGCCCTGGTCGAGGCCGTCAAGGCCAATGGCGCGGACTACGGCGTGGCGCTGGACGGCGATGCCGACCGCCTGCAGCTGGTGGATGCCAACGGCCGCCTCTACAACGGCGACGAACTGCTCTATGTGATGGTGGCCGACCGTCTGGCCCAGGGCCTGCGCGTGCCGGGTGCCGTCGGCACGCTGATGACCAATATGGCCGTCGAGCTGGCACTGCGCGCGCGCGACGTCGATTTCGTGCGTGCCAAGGTCGGCGACCGCTATGTGCTGGAAGAGCTGGCCGCGCGCGGCTGGCAGCTGGGCGGCGAGGGCTCGGGCCATCTGCTGGCGCTGGACAAGCACACGACCGGCGATGGCATCGTCAGCGCGCTGCTGGTGCTGCAGGCCGTCTGCCGCAGCGGGCGCAGCCTGTCGGAGCAATTGCAGGGCGTGGAGCTGTTCCCGCAGACGCTGATCAATGTGCGCCTGCAGGCCGGCCAGGACTGGAAGAGCAGCACCCGCCTCGCCGACGAGCAATCGGCGGTCACGGCCGAGCTCGGCAACAAGGGCCGCATCCTGATCCGTGCTTCCGGCACCGAGCCACTGCTGCGCGTCATGGTCGAGGCCTCTGATGCCGCGGTGGCCCAACGCTGCGCCCAGCGCCTGGTGGACGCGATCTCGGCCTGAAGTGAAACTGCCCCTCGCCCAACCTCGCATCGCTGAACGCGAGCGAGTCTGGTCGGTCCCCCGCGGGGACGGCGATGCTCTCGGCATCGAGCCGCGAGCACATCGCCAAAGCGGGCCGGCTCGGGAGCGGCCCAGCGCTCGGCCCGAAATGCTATGAGAAAGGCCGCCCTCGGGCGGCCTTCTTGTTTCTCTCGGCAGCAGTTACTTCTTCGGCGGCATCAGCACGCGGTCGACGACATGGGCCACGCCATTGGTCGCGACGATGTCGGCCTGCTGCACGACGGCGTCGTCCACGGTGACGAAGCTGCCGGCCTTGGCCAGGGCCAGGGTCGCGCCCTGGTGGGTCTTGGCAACGCCCGGTTTCACATCGGCGGCAGCCACGCGGCCGTCGATGACGTGATAGCCCAGCACGGCTTTGAGCTGGGCCGGGTCGGCGGCCAGCGCTTCCAGCGTCTTGGCCGGCACGGCCTTGAAGGCCTCGTCGCTGGGGGCGAAGACGGTCAGCGGGCCGGCGGCGCGCAACTCGTCCACCAGGCCGGCCTGGGCCACCAGGCGGTTGAAGGTGCTGAGCTGCGGGTCGCGGGCCAGTGTGTCGGCCAGCGGCGCCGGGGCGGGCGCTGTGGGCGCAGAGGCGCAGGCGGCCAGCAGGGCGCTGGCGGCCAGGGCGATCAAGGAGGTGCGGCGGATCATGTCGGAAGCTCCGGTTGGGTCGGTAAACGGCTGGCCGGGACTCTAGAAGCGGGATATGACGATTGCATGAACCGAAAATGACAGTGTCACAAAGCGGTTCAGAGCGCTTCCCAGCCGCCCCTCGACGCGCTCCAATCTCCGGGTAAATGACGGGGAGGTCACTGAATCGTCACATTCGATCCCTAGGATGACGGTCATCGTCAAAACCGCCACGCGGAAGGTGTCTCAGATGAACTTTGTCCAGGTCAGCAAGTCGCTCGCAATCGTCGCGAGCCTGTTTGGCGCCCAGGTGGCCCTTGCCCAGGACGTGACCGGCGCTGGCGCCACCTTCCCGGCGCCCATCTACGCCAAGTGGGCCGATGCCTACAACAAGGCCACCGGCGCCCGCATCAACTACCAGTCCGTCGGCTCCGGCGCCGGCATCCGCCAGATCAAGGCCAAGACGGTCGACTTCGGCGCCTCCGACATGCCGCTGAAGGACGACGAACTCGCCAAGGACGGCCTCGTGCAGTTCCCGATGGTCATCGGCGGCGTCGTGCCCGTCGTCAACATCAAGGGCATCGCCCCGGGCCAGATCAAGCTGACCGGCCCTGTGCTGGCCGACATCTACCTCGGCAAGGTCACCAAGTGGAACGACGCGGCCATCACCGCGCTGAACCCGGGTGTCGCGCTGCCTGACGCGGCCATCGCGCCGGTGGCACGCGCCGACGGCTCGGGCACGACCTTCATCTTCACCAACTACCTGTCCAAGGTCAGCGAAGACTGGAAGACGAAGGTCGGCGAAGGCACGACGGTCAAGTGGCTGGCTGGCACGGCCGGCAAGGGCAACGAGGGCGTCGCCGCCTTCGTGCAGCGCCTGCCCAATTCCATCGGCTACGTCGAGTACGCCTATGTGAAGCAGAACAAGATGAACTACGTCCAACTGAAGAACAAGGACGGCCAGTGGGTCAACCCGAGCGACGACGCCTTCAAGGCCGCCGCCGCCGGCGCTGACTGGAACAAGACCTTCTACCAGATCACCACCGACCAGCCCGGCAAGACCGCCTGGCCGCTGACCAACCCGACCTACATCCTGATGTTCAAGTCGCAGGACAAGGCGGCCCAGGCCAGCGCCGCGCTGAAGTTCTTCGAGTGGGCCTATGTCAACGGCGACAAGGCGGCCGACGACCTCGACTACGTGCCCCTGCCCGCCGCCGTGAAGGACCTGGTGCGCAAGCAGTGGACCGACCAGATCAAAGACACCGCCGGCAAGGCCGTCGCCTTCAAGTGATCCCTGGGCGCTGACGCTGACCCGAATGCAGCCCGGCCCCGGCCGGGCTCCGCCACGTCCCAGCGCCCATCCCCTGACCCGACTTTCGGAGGTTCCTTGGCAGCCATCCTTCCAGCCGGCAGCGCAGGCGCTGATCGAGGCGAGCGGCGCTCGCATACTTCACCCATGGAACCCAAACCCCAGCGCCGCCGCGTCGCCCCCTGGGCCGACACCTTGTTCGCCGCCCTGTCGCAGGGCGCCGCCTGGCTGACGCTGGCCTTGATGGTCGGCATCATCGGTTCCCTGATCATCGGCGCGGCGCCGGCCCTGAAGGCCTTCGGCCTGGGCTTCCTGACCAGCGCGGAATGGGACCCGGTGCAGGAGAAGTTCGGCGGCCTGGTGATGATCTACGGCACGCTGGCCAGTTCCTTCATCGCCCTCGTCATCGCCGTGCCGGTCAGTTTCGGCATCGCCATCTTCCTGACCGAGCTGTCGCCCAGCTGGCTCAAGCGCCCCCTGGGTGTCGCCATCGAGCTGCTGGCTGCCGTGCCGTCCATCGTCTACGGCATGTGGGGCCTGCTGGTCTTCGGCCCCATCCTGGCCACCTTCGTGCAGCAGCCGCTGCAGGCCGTGCTGAGTGGCGTGCCCCTGCTGGGTTCGCTGGTCTCCGGCCCGCCGGTGGGCATCGGCATCCTGTCGGCCGGCATCATCCTGGCGATCATGATCATCCCCTTCATCGCCTCGGTGATGCGCGACGTCTTCGAGGTCACGCCGCCGATGCTGAAGGAATCCGCCTACGGCCTGGGTGCGACGACCTGGGAGGTCGTCTCGCGCGTCGTGCTGCCGTACACCAAGACCGGTGTCGTCGGCGGCATCATGCTCGGCCTGGGCCGGGCGTTGGGCGAGACGATGGCCGTCACCTTCGTCATCGGCAACATGAACCAGCTGAACTCGCTGTCGGTCTTCGAGGCCGCCAACAGCATCACGTCGACGCTGGCCAATGAATTCGCCGAAGCCGGCGAGGGCCTGCACCAGGCCTCGCTGATGTACCTCGGTCTGGTCCTCTTCCTCATCACCTTCGTCGTGCTGACCATCTCCAAGCTGCTGCTGCTGCGCCTGAAGAAGAGCGAAGGAGCCCGTTCATGAGCTCGACCCTTGACACTCGCCGCCTGGCGATGCACCACAAGCGCAAGCGCACCAATGTCATCGCGCTGGCGCTGTCGCTGGGCGCCATGGGCTTTGGCGTGTTCTGGCTGGTCTGGATCCTGTTCGAGACCATCTATCTCGGCATCGGCGGCCTGAGCCTGGCCACCTTCACCGAGATGACGCCGCCGCCGCAGGGCGAGGGCGGTGGCCTGGCCAACGCCATCTTCGGCAGCTTCGTCATGGTCGGCCTGGCCACGCTGGTCGGCACGCCGGTCGGCATCCTGGCCGGTGTCTATCTCGCCGAATACGGCCAGAAGACCTGGCTGGGCAGCGCGGTGCGCTTCATCAACGACATCTTGCTGTCCGCCCCGTCCATCGTCGTCGGCCTGTTCGTCTACGCCATGGTCGTCGCCAAGCTGAAGAGCTTCTCCGGCATGGCGGGCGCGCTGGCCCTGGCGCTGCTGGTCATCCCCGTCGTCATCCGCACGACGGAGAACATGCTCAGCCTGGTGCCCAATGCGCTGCGCGAGGCGGCCTATGCGCTGGGCACGCCGAAGTGGAAGGTCATCCTGACCATCACGCTGAAGTCGGCGCGTGCCGGCGTGCTGACCGGCATCCTGCTGGCCCTGGCCCGCGTGTCGGGCGAGACCGCACCGCTGCTGTTCACGGCGCTTTCCAACCAGTTCTGGACGAGTGACATCAGCTCGCCGATGGCCAGCCTGCCGGTCACCATCTTCAAGTTCGCGATGAGCCCCTACGAGAACTGGCAGAAGCTGGCCTGGGCCGGCGTCTTCCTGATCACCGTCGGCGTGCTGCTGCTGAACATCCTCGCCCGCGTGCTCTTCAAGAACAAACACTAAGGACCCGATCTCATGGACGCCAAGATCGAAACGCCCGTGGGCGAGCGCGCCAAACTCTCGGTGCGCAACCTGAACTTCTTCTACGGCAGCTTCCACGCGCTGAAGAACATCAACCTCGACATCCCCGAGAACAAGGTCACCGCCTTCATCGGTCCGTCGGGCTGCGGCAAGAGCACGCTGCTGCGCACGCTGAACCGCATGTACGAGCTCTACCCCGAGCAACGTGCCGAAGGCCAGATCCTGCTGGACGGCGAGGACGTGCTGGCCAGCAAGGACGATGTCTCGCTGATCCGCGCCAAGATCGGCATGGTCTTCCAGAAGCCCACGCCCTTCCCGATGTCCATCTACGACAACATCGCCTTCGGCGTGAAGCTGTTCGAGACGCTGCCGCGCGTCGAGATGGACGAGCGTGTGGAGTGGGCCCTGAAGAAGGCCGCGCTGTGGACCGAGGTGAAGGACAAGCTCAACCAGAGCGGCTCCGGCCTCTCCGGCGGCCAGCAGCAGCGCCTGTGCATCGCACGCGGCATTGCCATCAAGCCCGAGGTGCTGCTGCTCGACGAGCCCTGCTCGGCGCTGGACCCGATCTCCACCGGCAAGATCGAGGAGCTCATCCACGAGCTCAAGGCCGACTACACGGTCGCCATCGTGACCCACAACATGCAGCAGGCCGCGCGCTGCTCGGACTACACGGCCTATATGTACCTGGGCGACCTGATCGAATTCGGACCGACCGCTGAGCTCTTCATGAAGCCCAAGCGCAAGGACACCGAGGACTACATCACCGGCCGCTTCGGCTGATCAAGGAGGACGGTATGGTGGACAAACATCTCTCGACCCAGTTCGACGCCGAGCTCAGCGGCATCTCGACCCGCGTGCTCGAAATGGGCGGCCTGGTGGAAGCCCAGGTGGCCCAGGCCGTGCAGGCGTTGGTGGACTTCAGCGCCGCATCGGCCGACGAAGTGCTGACCAAGGAAAGCCGCGTCAACACGATGGAAATCGAGATCGACCGCGATCTCTCGACCATCATTGCGCGCCGCCAGCCGACGGCCCGCGACTTGCGCCTGCTGATCGCCATCAGCAAGAGCATCGCCAACCTCGAGCGCGTCGGCGACGAAGCCGCGCGCATCGCCCGCACGGTGCAGCGCCTGGTGGCCAGCGGTGTTTCGAGCCGCATGCGCCTGCCGATGTCCGACCTCAGCTTCGAGGCCGAACTCGCCACCACCCAGCTGCGCAAGTCGCTGGACGCCTTCGCCCGCCTGGACGTGGAGCGCGCGCTGGACGTGCTCAAGCACGACGACGAGATCGACAAGGAGTTTGATGGCCTGCTGCGCAAGCTCATCACCTACATGATGGAAGACCCGCGCACCATCTCCTCGTCCATCGACCTCGTCTTCGTGGCCAAGGCCATCGAGCGTGTCGGCGACCACGCCAAGAACCTGGCCGAGGTGGTCATCTACGTGGTCAAGGGCCAGGACGTGCGACACAACTCGCCCGAGGCCGTCGAAACCATGGTGCGTTGATCATGAGCCGAGTCCTTGTCGTTGAAGACGAATCGGCGATCGCCGAGCTGATCTCCATCAATCTCCGCCATGCCGGCTTCGAGGTGACGATCGCCGGCAGCGCCACCCAGGCCCAGTACGAGGTGGACCGCGTGCTGCCCGACCTGGTCGTGCTGGACTGGATGCTGCCCGGCCAGAGCGGCGTGGCGCTGGCGCGCCAATGGCGTGGCGTGGCCCGCACCAAGGAGCTGCCCGTCATCATGCTGACGGCGCGCGCCGAGGAAGGCGACAAGATCGCCGGCCTGGATGCGGGTGCCGATGACTACATCACCAAGCCGTTCTCGACCAACGAGCTGCTGGCGCGCGTTCGCGCCGTGCTGCGTCGCAAGGCGCCCGAGGCGCTGGACAGCGCGGTCGAGGTCGGCCCCTTGCTGCTGGACCCGGGCACGCGCCGCGTCAGCCGCGATGGCGCCGAGGTCAAGCTCGGCCCCACCGAGTTCCGCCTGCTGCATTTCTTGATGACGCACCCCGAGCGTGTGCACAGCCGTTCGCAGCTGCTGGACCGCGTCTGGGGCGACCACGTCTTCATCGAGGAACGCACCATCGACGTCCACGTCAAGCGCCTGCGCGAAGCGCTGGAGCGCGTGCAATGCGCCCGCATGATCGAGACCGTCCGTGGTGCCGGCTACCGCTTGACCCAACAGAGCAGCGCGCTCTCTGCCTGAGTTTCATCCGCCGACATGACCTGGTTACTGCCGCGACTCCTGATGGCCCTCGGGGCCGCGCTGTTCGGGTTTGTCATTGGAGTGGGGGTACGCACGGCCACGGGTATCGACAGCCTTGGGCTGGGCGTCGGCGTCGTCAGCGGCGTCCTGCTGACTTTGCTGGTCGACGCGGTGCGCGGCCACCGCCTGCTCAGCTGGCTGCGTGGCAACCAGCTCGAGAACGCGCCGCGCGACACCGGCCTGTGGGGCGAGGTCGGCTACCGCATCGAGCGTGCCGTGCGCGACCGGGACCGCAGCGTGGGGCGCGCCCGGCTGGAGCTGGAGCAATTCCTGTCGGCCATCGAAGCCTCGCCCAACGGCGTGCTGATGCTGGACTCGCACGAACAGATCGTCTGGTGCAACCGCGTCGCGGCCGACCACTTCGCGCTGGACCCGCAGCGCGACCTGCGCCAGCGCATCACCAACCTCGTGCGTGCGCCCGCCTTCGTGGCCTATTTGCAGGCCGGCACCTTTGCCGAGCCGCTGGTGCTGGGCAACGGCCGCGGCCCGGGCACGCTGTCCATCATCGTGCGCGAGTACGGCGAGGGCATGCGCCTCGTGCTGTCGCTGGACATCACCGAGCGCGTGCGCTCCGAGGCCATGCGGCGCGACTTTGTCGCCAATGTCTCGCACGAGATCCGCACACCGCTGACGGTGCTGTCCGGCTTCATCGAGACCATGCACACGCTGCCGCTGACGGCCGTCGAGCGTGAGCGCGTGCTGGTGCTGATGAACCAGCAGACCCAGCGCATGCAGACGCTGGTGGCCGACCTGCTGACGCTGGCCCAGTTGGAAGGCAGCCCGCGCCCGGCACCGGACCGCTGGGTGGGCCTGGACGGCCTGCTGCTGCGCATCGCGGCGGATGCCGAGGTGCTTTCCGCTGGCCGTCACCAGCTGCATCTGAGGCCGGAGACCAACGTCGAGCTGGCCGGCATCGAGAGCGAACTGCTCAGCGGCATCGCCAACCTCGTCACCAATGCCGTGCGCTACACGCCGGACGGTGGCGAGGTCGAGGTGGCCTGGCGGCTGCTCGAGGGTGGCAATGGCGAGCTGACCGTCATCGACACGGGCCTGGGCATCGCGCGCGAACACATCCCGCGGCTGACGGAGCGCTTCTACCGTGTCGACGGCAGCCGCTCACGCGAGACGGGGGGCACGGGCCTGGGCCTGTCCATCGTGAAGCACGTCATGCAGCGCCATGGCGGCGAGCTGATGATCCAGAGCGATGTCGGCAAGGGCTCGCGCTTTCGCCTCGTTTTCCCGGCCGCGCGCGTGCGCCAGGCCAGCGACTCGGCGCTGGGCGACGAGGCGGCCTTCAACGCGGCCGCGCTGTCGGATCACTGACGCTTCAGGAGCACGAGACTGGCGCTGCCGCTGCGGTCCGTTGGCCGCTTCACCTGCGCAACCACCTGCCAGCCCTGGGGTGTCGGTTGGCCGGCGCTGATGACGGCGTGGCTGCATGCGGAGGTGGTCAGCGAGCCACGGCCGCGAACCAGCCAGCCGCCATGCCATTCCAGCGCCGCCAGCGTCGCGAGGTTCTGGCCCGGTGCGGCCAGGCAGTTGGCGTCGGCCGGCACGCGCGCCTTCAGCCGGGCGACCAGCGGTGCCAGGCTGCGCGCATAGTCCAGCGGCGGCAGCAACAGGCTCATGACCAGCAGCCAGCCCAGGGCGACGCCGCCGGCCGGCAGGGCCAGGCTCTTCCACAGCGCATGGCGATGGCGGGCGGTGCGCCAGCGCACCAGGGCCAGCCAGGACAGCGTCGCGGCGATGGCGAACAGCAGGGCCAGCACGCTGAACTCCGGCTCGAAACCCTCCGCCAGGCGGCGCAGATTGGCCATCGGCCGCGCCGGCCAGCCGGTGTGCATGGACACGTAGTAAAGCCAGCCGAACAGCGCCACCGCGGAGAAGATGAAGACGCAGAACCAGTCCACGGCGGCCGAGACGCTGCGGCTCAGCGTCGGCAGTGCGAAGGCGGCCAGGATGGCCAGCGAGGGCAGGGCCAGCAGGAGCGCGCGCTCCGAGCCGTCCATCGTGATGCAGGCCACCAGCGGCACCAGCAGCGCAATGGCCGGCACGGTGATGTGGCGGCGCAGGCCATGGCGGCGCCAGCGCCACAGCGTCCACAAGGCCAGCGGCCCGGACGGCCAGCAGAACCAGGCCAGCAGGCTCAGCAAAGAGGCGAACTGCAGGCCGGGCCTGACGCGCCAGGCCCAGCCGTCGAAGGCCCAGGCCGCCAGCACGGCCAGCGTCAGCGAAGCCAGCAGCCAGAGCCTCTGGGCCTTGGCTTCGTCATAGCTGGAGCGGTGGTTGAGCAGCAGGCCGAGCAGGCCGAGGGCGCAGGCCACGGTCGGGGCGCCGCTGGCAGCCAGCGCAGGCAGAGCCAGCAGGATGGCTGCCCGTGCGCGGCCCTGCTTGAAGGGCGCTGCGGCCAGGCCATAGAGGTAGCCCGCGATGGCCAGCAGTTGCATCAGCTCGGGGGTCGTCTCGTGGCCCAACTGCAGCAGGCCGAGCGACGCCATCAGCGCCAGCAGGGCGCCGTCGGCCAGGGCCCGGGCGTAGTCGATGGCCTGGGCTTCGCCGCCAAAGGCGAAGGCCACCGGCTGGGCCGCCTCGGTGCGGGCCAGATGGAAGCAGGTGTACCAGACCGCCACGAGCACGCCGACCAGCACCAGGGCATAGGGCAGGCGGGCGGCGACGGGCGCGTCCAGGAAGGGCAGGATCTTGATGGCCAGCGCGCCCAGCCAGTAGGGCAGGGGGCCGCCCTCGGCGGGGATGCCGGCGATGGCCGGCTGCCACCAGGGCGCGTGCCCCTGGGCGATGCTGGCCATGAAGCCGAAGCTGCTCAGGTCGGCATTGCGCCAGGGGGCGCGACCGAAGATGCCCGGCAGCACATAGGCGGCGCACAGCAGGATCAGCGCCAGGCGTGGCAGGCGCTCGACGCCGCGCTCGGCGACGATGGCGGGGGTGGGGAGATTCACTCGCGAAACTTCGATGAAACCGGCCGGCATCATGCCGTCAAACGCCGGCCGAACGGCGGAGTCGGCAGTTTTGAGCTGCCAAAAAGCAAAAGGGCAGCCTGGGCTGCCCTTTGGACGTTGGTGCGGCGAAACAGCCGCGAGCCAATTTACTTCTTGAGGTGAGCGAACTTGTTGCGGAACTTCTCGACGCGGCCGCCCAGGTTGTCGATGCTCTTTTGCGTGCCCGTGTAGAAGGGGTGCGACTCGCTGGTGGTTTCCAGCTTCACCAGCGGCAGCTTCTTGCCGTCGATCTCAATGGATTCCTTGGTCTGCACGGTCGAACGCGTGACGAACTGGAAACCGTTGGACTGGTCGACGAACGCGACGTCGCGGTAGTTGGGGTGAATGCCGTCTTTCATGGGAACCTCTTGGCTAGGTCGGGAGCCACGCCGACGATGTCAATCGCTTGGTCGGCGCACTTTCCGGGGGTGTCAGGGCGGAAAACCCGCGATTGTAGCGGGCTTCCTTGCGGTTTGGCCAGTTTCGGGCTGAAGTTACCCGCCGCGCCGCATCATGTCGAAGAAGTCATGGTTGTTCTTCGACGCCTTCATCTTCTCGAGGATGAACTCCATCGCCTCGATTTCGTCCATGTTGTAGAGCAGCTTGCGCAGGATCCAGCTCTTTTGCAGGATCTCGGGCTTGAGCAGCAGTTCCTCGCGGCGCGTGCCGGACTTGTTGATCAGCAGCGACGGGTAGACGCGCTTCTCGGCCATGCGGCGATCCAGGTGGATTTCGCAGTTGCCGGTGCCCTTGAACTCTTCGTAGATCACCTCGTCCATCTTGGAGCCGGTGTCGATCAGGGCGGTGCCGATGATGGTCAGCGAGCCGCCTTCCTCGATGTTGCGCGCCGCGCCGAAGAAGCGCTTGGGGCGCTGCAGGGCGTTGGCGTCCACACCACCGGTCAGCACCTTGCCGGAGCTGGGCAGCACGTTGTTGTAGGCGCGGGCCAGGCGCGTGATCGAGTCCAGCAGGATGATCACGTCCTTCTTCAGCTCCACCAGGCGCTTGGCGCGCTCGATGACCATTTCGGCCACCTGCACGTGGCGGGCGGCGGGCTCGTCGAAGGTCGAGCTGATGACTTCACCGCGCACGGTGCGGATCATTTCGGTCACTTCTTCCGGGCGCTCGTCGACGAGCAGCACGATGAGGTGGCAGTCCGGGTGGTTGGCCACCAGCGCGTGCGCCAGGCTCTTCATCATCTCGGTCTTGCCCGTCTTGGGCTGGGACACGATCAGCGCGCGCTGGCCTTTGCCGATGGGCGCCACCAGGTCGATGATGCGACCGGTGATGTTCTCTTCACCCTTGTAGCCTTCACGTTCGAGCTTGAACTGCTCCTTGGGGAACAAGGGCGTCAAGTTCTCGAACATGATCTTGTTCTTGCTCTCCTCCGGCGTCTGGTTGTTGACGCGGTCGACCTTGACCAGAGCAAAGTAGCGTTCGCCGTCCTTGGGCACGCGCACTTCGCCTTCCACCAGGTCACCGGTGTGCAGGTTGAAGCGGCGGATCTGGCTGGGCGACAGGTAGATGTCGTCCGTGGAAGCCATGTAGCTGGCCTCGATCGAGCGCAGGAAGCCGAAGCCGTCGGGCAGGACTTCGAGCACGCCATCGCCGAAGACCTGCTCGCCAGCCTTGGCGCGCTTCTTCATGATGGCGAACATCAGTTCCTGCTTGCGCAGGCGGGTGACGTTGTCGATCTCCAGCGCCTCGCCCATCTCGATGAGGGCGGAAACGTGGAGCGCTTTGAGTTCGGAAAGATGCATGGGCGAATACCCGTCAGGGGCCGCAGCGCCAGCCAAGGCGCAACGGCGATTCCACGGCCGCCCCGGAGTAGGACCGAATAGCTACCGTCAAACAGCGAACGGCGCGGATCCGGAAACTAGCAAAGTGGTGGGAGGGGGAGCCGAGTCCACGCTGGCTGGGTGCTGAATTTGTATCCAGGAACCCGGGGCGTGTTGGCTTTGGCTGCTGCAGTGATCGCGCTGAGGGCGCCGGAATCACTGCAGCAGTTGGACGCGATTATAGGTTCGCGTCGAGGAAGGCGGTCAACTGGGCCTTGGAGAGGGCGCCGACCTTGGTGGCGGCGAGCTGGCCGTCCTTGAAAAGCATCAGCGTCGGGATGCCACGGATGCCAAACTTGGCCGGCACTTCGCGGTTCTCGTCGACGTTCATCTTGGCGATCTGCAGCTTGTCACCGTAGCCGGTGGCGACCTCGTCCAGGATGGGCGCGATCATCTTGCAGGGGCCGCACCATTCGGCCCAGTAGTCCACCAGCACCGGCTTGCCGGACTGGATCACGTCGGCGTCGAAGGACGCGTCGGAAACATGCTTGATCAATTCGCTGCTCATGGGAGGGTTCCTTGGCCTCAAAGGGTTGGCGGTCGCCGCGCAGGCGCCGTCCGAATAGGCAAAATCATTGTGACATAGCCACTTTTGCCCGGACGGTCACGAGGGTGACCGAAGCAATGGCAGACATCAGGGCGGGAGGCCCGCTTTACAAGTGCAACAAGCCATCAACCTGGGTCTGATCCCCGGGGAAGACATCGAAGCCTTCTGGCGCCGGGTTGCCGGCACCTGCGCCGGCTGGCTGCTCGAGCAGGGCGCGCCGCTGCGCGACGCCGTGCTGCTGCTGCCCTTCGCCCAGCAGCTCGCCCCGGCCCGGCGCGCCTTCCTGGCCCGTGGCGGCTGGATGCCGCGCATCACCACCAGCCACAGCCTGGCCTCGGCGCTGGGCCCGACCGCATTGGCCACCCCCGACCAGCTCTCCGGTGACGCCGTCATCGACGCCTTCACGGCCGACCGCCTGCTGGCCGAGCAGAGCTGGGTGCAGCCCCTCAAGCGCAGCAGCCCGCGCGACTACCGCGTGGCCCTGGCCCGCCTCGTCGACACCGCCCAGGCGCTGACCCGCGCGGCCGCCCAGGTGCCGCCGCAGGAGCGAGCTGCCTTTTTCGACACCGCCCACGAGCGGCTTGCGGCCCTCGATGCCGGCCCCGGCCTGCTGGAGCGTGCGCTGGCGCAGGTCGCGCTGGCCTGGGTGGCCTCCGACGAGCGCCGGCCGGCCACCGACACGCTGTTCGCGCTGCGGCCCAGCGCCTGGATCTGCCTGCGTGTGGGCGGCCCTGACCTGCTCGCCCGAACGCTGCTCGCCCAGGCCGGCGACGTGCCCACCCTGTGCCTGGACGGCGACCTGGACATCGACCAGGCCTGGGCCGGTTTCACGCCCACCGCCCGGGTGGAGGAGGCCGTCGCTCCCGATTTCGAGAACCTGGCCGAGCAGGCCGCCACCGCCGTCATCCAGCACCTGAACGCCGGCCGCCGGCCGGTCGCGCTGCTGGCCCAGGACCGCGTCGTCATCCGCCGCGTGCGTGCGCTGCTGGCACGCCAGGGCGTGCCCGTGCACGACGAGACCGGCTGGACGCTGGCGACGACGCCCGCCGCCGCTGCGGTGATGGCCCTGCTGCGCGCGGCCCTGGCCGGTGGCGCGGTCGACGACTGGCTGGCCTGGCTGAAATCGGCGCTGGCAACGGACTGGGACCTTGGCGACCTGGAGTCGCGCTGCCGCCGCTTCGGCTGGCGCCAGGCCGCCCAGCTCGACGCGGCCACGCTGCCGCCGGCCACC
>NZ_JBFUFR010000049.1:0-44564 GCF_056403315.1 Roseateles sp. P2_H4 | reverse complement strand
GTGTTGCTCTTGCGAAGAGCCTMTCGACCCGGTGCAGTGCCGCGGGAATCCGCCCCGCGAGGGCGGGTAACTTTTCTCTGACGCGCCAGAGAAAAGTCACCAAAAGAGGAGCGCTAAGGCAATCCGCACTCGAGCGGGATGAAGCGCTCGCGATGCTCGGAATTGGGCCTCGCCACCACGCGACCCGCTGCGCTCTCGCTGCTGTCCCTATGACGAGCGCCATCCATCGCCACTTCATGCCGGTTAACGCCGGCTGCACGCCGGGCTCATCAAAACAGCCCAATGCRGCGTCGCCCGAGCGACGCGGCTGTTCGGYATTTCCTGATGAGCCCGGCGTGCAGCCGCGCGTCGAACGGGCCGAGGGTTCGATGCATTCAGCTCGTGACAAGTCGTGTGCGAGAGCGCAGCGGTTCGCTTCTTGCCGCAATGCCAGCGGTCGTTTTCGCGCGCCGCTCTTCGCGGCGCCGCGATCGTGTGCGGTTCAGGGCCTCTTCTTTGGTGACTTTCTTCTGGCCCCGCAGAAGAAAGTTACCCGGCCGCCGGGACGGCCCCCCGGCAACTTGGCGCCAAGCCAAAGCAACGAACAGCAACGAGCAGGCTGACCATGGCCACCCCCGCCCTCGAAATCACCAACCTCAACGCCTGGTACGGCGAAAGCCACATCCTGCACGGCATCAACCTGAGCGTGCAACCCGGCCAGGTCGTCACACTGCTGGGCCGCAACGGCGCCGGACGAACCACCACGCTGCGCGCCATCCTCGGCCTGACAGGAGCAAGAAAAGGCTCGATCAAGGTCCACGGTGAAGAGACCGTCCACCTGTCGACCCATCGCATCGCCAACCTCGGCATCGGCTATTGCCCCGAGGAGCGCGGCATCTTCGCCAGCCTGTCGACCGAAGAGAACCTGCGTCTGCCGCCGCTGCTCAAGGCCAAGCGCGGCAAGGTCATGAGCGAGGCGGACATCTACGCGATGTTCCCCAATCTCGCCGAGCGCAGGAACAGCCCCGGCACGCGGCTGTCGGGTGGCGAGCAGCAGATGCTGGCCGTCGCACGCATCCTGCGCACGGGGGCCGACATCCTGCTGCTGGACGAAATTTCCGAAGGCCTGGCGCCCGTCATCGTCCAGGCCCTGGCCCGCATGATCCGCACGCTGAAGAGCCAAGGCTTCACCATCGTCATGGTGGAGCAGAACTTCCGCTTTGCCGCCCCGCTGGCCGACCACTTCATCGTCATCGAGCACGGCGAGGTCGTGCTGTCCTTCCCCGCAGCCGAACTGCCGGCCCACCAGGCCAAGCTGGACGAGCTGCTCAGCGTCTAACCCGACACCTCAATGGAGACAACCATGAAGAAGACCCTCATCGCCGCCGCCCTCGCCACCTGCGGTTTTGCCGCCCAGGCCCAGATCTCCGGCGACGTCATCAAGATCGGCTTCCTGACCGACATGTCCAGCGTCTATGCCGACATCGACGGCGCCGGCGGCGTCGAGGCCATCAAAATGGCCATCGCCGACCTGAAGGGCATGACCGCGGGCAAGAAGGTCGAGCTGATCTTTGCCGACCACCAGAACAAGGCCGACGTCGCCTCCGCCAAGGCGCGCGAGTGGATGGACACCCAGGGCCTGGACCTGCTGATCGGCGGCACCAACTCGGGCGTCAATCTGGCCATCGCCACGGTCGCGGCCGAGAAGAAGAAGCCCTTCATCTCCATCGGTGCCGGCAGCTCGGCGCTGACCAACGCGAACTGCACGCCCTACACCATCCACTACGCCTACGACACCGTGGCCCTGGCCAACGGCACCGGCGGTGCGGTGACCAAGGCGGGCGGCAAGAACTGGTACTTCCTGACGGCCGACTACGCCTTCGGCGCGGCGCTGCAGGCCGACACCACGGCCGTCGTGCAGAAGAACGGCGGCAGCGTGAAGGGCAGCGTCAAGCACCCGCTGAACGCCAGCGACTTCTCCAGCTTCCTGCTGCAGGCCCAGGGCTCGGGCGCGCAGATCCTGGGCCTGGCCAATGCGGGCGGCGACACCATCAACGCGATCAAGGCCGCCAACGAATTCGGCATCACCAAGGGCATGAAGCTCGCCGGCCTGCTGATGTTCATCAACGATGTGCACTCCCTCGGTCTGAAGACGACC
Source organism: Roseateles sp. P2_H4 (assembly GCF_056403315.1). NCBI lineage: Bacteria > Pseudomonadati > Pseudomonadota > Betaproteobacteria > Burkholderiales > Sphaerotilaceae > Roseateles > Roseateles sp. P2_H4. The sequence continues at coordinate 42,427 of NZ_JBFUFR010000049.1, read as the reverse complement.
GAAGGCATGTACCTGACCGACTCCTGGTACTGGAACCAGACGCCCGAAGCGCGCGCCTGGAGCCGCCGCTTCTTCGAGAAGATGAAGCGCATGCCCTCGTCGCTGCAGGCCGCCGACTACTCGGCCGTGACCCACTACCTGAAGGCCGTCGAAGCCACCAAGACCGACGACGCCGACAAGGTCATCGCCAAGATGAAGGACACGCCGATCAACGACTTCTACACCAAGGGCACCATCCGCAAGGAGGACGGCCGCGGCATCCACGACATGTTCCTGATGCAGGTGAAGTCGGTGAAGGAATCGACCGAGCCCTGGGACTACTACAAGGTCGTGACGCGCATCCCGGGTGAAGAGGCGTTCACCAAGCTCGCGGACAGCAAGTGCCCGCTGGTCAAGAAGTGATCTTCTGAGGGTGCGATGACTGAGATCTTCGGTATTCCGCTGCCGGCCCTCTTGGGCCAGCTGCTGCTCGGCCTGGTCAACGGCTCGTTCTACGCGATGCTGTCCCTGGGCCTGGCGGTCATCTTCGGCATGCTCAACATCATCAACTTCGCCCACGGGGCGCTGTACATGATGGGGGCCTTCTTCGCCTGGATGGGGCTGGAATACCTGGGGCTCAACTACTGGTTCATGCTCGGTCTCGCGCCCTTCGCCGTTGGGCTGATCGGCATCGTCATCGAACGCACGATGCTGCAGTGGCTCTACAAGCTGGACCACCTCTACGGCCTGCTGCTGACCTTCGGCATCACCCTGGTCATCGAGGGTGTGTTCCGCTCGGTCTACGGTGTGTCGGGCCAGCCCTACCAGGTGCCGGATGCGCTGCAGGGCGCCACCAACCTCGGCTTCATGATCCTGCCCAACTACCGGGCCTGGGTGGTCGTCGCGTCCCTCATCGTGTGCTTCGCCGTGTGGGCGCTGATCGAGAAGACCTCGCTCGGCGCCAAGCTGCGCGCCGGCACCGAGAACCCCAAGCTCGTGCAGGCCTTCGGCATCAACGTGCCCTTGATGGTGACGCTGACCTACGCGGGCGGCGTGGCGCTGGCGGCCTTCGCCGGCGTGCTGGCCGCGCCCATCCTGCAGGTGTCGGCGTTGATGGGCACCAACCTCATCATCGTGGTGTTCGCCGTCGTCGTCATCGGCGGCATGGGCTCCATCCTCGGCTCCATCCTGACCGGCCTGGGGCTGGGCATCGTCGAAGGGCTGACCAAGGTGGTCTACCCCGAGGCGTCCAACACCGTCGTCTTCGTCGTCATGGCCATCGTCCTCCTGGTGCGCCCGGCTGGCTTGTTCGGAAAAGAGAAATGAACAAGAAGCTCATTGGCTACGCCGCGCTCTTCGTCGGCATCGCGCTGCTGCCGACCTTCGGGGCCTACCCGGTCTTCGTCATGAAGGTGCTCTGCTACGCGCTGTTCGCCTGCGCCTTCAACCTGCTGGTGGGATTCACCGGCCTGCTGTCCTTCGGCCACGCGGCCTTCCTGGGCACCGCGGCCTATGTGACCGGCCATGCGCTCAAGGTCTGGGGCCTGCCCACACCGGTGGGCATCCTCGTCGGCATGGCCGGCGCGGCCGGCATGGGCCTGTTGTTCGGCCTGCTGGCCATCCGCCGCTCGGGCATCTACTTCTCGATGATCACGTTGGCGCTGGCGCAGATGCTGTATTTCTTCTTCCTGCAAACGCCCTTCACCGGCGGGGAAGACGGCTTGCAGTCGGTGCCGCGCGGCCATTTCCTCGGCCTGGATCTGGCCAGCGACCTGACGCTGTTCTACGTCGTGCTGGGCATCTTCATCGCCGCCTTCTGGCTGATCTACCGCATCGTCCACTCGCCCTTCGGCCAGGTGCTGACCTCCATCCGCGAGAACGAGGCGCGCGCCACCTCGCTGGGCTATGACGTCGCCCACTTCAAGTTGCTGGCCTTCGTGCTGTCGGCCGCGCTGGCGGGCTTGGCGGGCTCCACCAAGACCCTGGTGCTGGGCTTCGCGACGCTGACCGACGCGATCTGGACCACCTCGGGCCTCGTCATCCTGATGACGCTGGTGGGCGGCATGGGCACGCTGGTCGGGCCCATGGTCGGCGCGCTGGTCATCATTGCGCTGGAGAACAAGATCGGCGACTTCGGCAACTGGCTGGGCGAGCTGACCGGAGTGGCCTGGTTCAACAGCCTGGGCGAGTCGGTCAGCCTGGTCACCGGGCTGATCTTCATCGTCTGCGTGCTGGCCTTCCGGCGCGGGCTGGTGGGCGAGGCGATGGCGCTGCTGGAGCGCAAGAAGGCCTGATCACCCGCCACCACCCAGTGGGGCGGCAATCACCTCGGCCGAGATGAAATCCGGCCGGTTCAATCGCTCCCGCCACCAGTTCAAGGCCGGCCCGTTGTCCGCCGTGCGCCAGGCCAGGTGGAAGCGCTGCGGCGGCCGCGCCTCGGCCAGGCTCTTGCAGCGCAACCGGCCCGCGTCCAGATGCGGCTGCGCGATGCAGCGCGGCAAATGGCCGCAGCCCAGGCCGGCGAGCTGAGCCTGCAGCTTGGCTTCCAGGTCGGGCACGCTCAGCGCCGGCTGGCCGGCCGCCACGTTGAGGCTGCGCGCCGGCAGGCGGTGTGAGCTGTCCGCCATGCTGACGACGCGGTGTGGCTGGATCTGCTCCCAGGTCAGCGGCTCGGGCGCGTCGGCCAGCGGGTGACCCGGCGCCACGCAGAAGGCCACCTCCAGCTCACCCAGCGGCCGTACCGACAGGCCCACGCCCCCCGGCGGCTCGCCCACCGCGCCCACGGCCAGGTCGGCCCGGCGCGTGACGAGGGCATCCCAGCAGCCGCCCAGCACCTCGCGGCTGAAGCGCAGCTCGGTCTCGGGGTGGTCGCTCGCAAAGCGCGCGGCCTCCGACACCAGCAGCGCGAACGGCACGGTCACGTCCACCGCGATGCGCAGCGTCGTCTCCCAGCCGCGCTCCATGCGCAGCGCGCGCACCTCCAGCGCCTGGGCGGCGCGCAGCAGCTGGCGGCCATCGTCCACCATGAGGCGGCCGGTCGGCGTCAGCACGGCGCGGTGGCCGCTGCGGTCGAACAGCGTCACGCCGAGGTCGGACTCCAGTTTCTGCACCTGGTAGCTGATGGCCGAGCTGACGCGGTGCAGCTCCTCGGCCGCCGCCGCAAAGCTGCCGCGCCGGTCGATGGCGTCCAGCACCAGCAGCACTTCCAGGCTCAGTTTCATTGGTCAGATTATTTGATGAAGTCGGTGAGAAAGCATCGCTATCTTCACCGAAGCGGTCTGCCTAGAGTAGCGACACGCCTGAGGAATTCCCGAAGGCAGCCGGCAGTTCAATTTTTTGACCAACTTCAGGAGATCACCATGCCCACCGCCATCGCCCAACCCGGCCAATCCCTGCTGAACCCGACCGACCACGCGCTGATCCTGATCGACCACCAGTCGCAGATGGCCTTCGCCACCCACTCCATCGACGCCACGCTGCTGCGCAACAACGCCGGCCTGGTGGCCCACGCCGCTGCCGAGTTCAAGGTGCCCACCATCCTGACGACGGTGGCCGAGAAGAGCTTCTCGGGCCCGATGTTCGACGAGATCAAGGCCGCCTTCCCCGGCCAGGCCGCCATCGACCGCACGTCCATGAACACCTGGGAGGACGTCAACGTCATCAAGGAAGTGAACCGCATCGGCAAGGGCCGCATCGTCTTCGCCGGCCTGTGGACTTCGGTCTGCATCGTCGGGCCGGTGCTGTCGGCCCTCGACCAGGGCTTCGAGGCCTATGTCGTCGCCGACGCCTCGGGCGACGTGTCCGCGGAAGCGCACGAGCGCGCCATGCAACGCATGGTCCAGGCCGGCGCCCGCCCGATCACGTCGGTGCAATACCTGCTGGAGCTGCAGCGCGACTGGGCCCGCACCGAGACCTATGAGCAGACCACCGGCATCGCCAGAAAGCTGGGCGGCGCCTACGGCCTGGGCATCACCTACGCGCAAACCATGTTTGGCGGCCACGAAGGCTGATCCACCCAGGAGCCGGCACCATGAAGGTCTACCTCTTGTCACTCGGTGCCGGCCTGCTGGTCGGTGTCATCTACGGACTGCTGGGCGTGCGCTCGCCGGCGCCGCCGGTCATCGCGCTGCTGGGTCTGCTCGGTATCCTGGCCGGCGAGCAGGCCGTGCCGCTGGCCAAGCGGCTGATCCAAGGCCCATCCATCCACGCCACCCGGGAGTGAGCCCATGCCCGCCGACCTGATCTTCGTCAACGGCCGCTTCACGACACTGGACCGCGCGGTGCCCAACCCGGAAGCGGTCGCCATCACCGACGGCGTCTTCAGCGCCATCGGCGACGGCGCCGACGTGATGCGCCAGGCCGGGCCGGCTACCCGTGTCGTCGACCTGCAAGGCCACCGCGCCATCCCCGGCCTGAACGACAGCCACATCCACCTGATTCGCGGCGGGCTGAACTACAACCTGGAACTACGCTGGGAAGGCGTGCCGTCGCTGGCCGACGCGCTCGCGATGCTCAAGGCCCAGGCCCAGCGCACGCCCCACCCGCAGTGGGTGCGCGTCGTGGGCGGCTGGACCGAGTTCCAGTTCGCCGAGCGCCGCATGCCGACGCTCGCCGAGATCAACGCCGCGGCGCCCGACACGCCGGTCTTCATCCTGCACCTCTACGACCGCGCCCTGCTCAACGCCGCCGCGCTGCGCGCCGTGGGCTACACGCGGGACACGCCCAACCCGCCCGGCGGCGAGATCCAGCGCGACGCCGCCGGCAACCCCACGGGGATGCTGATCGCCCGGCCCAACGCGATGCTGCTCTACGCCACGCTGGCCAAGGGCCCCAGGCTGGAGCCCGAGGCGCAGATCAACTCCACACGCCGCTTCATGCGCGAACTGAACCGCCTCGGCGTGACCAGCGCCATCGACGCCGGCGGCGGCTTCCAGAACTACCCCGACGACTACCAGATCATCCAGAAGCTCGCCGACGAGGGCCAGCTCACGGTGCGCATTGCCTACAACCTGTTCACACAGCGCAAAGGCATGGAGCTGGACGATTTCAAGAGCTGGACGTCCCAGGTCAAGCCCGGCGACGGCAGCGACTTCCTGCGCCACAACGGCGCCGGCGAGATGCTGGTGTTCTCGGCGGCCGACTTCGAGGACTTCCTCGAGCCCCGCCCCGAGCTCGCGTCCGACATGGAGGGCCAACTCGAAGCCGTCGTGCGCCACCTCGTCGAGCACCGCTGGCCCTTCCGGCTGCACGCCACCTACGACGAGTCCATCAGCCGCATGCTGGACGTGTTCGAGAAGGTCAACCGCGACATCCCCTTCGACGGCCTGCACTGGATGTTCGACCACGCCGAGACCATCAGCGTGCGCAACATCGAGCGGGTCAAGGCGCTCAACGGCGGCATCGCCATCCAGCACCGCATGGCCTTCCAGGGCGAATACTTCGTCGAGCGCTACGGTTCGAAAGCCGCCGAGCAGACGCCACCCGTGGCCCGCATGCTCGAGATGGGCGTGCCGGTGGGCGGCGGCACGGACGCCACCCGCGTGGCCAGCTACAACCCGTGGACGGCGCTCTCCTGGCTGGTCACCGGCCGCACGGTCGGCGGCCTGACGCTCTACCCCGGCACCCAGCGCCTCAGCCGCGAAGCAGCGCTGGAACTGTGGACGGCCGGCAGCGCCTGGTTCTCCTGCGAGCAGGGCAAGAAAGGGCTCATCCAGGTGGGCCAGCTGGCGGACCTGGCCGTGCTGTCGGCCGACTACCTGCGCGTCCCTGAGGATGAAATCGGCGGCATTGAATCCGTGCTGACCGTCGTGGGCGGCCGCGTCGTGCACGCGGCAGACCGGTTCCGTGACCTTGACCCGCCAGCCCTGCCCGTGCTGCCGAGCTGGTCGCCGGTCGCCACCGTGCCCGGCCACTACCGCCGCCTCAAATCGGTCAGCGCGGACTGCCTGTGCGCCAGCGCCTGCGGCGTGCACGCCCATGCCCACGGTGCGGCCCTGGCCCGGGAGGCGCCTGCTCGCGACGTGCGCGGCTTCTGGGGTGCCCTCGGCTGCAGCTGCTTCGCGTTCTGATCATGGCGCTGTCTCCTGCTCGCGCCACCCCGCTGCTCGCTGCCGTGGCGGGCTATGTCGACACGCTGGGCTTCGTCGCGCTGTTCGGCCTGTTCACGGCCCATGTCACCGGCAACTTCGTGCTGATCGGCGCCGAGCTGGCCCGGCCCGGCCACGGCGTGCTGCTCAAGCTGCTGGCGTTTCCGGCCTTCATTGGCGCGGTGGTGCTGGCGCGGCTCATCGCGCTGGCCTGCGAGAAGCACCAGCGCTCCCCCCAGCCCTGGCTGCTGGGCACCCAGGCCCTGCTGCTGGCCGCCTTCATGGCCGCCGGCCTGGCGGCCAACCCAGTGCTGCAGGCCGATGCGCCCTGGGTGCTGCTGGCCGGCTGCCTGGGCGCCGCGGCCATGGGCGTGCAGAACGCCACCGGCCGCCTGCCGCTGGCCAAGCTGACGCCGCACACCGTCATGACCGGCAACGTGACCCAGCTCGTCATCGACGCCACCGACATGGCGCTGGGCCACGCCGAGCCCGGCACGCGCGAGCGGCTGCGCAAGCTGCTCTGGCCGGTGCTGGCCTTCGGCGTCGGCGCCATGGCCGGGGCCGCAGCCTTCATGCAGGTCGGCTTCCTGGCGCTGGTGCCCGCCGTGCTCGTGGTCACGTGGCTCGCGATGGTGCGGATCGATGTGCAGGAGGCTGCGCCGCAGCGCGCCGCCTGAACACGAGCACATTGCCCGCCATCACGAGCAGCAAGCCAACCAGCGCCGGTGCCGTCCACTGGTAGCCCTCCACCCAGGCCGACACGTTCAGCGCCACGACCGGGAACAGCACCGTGCTGTACGCCGCCCGCTCCGGGCCCAACCGGCCCACCAGCGTGAGATAGGCCGTGAAACCGATGACCGAGCCCGGAATGGCGAGATACAGCAGCGCGCCGACGTAGCGGGCACTCGCGTCGAACGCAAAAGGCAGGCCGGCCAGCAGCGCATAGCCCGTCAGGATGGCCGTGCCGACGGCCATGCCCCAGGCATTGGTCTGCACCGGCTTCAGCCCTTCGGCCTGCAACGCGGCGGACAGCAGGTTGCCCGTGGAGAAGCACAGCGTGCCGCCCAGGGCCCAGGCCAGGCCGGTTGCACTGGCATGCCCACCGCTGATCTCGGGCCAGAACAGCAGCACCAGCCCCGCCAGCCCCAGCGCGCCGCCCGCCAGCACCTGTGGCGCGATGGCGCGGCCGTGCACCAGGCGCGCCAGCAGTGCATTCCACAGCGCGGCACTGGAGAACACGACAGCCACCAGCCCGCTGGCCACCGTCTGGCTGGCATTCAGGAAGCAGACGAAGTTCAGGCAGAACAGGCACAGGCCCTGGGCCAGCACCCAGCCGAGCGCCTTGCCGCGCGGCACGACGAGCTGGCGCCGCCAGACCAGCCAGGCGAACAGCACCAGGGCGGCCAGGCCAAAGCGRTAGGCGATGGACAGCGCGATGGGTACCGAGCCCAGCTGCCACTTCAGCGCAATCCACGTCGTGCCCCAGATCAGCACGACCAACACGTACAGAAAAGCATTCATGCCGCCAGCATGGCGCGGCGGCCGAGCGCGCGATTGCAGATTCCTGCGCATCCTTGCCCCCGCCCGGGCGCGGGAAAGGGCGGCGGCCCTAGCATCGCGGCATGGCCTCCCTGCTCGCCAGCGCCACCGTCCACCAGCCCATCTTCGAGGTGCTGGGGCGATCGAGCGCGCATCGTGAGCGCGAGGTGGCCCTGGCAGACGGCCTGCGCCTGGTGCAGTGGTGCAACCACGGCGGCCGCATGGACTACGCCCGCCCTGGCCACCACACGCTGTCGGTCTATCTGCAGGGCGGGCACGACACCCACCTCGTCGAGACCCCTGGTGAGACCGGTTCGCCGGGCTGCCACTGCGTGCTGCCGGCGGAGCACGAGTCGCACTGGAACGTGGCGGGGCGGCTGCGCTTCGTCCACCTCTACCTGTCCAACGACGCCTGGGCCGGGCGGGTCGTGCGCCTGCTGGACGCCGAACCGCGCGCCATCACGCTGGAGCAGCGCATCTTTGGCGAAGACGCCGTGCTGGCCGCCTGGGCCCGTGGCGTCGCGGCCCTGGACTGGCTGGACCCGGCCGAGCGGCTGCAGATCGATGCGCTGAGCCAGGCCGCACTGGACCGCCTCGTGCTGCAGGCGGCCAAGCCCCGGCTGCGCGAGCGGGCCGAACGCCCGGCCGGCGGCCTCTCCAGCACATCCCGGCGGCGGGTGTTGGATTTCGTCGACGCCCACCTCGACAGTGCCGCGCTGAGCCTGCCCGGTCTGGCCGCCCAGGCCCATCTGTCGGAGTTCCACTTCGCGCGCATGTTCCGCACCTCCATGGGGTGCAGCGTGCACGATTGGGTCGCCGCCCGCCGGATGGACCGCGCCCGCGCCCTGCTGCGCGAAACCGCCCTGCCGCTGGCCGACATCGCCGCCGCCTGCGGCTATGCCGGTGCCAGCCATCTGAGCCAGCGCTTCAAGGCGGCCACAGGCACCACGCCGGGGCGCTTCCGCCAGGCCTTCCCAGGCGTGTAAATCGTTACTCCTGCCACCACGCCGTCAGCATTTACCGGCGAGTTAGGGGGAGCGCGCCGCGGCGTCATGGCCCACTATCGAGCCATGGCCACGTCCGCCCGCTTCAAGTTCACCGCCACGCTCGTGGTGTCGGTGCTGGCCTGCGTGCTGACGCTTTTCGTGCCCGGCGAGGACGATGCCCCCGGCAGTGCGATCCACACCGCCGGCCTGCTGCCACCGCCCCAGCGCTGAATCCAGCGTGCCGTGGCGTGACAAACGACGCCACCTGAGCCCCCATCGAAAGGCTTGTTCGCGAAGCGGACACCGGCTCGCGCGATGATGTGAGACTTTGTAGTCCCGCACGCCCCCGAAGATGAACGAGCTGTTGACTTGGCCCCTGGCCGCCGTGGCGGTCGCCGTCGTGCTGTTCCTGGTCTGGCTGGGCCGGCGCCGGCAACAGAAAGCCCGCGCCGCCGCCCAGCGCCGCGAAGCCGAGAGCCTCGTGCAGGCCCAGGCCGCGCATGCGGGGCGCGCTCAGCATGTGTCGGCCGAGACGGCCGCCCGCCAGCAGGCCGATGACGACGCCCTGCGCGAGGTGGAATCCGCCCTGGCCCAGCGCCTGGGCCAGCAGCGCGCCGAGGAAGAGCAACTGGAGGCCGACCGGGCGCGTGTCGAGCGCGAGGAAGCCGCCCGGTTGGAAGCCCAGGCCCAGGCCCGTGAGGCCGCTGCCGCCGCCGAGGCGCAACGCCTGGCCGAGGAACGGGCCGAGGCCGAGCGGCTGGAAGCCGAGCGCCTGGCCCGCGAGGAGGCCGCAGCCCTCGAAGCAGCCGCAGCCGCCGAGGCGCAGCGCCAAGCCGAAGCGCGCGCCGAAGCCGAACGCCTGGCTCGCGAGCAGGCCGAACGCGAGGCCGCCGAGGCGGCGCGCCTTGCCCAGGAAGCCGCCACCCGCGAAGCCGAGGCCCGCGCCGAGGAGGCCCGCCGCCAGGCCGCCGCCCAGGCCGAAGCCGAACGCCTGCGCGCCGAGCGTGAAGAGATCGAACGCCTGGCCCGTGAGCAGGCCGCACGCGAAGCGGCCGAGGCCGAGCGCCTGGCCGCGGAGCAAAGCCGTGTCGAAGCCGAGCGTCAGGCCGCGGAACGCGCGGCAGCCACTGCCGCTGCGGCCGCCCAGGCCACCCGCGAGCTGCGTGCCGACGAAACCCTCGTCCTCGTCGCCGACGACTCCAAGATCGTCCGCGTCAAGATCAGCCGCCTGCTGGCCGGCCAGAGCTACCGCGTGGCGCTGGCCGAGAGTGGCGAGCAGGCCCTGGTGCTGATGGCCGCCGAGCGCCCGCATCTGCTCATCACCGACGTCGAGATGCCCGGCATCGACGGCTTCGAGCTGACCCGCCAGGTGCGCGCCGCCGCCGCCACGGCCGAGCTGCCCGTCGTCATGATCACCTCCTCCGACGACAAGCAGGCCGAAGCCGCCGCCGCCGGCGTGACCCAGCTGCTGGGCAAGCCCTACTCGGAAGAAGCGCTGATCGCCGCCATCGAGCGAGCCCGCCTCGCCGTGCGCGTTCCCGCCTAAGAAGCTTTCTGTACCTCGCGCGCCCAGCGCGGCGCCCATTGCAGCAAGGGCTCGATGGCCACCAGCAGTGAGCGCCCCTGTGGTGCCAGCCGGTAGCCGCTGCCCGCGTCATGCTCGATGAGCAGGGCCGTGCGCAGCTCAGCCAGGCGCTGGTTCAGCACCGACGCCGACAGGTCGCCGCAGGCGGCCTGCAAGGCGCGGAAGTTCAGGCTCGTGTCCTCGGCGCGCAGCTCCCACAGGATGCGCAGCGTCCAGCGGCGGTTGAAGAGCTCCAGCGCCGCGTTGATCGCGTCCTTGCCCGAGTCAGGCGTGTCCTCCGCGGCCAGCTTGGCCAGTCGTTTTGTCGTCATGCTTTGATTTTAGAAGCAACAACGGCTAGAGTCCGCTCACCGCAACGCTTCTGAATTCGAAGCATGAACACGACCTCAACCTCGACACCACGAATCGCCCCGCAAACCCTGCCACTGCCGCCCGACCTTGCCGAGCGCATGGCCCGCCTGATACCGGCGGGCTTTCCGCCACCGCAGATCTTCCTGACCGTGGCCCGCCACGCCGAGCTGTTCAAGGAGATGGTGGACAGCGGCTTGCTCGGCCCCACCGGCCTGGCCGACCGCCGCCGCATCGCACCCCTGCTGCGCGAGGCCCTCATCCTGCGCACCTGCGCGATGGCGCGCTGCGACTACGAGTTCAATCTGCACGAGCAGACGATCTCGCGCCGCATGGGGTTGAGCGACGCGCAGATCGCGGACCTGCGCACGGCGGCGCCCGATCCGGCGTTGTGGGCGCCGGAGCTGCTCGCCGCTTTGCACCTCGTCGACGGCCTGGTGGCGCGCGTCGACGTGGACGACAGCACCTGGACCGAACTGCGCCGCCATTTCGACGAGGCGGCCCTGATCGAGATGACCCAGCTCGTCGGCCATTACACGGGCGTGGCGATGCTGGCGGCGCTGGCGCGGCCGGCCCTTGATCGCTACCGCTAGCGAGCGGCCCAAGGGCCCCAAGGCAGGCCGATATCAGCGCCGGCGCCATGGATTGCAAGCGCGCCTCCTACACGCCGCCGGGCGGGCAGCGTGACACTGATCGCATCGCAACTGACGCGCGCGGTGCCATGAAACACGTCCTCGGACCCCTTCTCTGCGGCGTGCTTGCAGCCCTCTTTGCAAGCGCCTCGAGCGCTCAATCGACCGCGGCTCCCGCGCCGCCGGCATCTGCCTCCGTGCCCATGACGGCGGCGTCCCGGCTGGTCCCCGCTCGCAACACGGCCATCACGGCGTCCGAGAACGCCAAGGAACCCGGCGTGCAACGGCCCGAGGAAAGGGTGATCCCACAGATCTCCATCCCGCTCAAGCCCAGGAACAGTGCCGCCACCACAGCAGTGACCGCATCGGCGCCTGCCGGCAGCATGGTCGGTCGCGTGAACGAAGGCGCGGCGAGATGCATGGCCGCCAAGAGTGCGAGCGAGAGGCAAGCTTGCGAAAGCGGCCTGGTGGCCTCGGCGCCTGTGAAGGCGCAGCGCTGACCCCTGACATCGGGGCGGGCCCGCAGCGAGCCTTTTAGCGCCTGCGTGTCGAAGCGCCACCAGGTCGTTCGTCGTTCCCATGTCATCAGCCAATGCAGGAAACGACACCATGACCATCACGATCACTGCTTTCGAACGCTCACCCGATGGTGGCAAGGGGTTGGCACGCGACACGCGCGTACGCTGGGCCCTCGAGGAGGTTCACCAAGCCTACGAAGTTCGCCTCGTCTCGTTTCAGGCCATGAAGGAGGCGGCGCACCTGGCCCTCCACCCCTTCGGCCAGATTCCGACCTATGAGGAAGGCGACCTGGCACTTTTCGAGACCGGGGCCATCGTTCTGCACATCGGCCAACGGCAGCCGGGCCTGCTGCCGGATGACGGCAACGCCCGCGCGCGGGCGATCACCTGGGTGTTTGCCGCGGTGAACACGCTGGAGCCGCCCATCCTGGAGCTGACGATGGCCTGGATGTTCGAGCGGGACAAGCCCTGGTACGAAGCGCGCTGGCCGGCCCTCCAGGCCCGGGTCCGCACGCGGCTGGCACAACTGTCGGCGCGGCTGGGAGACGCCGAGTGGCTCGACGGCGGTTTCAGCGCCGGCGACCTGATGATGGTGTCCGTCCTGCTCAGGTTGCGCTCCACGGGCATCCTCGACGAGTTCCCGCGGCTGGCCGCCTATGTCGCTCGCGGTGAAGCGCGCCCCGCCTACCAGCGCGCCTTCGCGGCCCAGCTGGCGGTCAACACGCGGCCCCAGGGCGGCGGTGAATCCACGGTCACGCCGCCAGCCCCTTAGACTGCCGGCATGCAGCTCAAGATCGTCGTCTATTCCAAGTCCGCCTGCCCTCAGTGCGATACCGCCAAGAGCCTGCTCAAGGCCCGCAGCCTCGCCTTCGAGGAGATCAAGATCGACGACGACGAGCAGCGCCTGGCCTTCTTCGAGAAGTGCGGCCCGTCCGTGCGCCAGATGCCGCAGATCTTCATCAACGACCAGCGCGTCGGCGGCGTGGCCGGCCTTCAGGCGGCTTTCGCCCAGATGAAGATCTGAGCCCTCTCAGCGCTTCACTGCCGCCAGCAGCCTGGCGACGAAGTCGTTCAGCGCCGGCCCGTTGTCTATCCAGCGCACCACCGCCACGACGTCGTTCTCCCAGTCGATGTAGATGATGTTCTGGCCATTGCCGCGGAAGGTGACGCTGCTCTCGGGCGCCGCCGGCAAGGCCTTGCGGCCGGGGTTGAGGAACCAGTTGCAGTAGCCGTACTCGGCGTTGTCGGGCCCGGGCTGGCGGGCCTTGACGATCCAGTCGCGCGACACCAGCTGGCGCCCGTTCCACTCGCCCTGGCGCAGGAAGAGATAGCCGAAGCGTGCCATGTCCCAGGCGTCGATGAACATGCCGCCGCCCCAGTGGCCGCCGCCGGAGACCGACTGCATGCGCTGGCCGTCCAGCTCCACCCAGCTGTTGTCATAGCCCTGCCAACGCCAGCGGCTGGAGGCGCCGATGGGGTCCATGACCTGCTCGCGCAGCACCTCGGGCAGCGGCCGGCGCCAGACCTGCAGGGCGGCAAGGGCCAGCACATTGACGCGCACGTCGTTGTATTTGTAGTGCGTGCCCGGCGCGTAGACGGGTCGGTTGGGCCAGTCTTCGGGCGTCTTGCCGACGGGGCGGTCGGCCCAGTCGGGCTTGCCCCAGAGGGTGCCCTGCCAGTCGCTGGTCTGGCGCAGCAGATGCTCCCAGGTGATGGCTGCGTTATGCGGCGCGGCGAAGAGGTCGACCCCGGGCGGCATCGCGTCGGCCACGCGCTCGTCGGTGCTCCTGATCAGGCCCTTCTGCCAGGCCAGGCCGACGACGGTCGACAAAAAGGTCTTGGTGACGCTGTGCGACATGTCGACGCGCCGCGTGTCACCCCATTCGGCCACCACCTTGCCGCGGTAGACGACGAGGCCGTTGGCCGCGACGCGCTCGCGCGTGGGGCCGAGCTGGCCGCCGTAGTAGGGCTCGTTCTTGCCGAAGCTCTGCGCCAGTGCCAGACCCTGGTCGCGCGGCGCCGGGTTGTCGTGGGCCTGGGCATAGGCGACGGCCTCTGCCAGCCTGGCGGCGTCCAGGCCCAGCGCAGCGGGCTGGGCGCGTTGCCAGTCGCCGCGGGGCGGGAAGTAGCCGGTCTCGGCGGCGGCGAGCGTCGAGACGACAGCGGCGAGAAGGAAGAGGCGGCGCGGCAGGCTCATGAGGCCATTGTGGCCAGACGCCGCGTGGTTCAGAGCCCGGTTTTACCTGCCCTCTTCCTTTGACACCGGCTTGACCGGGCCGACCTCCACCGCGCCACGCACCGAGCGGTAGGCGGCCTGTTCCACGAGCTGGTTGAGCTGCGTGACGATCTCGGCCGGCGAGACCTGCTCGATGACGTCGATGGATTTGGACTTCGGGTCGCTGTACTTGGTGTGCGTGAACTGCGGTTTGCGCGCGACGACGGCCAGGGTCTTGGCGTCCAGCGTCACGCGCTCGAAGGAGATGAAGGGTGCCACATAGGCCTTGTCCTTCTGCTGCTCGCCGGTGCGCGGGTTGATCGTGGTCTGGTCGCGGTCTGCGTACTCCTGCTTGCGGTCGATGCCGTCCTCGTCGAGCAGCTCCCACTGGTTGCCGGTGGGCTTGACGTAGATGCCGATGCCGCCGAGGCGGTTGGGCATGCCCTCGCGCGACTCCCAGGCGTAGCGCGGCAGGATGGCCTCGATGCGGTCCCACTCGGCGCGTTGCGGGATCTGGGCCAGGCGTTCGCGCAGGGCCTCGAGCACCAGCGCATCGCGGGCCTCGAAGGAGGCATTCTTGAGCTGCTCCGCGAGCCCGGGGTTGGCGCTCCAGCGCAGCATGATGCGGCGCGAGCCGGGCTCCTCGGCGGCCAGGGCGCTGTCCAGGCCGCGCAGCACGGCCATGTTCAGCAACTGCGGATCCACCTGCAGCGTGCGGCGCGAGAAGTCGTCCACGCTGCTGGCGCGCTTGCCGCGCTGCTTGACGATGCTGAGCTGGTCGCCGAGCGTGGAAATGAGCGCGATGGTCTGCCCAGGTTTGGCAGCCTCCTGGGCCGGCGCGGCCAGGGACAGCGTCATCGCGGCCGCAGCCAGCAGTCCTTTGAACATCGCTTCGCCTCCCGGGTGGTTCCGGGAGCGGATGCTAACGCCAGCATTCAGCTGTTCCAGGCGGGCCTGAGCGGGTTCGGGATCACGAAATCGGCAAGGCGCTGGCGCAGTTGCGCGGTTTGGCAAAGCTGCGCATCGAGTTCGGCAACCTTGGCAGCCCTCGCGGGCCGGCTCTCGGCCGGGAGCGGTCACCCGCGGGCGGCTGGCATGCGGAGGCCAGCATGGCCGATCGGCACAAGTCGGTTGCCAGGTCTCCG
This sequence comes from Roseateles sp. P2_H4, assembly GCF_056403315.1. Taxonomy (NCBI): domain Bacteria; kingdom Pseudomonadati; phylum Pseudomonadota; class Betaproteobacteria; order Burkholderiales; family Sphaerotilaceae; genus Roseateles; species Roseateles sp. P2_H4. The sequence goes on along the minus strand of NZ_JBFUFR010000049.1, from coordinate 27,394 downwards.
TGAGGGAAATTCCACCGTTGCGCCGGGTTCGAGCGGCTGGCAGAGTCGCGCCGATGAAAGCCGCTTTCCACATCAATTTAATGACGCCCAGTTCCGGTCGGCCGGACGAATTTCCTATGCTGGACAAGGCCTTACCGGAAATCACTTGGACTTGGTTAAGCAGCAGTCGGTGGAGTTATGCAGCACGACATGCTGGATAAACTAGTAGTTAGATGCATATTGCGACGTTTAGTTCATGACAGAAGAAGAAGTTCGAAAACGCGCTGCTAAATTGCACAACGACTTGGTGCAGCTTGATTTACTGGCAACAAGTCAGGACCAGCGGCGTCACTTTAAAGATGCGCGTGAGCAACTGCAGCGCGCGATCGAATCCGGCTCAGAGCCCGCGCTTCAGCTTGGTTCCTACTCCCTCGCTGTCGTGACCTCGCAAATTCGCGAAGTCCAGGACGGGCGACGCAAGGGAACCGAGCGTGCTGCGCGACGAGCCGCCGCCACTGATAGACCGACCGGCCACCACATTGACGAGTCAGACTGAGGGCCTTAGCTCATGTCCAACTACGCGCCTAGCCTTTCTTTCAAGCGGATGCCTGACGGCGCCGCTTAAGTCAGACGTTAGGCAGCGCCTTTCCGATCATGGAATCCGGCAGCATTTTGGGTATTTCGTCGAGCCTACTTGTGCTTGTTCTTATAGCTGGGCTGATCGCTCGCTTCTTCAATAGCGCGGCCACTTGGCGCATAGCTGGTGGCTACATCGTGGCCGTTGCACTTATTGCCTCAATCGTCTGCGGGGCCAACTACCTGCTCGCCCGAGCACTCAATGTTGTTGATTCAAGCCATGGCTTCATGGCGGTCGGCTTGCCAGTTGCGCTCAGCGTCATAGCTGGGGCGGTAGCGGTGTTGGCCTTTTTCTTCGGCGCCCTCAGGGCGGGCAGGAATACGGCCTAACCATTTCATTGCAGCCGACCTGCGCCGGCTACGCTGGCTGGTCGGCTGAATTCAAACGTTGGGCGGCAAAGTAGCTATGAGGTATTTCGCGCCAGTTCTTGTGCTCCTACTCGCCGGCTGTGGGAAGTCTGAAGGCACGCGGGAAGATCTGCTCTCTTGCGGCAATCCGGGCACTACGACGCGCGCAGTGTTCTATCGCTTGTATGGCGGCGGCGCCGCTGGTTGGCAGACTATGCATGTCGCTATCCAAAGCGAGAGTCTCAAACCGGAGATCGTGTTGACCATGAGCCACGGCTACGACGTCGAACTTGAGTGGCAAGACAAATCCACCCTCGCAATCGCGTACCCCTCGTCCGCCAACGTGGTCGATTCCAAGCAAGCCTTTGGCGGCGGCACAGTCCATCTACGTTCGCACGATTCAAAAAGCGGTTCCTTGGCCAGTGGTAGTCGTTGCGTTGCCGCCCAACCGGGCACTGCAGCGGACGGCTTCGCCGCCCGCTGAGCACGCACGTGCCTGACGGGCTGATGACGTTGCCGAAGCAGCTGACCGGCACGAGCTGAATCAGGGCGCCGGAAAAAGCAGCAGCCTCGTCGGCGGCCTGATCAGCGCACGTCCGGAGATCGCCTTGCCGGCTGTATCGTTGGCGCCCGCACAAGGGAGCCCTGCCCGATGAAGCTCGACCAACAAACCGCGGTGCTGACCGGCGCCGCCAGCGGTATCGGCAAGGCTCTGGCGCACAAGTTGGCGGCGCGGGGTTGCCATCTCGCACTGATCGATCGGGATGCCGCCGGCCTGGCGGCGACGGCGGCGGATGTTTCGAGATCGGGGCTGAGGGTCAGCCAGCATGTGCTCGACCTGACCGACGGCGAAGCCATCCGGTCGCTGCCCGCTGCGGTGCTGCAGGCGCATCCCCAGGTCACGCTGCTGGTCAACAACGCCGGGGTTGCCGTGGGCGGGACCTTCGAGCAGGTCAGCGAAGCGGACTTCGACTGGCTGATGAGCATCAACTTCGGCGCCGTCGTGAGGATGACGCGCGCCTTCCTGCCCCTGCTGAGGTCCAGTGCCCAGGCGGCCCGCATCGTCAATGTGTCCAGCCTCTTCGGCCTGGTTTCTCCACCCGGCCAGGCGGCCTACAGCGCCAGCAAGTTCGCGGTGCGTGGTTTCTCCAATGCGCTGCGCCAGGAGCTGCGCGGCAGCAATGTGGGTGTGACCGTGGTGCATCCCGGCGGCGTGGCCACCGCCATTGCCGTCAACGCCAGGGTGCCCGAGGGCATGGATCCCTTAGAGCTGGCGCAGCGCCAACGGGAGATGGCCCGCCTGCTGCGCATGCCGCCCGAACGCGCGGCTGAAACGGTGGTGAGGGGCATCGAGCGGGACAGCGCGCGCGTGCTGGTCGGCAGCGACGCGTGCTTCGCCTGCCTGCTTGAGCGCTTGATGCCGGTGGCTCACTGGCCCCTGCTCGAGAGGCTCATCGCGGCGGCCGGCCGGCAGCGGCATTGAAGGCGTCCTGAGTCCCTAGGCCAGGCTCACGTCCAGCCGCCGCGACAGCGCGCCACCGCGTTCGAGCAGAAAGCCGCGCAGCCGCTCGGCATAGCCTGCCGACACGGCCTCGCGCACCGAGGGCCGGCCGGCCAGCGCCACGCGCCAGGCCTGCACACGTGGCAGGCCATCGAACAGGCCTGCGGGCGGGATGACGTCGAAGTAGCGAAACACCGGACCGAACACCGCGTCGACCAGGCCGAAGCGGCGGCCGGCAAACCAGGGGCCGTCCACCAACTGGCTTTCCAGCTGCTCGAAGCGCAGACGCAGCGCGGCATAGGCGCGGTCCAGCGCTTCATCGTCGCCCGCGCTGTAGAGCACGGCGATGCCGCTCAGCACCGCCGAGCCGAATTCCATCCAGGCACGCTCACGCGCCCGCGCCAGCGCTTCGTCCGGATGCAGGCGCGGCGGCTGCGTCTCGTCGAGGTATTCGCAGATGACGGCCGACTCGAACAGCGTCTCGCCACCCACGCTCAGCACCGGCGTCTTGCCCAGGGGCGACAGGCGCAGGAACCAGTCCGGCTTGTGGGCCAGGTCCACCTCCAGGCGTTCAAAGGCCACGTTCTTCTCCTTCAGCACGATGGCCGCGCGTTGGACATAGGGGCACAGGGCGTGGCTGATCAGCGTGAGAGCGGTGCTCATGCGGCCTTCCAGGTGAAGCGGGCGCTGCGCTTGAGGGCGGCGGCGCCATCGCCGGCCAGCCACAGCACGACGGACATCGCGGCCAGGAAGGCCGGGTACTCCCAGCCGCCGCCCGGGGCATTGAAGACCCAGCCGTTGGGCGCATGCACCCAGGCCGCGCCGAGCAGGACGGGCACCAGGGCCAGCGCGATCTGACGCGGATACACGCCCGCCAGCAGCAACAAGCCACCGACCGCCTCCGCTGCAAACACGACATAGGCCAGCGCCCCTGGCAGGCCCTGACTGGCAAAGAACTGCGCCGTGCCCGGCAGCGTGAAGACGAAGAGCTTGAGCCCCGCATGCGCGAGGTACATCAGGCCAAGGGACAGGCGCAGCAGCAGCAGGCCGAGAGAGGTTGAGGGAGCCATGGGGCATCTCCAGAAGGGTGTTGCGATGCAGCCAATGTAGATAGGCATCAAGCGCATGAAAATACGCAAATCAGCCAACTCAGATTGCAGCCATGCAATACCAACTCGCTCCCGCCGACCTCGCCCTCGTCCTCGCCCTGCACCGCGCGGGCACGCTGGCGGCGGCGGGCGAGCGACTAGCCGTCAACGCGTCCACGGTGTTCCGCATGCTGCAGCGGCTGGAGCGCGGCCTGGGCCAGGCGCTGTTCGAGCGCGGCCGGCGCGGCTACAAGGCCATGGAGCTGGCGCGCGCGCTGGCGGCCCAGGCCGAGCAGGTGGAAGCGGCCCTCGAAGCCGCCCGCGCCGCCGCCCAGGCCCAGCCCGGCCAGGCCGCCGGCACGGTGCGCATCACGACGACGGACACGCTGCTGCACGGCCTGCTGGCACCCGCCCTCGCCGCCCTGCACGAGGCCCAGCCGCGGCTGCAATTCGAGCTGCACACCGGCAACGAGCTGGCCAGCCTGACGCGGCGCGATGCCGACATCGCGCTGCGCGCGACGAGCAAGCCGCCCTCACACCTCATCGGCCGCCGCGTTGGCCCCATCCGCGTCGCCCTCTACGCGGCGCGATCAAGCGCCATCAGGCACTGGGACCAGGTCGAGGCCGGCGACGCGGCCTGGGTCGCGCCCGACGACGGCCTGCCCGAGCACCCCTCGGTGCGCTGGCGGCAGAAGCACTTCCCGACGCTGCAACCGGCCTTTCGCACGGGCAGTGTGCAGAGCGTGGCCGAGCTGGTGGCGTCGGGCCTGGGCGTGGGCGTGCTGCCCCTCTTCCTCGCCGAACCGCGGCGCGAGCTGCGGCGCTTGACAGAGCCGTTGGACGAGGCCGAGACCGACCTCTGGCTGCTGACCCATCCGGAGACCCGCCACCTGCAGCGGGTGCAGGCGGTGTGGAGCCATCTGACGGCGACGCTCCAGCTCAGCTGATGCGATCCCAGGGTGGCGCGCTCCCACGGCCAAAGCGCTCGGCCAGGAAATCCACCTCGGTCAGGCTCAGGCGCCGCGTCGTGCGGTGCAGCAGCCGCGCGCCCAACCAACCTTCCATCGCCGCGAGATAGCGGCTGCCCTGCTCGACGACGGTCAGGAAGACGCGGGTGGCAGTCAGTCGGGCCATTCATTCGATTAATGCAATGAATATTCGATTGAAGTGGGCTTTATCGATCAAATCGCGATAAATACAGTGGACCCGGTCCACACCAACACCGGAAACGCCATGTCCTTCTTCCAAGCCCGCCGCTTCGCCCGCCTGCTGCTGCCGACACTGGCTGCCGTCGCCACCGGCGCCGCCACGGCCCAGGCGCCCGCCGCGCCGCTGACCCTCAAGGTCTACAACGCCGATGCCGGCAGCTTCCACGTCAATGCCGTCGTCGTCAGCGGCAAGACCGAGGCCGTCGTCATCGACAGCGGTTTCACCCGCGCCGATGCGCTGCGCGTGGCCGCCAATGTGCTGGACAGCGGCAAGGCACTGAAGGCCATCTTCATCAGCCAGGCCGACCCGGACTTCTATTTCGGCGTCGAAGTCCTGAAGAGCCTCTTCCCCGACGCGCAGGTGCTGACCACGCCCGCCGTGCGCGACAAGATCCAGGCCAAGCTGGCCGCCAAGCTCAGTTTCTGGGGCCCCAAGATGGGCGCCAATGCGCCGCGCCAGCCGGTGCTGCCGGTGGCGCTGACGGGCAACACGCTGACGGTCGACGGCGAGGCCATCGAGGTGCGCGGCACGACCGGCGTGCTGGCCCACCGGCCGTGGCTGTGGATCCCGTCCAGCCGGGCCATCGTGGGCAATATCGCCGTCTTCGGCAATCTGCATGTGTGGACGGCCGATACGCAAAAACCCGCCGAGCGCGCCGCTTGGGCGGCCCAGCTGGACGAGATGCTGGCGCTGAAGCCGGCCGTCGTCGTGCCCGGCCACATGGCCGCCGGTACGGCGCTGGACGAAGGCGCCATCCGCTACACCCAGGCCTATCTGCAGCGCTTCGAGGCCGAACTGCCCAAGGCCGCCAACGCCAGCGCGCTGATCGCGGCGATGCAGCAGGCCTACCCGCAGGCGGGCCTCGGCATCGCGCTGGACATCGGCGCCAAGGTCAACAAGGGCGAGATGCCCTGGTAAGCCCCGCCCGCCGCGAGGTGGGGGCTTTCGGCGCACACTGTTGACCTTCCCACGATGGGAAGGCTGAGGATGGCAACACATCCTCACCGGAATGCCCGCCATGACCCCCTCCTCCGCTCTCAACGACGTGACGCTGCAAGTCAGCGGCATGAGCTGCGCGTCCTGCGTGCGCCGCGTCGAGAAGGCCCTGCAGGCCGTCCCCGGCGTGCAGGAGGCCAGCGTCAACCTGGCCACCGAGAAGGCCAGCATCAAGGCCCTGCCGAATGTGCCGATCGCCTTGCTGACGGCGGCCCTGGGCAAGGCGGGCTATCCGGCCACGGCCGTCGAGGCCGCCGCGCCGCCGGTGCAGCAAGCCCGCAGCGCCCTGCCCGCCTGGTGGCCGGTCGCCGTGGGCGCGGCGCTGAGCCTGCCGCTGCTGCTGCCCATGCTGCTCGGCGTGATGCTGCCTGGCTGGCTGCAATTGCTGCTGGCCACGCCCGTGCAGTTCATCCTCGGCGCCCGCTTCTACCGTGCCGGCTGGGCAGCGCTGCGGGCCGGCAGCGGCAATATGGACCTGCTGGTGGCGCTGGGCACCTCGGCGGCCTATGGCCTGTCGGTCTATCTGCTGGCACGCCATCCCGGCCATACCCACCTCTACTTCGAGGCCTCGGCGGCCGTCATCACGCTGGTGCTGCTCGGCAAATTCCTCGAGCAGCGCGCCAAGCGCCAGACGACCGACGCCATCCGCGCCCTCAACGCCCTGCGGCCGGCGACGGCGCGCGTGTTGCGTGGCGAGGCTGAAGTGGAAGTGCCGGTGGCCGAGGTGCGCGTGGGTGACCTCGTCGCCGTGCGACCGGGCGACCGCATCCCGGTGGACGGCGAGATCGTCTCGGGCCGCAGCCATGTCGACGAATCGCTGATCACCGGCGAAAGCCTGCCCGTCGCCAAGTCAGAAGGCCAGCGGGTGACCGGCGGCGCCATCAATGCCGAAGGCGCGCTGTCGGTGCGCACGACGGCCATCGGCGCCGAGACGGCGCTGGCCCGCATCATCCGCATGGTCGAGTCGGCCCAGGCCGCCAAGGCGCCCATCCAGCGCATCGTCGACCGCGTCAGCGCCGTGTTCGTGCCCATCGTGCTGGTGATTGCAGCGCTGACCTTCGTCGGCTGGTGGCTGCAGGCGGGCGACGCCGAACAGGCCCTCGTCAACGCGGTCGCCGTCCTCGTCATCGCCTGCCCCTGCGCCCTGGGTCTGGCCACGCCGACGACGCTGATGGCCGGCACCGGTGTCGCCGCGCGCCAGGGCATCCTCATCAAGGACGCCGAGGCGCTGGAGCTGGCCCACGCGGTGACCGTCGTCGCCTTCGACAAGACGGGCACCTTGACGGTCGGCCGGCCGACCTTGACCGCCGCCCTGCCGGCCGAAGGTGTCAGCCGCGAAGCGCTGCTGCAATTCGCCGCCGCGCTGCAGCGCTCAAGCAGCCACCCGCTGGCCCTGGCTGTGTTGGCTGAGGCGAAAGGGCTGGTTGCCCTGCCCATCGAGCAGGCACGCGCCCTGCCGGGTCGCGGTGTCGAGGGCCTCGTGCAGGGGCGCCGGCTTGCGCTTGGCAGCGCACGTCTCGCGCAGGAGCTGGGTGTCAAGGCCTCCACCGAGGCGCAGCAGCTGGAAGCCCAGGGCCACACCGTCTCCTGGCTGGTCGAAGGCGACCGTCTGCTGGGTCTGCTGGCCTTTGGTGATCGCGTGAAAGACACCGCTGCGGCGGCCATCGCCGAGCTGCACTCGCGCGGCATCCGCACCGTCATGCTGACCGGCGACAGCCGCGGCGCGGCGGCCGGCGTCGCGCGCCAGCTCGGCATCACCGAGGTCCACGCCGAGGTGCTGCCCGGCGACAAGGCCGCCGCCGTCCAGGCCCTGCGCGACGGGGGTGACGTCGTCGCCTTCGTCGGTGATGGTCTCAACGACGGCCCCGCGCTCGCCGCTGCATCGGTGGGCTTCGCGATGGCCGGTGGCGCCGATGTGGCGACCGAGGCCGCCGGCGTCACGCTGATGCGCGGCGACCCCCGCCTGGTGGCCGATGCGCTGGACATCTCGCGCCGCACCTCCGCCAAGATCCGCCAGGGACTGTTCTGGGCGTTTGCCTACAACGTCGTCGGCATCCCGCTCGCGGCGCTGGGCCTGCTGAACCCGGTCATCGCCGGCGCGGCCATGGCCTTCAGCAGCGTCAGCGTCGTCGCCAATGCACTGACCCTGAAGCGCTGGCGCGGCCGCGCCACGGCGGCCGCGCGATGAACATCGGCGACGCAGCGCGCGCCAGCGGCGTGTCGGCCAAGATGATCCGGCACTACGAGAGCATCGGCCTCGTGCCGCCGCCGGCACGCAGCGAGGCGAGCTACCGCGTCTACGGCGAGCGCGAGGTGCACCTGCTGCGCTTCATCCGCCACTCGCGCGACCTGGGCTTCTCGCTGGCACAGATCCGCGCGCTGCTCGGCCTCTGGCAGGACCGCGAACGCCCCAGCCGTGAGGTGCGCGCGCTGGCCCAGCAGCATCTGGACGAGGTGGAAGCCAAGCTCGCCGAGCTGCAGGCGATGAAGTCGACGCTGCAGCAGCTGGTGCGCAGCTGCCACGGCGACGAGCGCCCCGACTGCCCCATCCTCGACACGCTGGAAGGCGGGCTGGAAGACGGCTCGCGGTAACAAAGCGCTGACACATCCGCGCTATCGTTGCCCATCCTCATCAGACCGCGAGCCCACGATGCGCCTTCTCATCCTTCTCGCCTCCCTGGCCCTGGCCGCGCACGCCGCCCAGGCGGCGTCCACCGCGACCTCCTCCGCGGCAGACGCCGGTTCGTCAGCATCGGGCAGCGTGTCCGACTCCTTCAGGGGCTCGTCCAACAGCAGCAGCGGCGGCGAACGCCGTGCCGAAGGCCGCTACCGCGTCACCGAAGTGGCCCAGGCCGACACCGCCGGCAAGCTGCGCCTGAAGCTGGAGCGCGAGGGCGCCGCGCCCGTCGAGCTGACCCTGCCCCAGCAGGCCCTGGCCGCGCGCGCCGTCACCGTCGGCGACGAGGTGCAGGCCACGCCCCAGCCCTATGGCATCGCCTTCGCCCATGCCGACACCGGCCAGGCCTTCTTCCTCGTGCTGGAAGACGCCTGGGCGCGTGAGCTGGCGGCGCGCGTCGTCAAGCCTTGATCCGGACCGCCGTCGCGGCGCTGCTGCTGCTGACGGCGGCCACCGCCCGGGCCGGCCTGCCGCCCCGGGGCTGCGACCCGGGCCGCCACATCACCGCCGCCCAGCAGGATCGGCTGCTGCGCTTCACGGCCGTCATCCGCCAGGTGCTGGCCGAGTCCGGCACCCAGGCGGCGCTGATCTCGCGTTCCGGCACCGACCTGTCGCGCTTCGGCCTGCGCTATTCCCACGCTGCCGTCGCGCTGGCCGACGGCCTGGACACGCCCTGGGCCGTGCGCCAGCTCTACTACGCCTGCGCCGAAGGCCAGCCCCGCCTCTTCGACCAGGGCCTCGCCGGTTTCGTGGCCGGCAGCGACAACACCGACGTCGGCTATGTGAGCCTGCTGCTGCTGCCTCCCGAAGCCGCCGCGGCGGTGGCCGCCGCCACGCTGGACAAGCCGCTGGCCCTGGGCCTGCTGAACGCCAGCTACAGCGCCAACGCCTACCCCTTCAGCACCCGCTACCAGAACTGCAACCAGTGGGTGGCCGAGTTGCTCGCGGCCGCCAGCGCCGGCCCCCTCACGCGCGAGGAGGCCCAGGCCTGGCTCAAGCGCGAGGGCTATGCGCCCGAACCCGTGCAGGTGTCGGCCTGGCTGATGCTGGCCGGCCGCTTCGTGCCCTGGCTGCATTTCAACGACCATCCGGACGAGGCCCTGAACGCCGGCACGGTGCAGACCAGCCTGCCCGACAGCCTGGAGGCGTTCGCGCGGCGCCGCTGGCCGACGGCGCGACGCGTGGAGCTGTGCCACGGGCCCCAGGGCGTCGTGCAGCGCGAGGGCGGCCCGGCACTCGCGACGGGCTGCGTGCCGCAGCCGGGCGACCGCGTCACGGCCCTGAACTGAAGCCGCCACGATGCCCGACGCCACCGCCCGCCAGGTCGCCGACCTCATCGCCCGCTACACGCCCGAGATGGCGGAGGCGATCACGGCCTGCCGGCGCAAGCTCTGCGCGCGCGTCCCCAAGGGCTTCGAGCTCGTCTACGACAACTACAACGCGCTGGCCATCGGCTATGCCTGGGCCGACAAGGCCTCGGCCTGCCTGGTGTCCATCGCCGGCTACCCGCGCTGGGTGACCCTGTTCTTTCTGTACGGCAAGGGCCTGCCCGATCCCGAAGGCTTGCTCCAGGGCGAGGGCGTCAGGGTGCGCAGCATCCGCCTGCAGTCGCCCGCCGACCTCGACCGCCCCGCCGTGCGCCGCCTGCTGGACCTGGCCCTGGCCCCGCACGAGCCCGACTTCGCCGCCGCGCCACCGTTGCAGACCCTCGTCAAGTCCGTGGCGACCCAGCGGCGGGCCCGACGCCCCCTTTGAAGGGGGTCGCGGGCCTGGATCACCAGAAATGATGATCACAGGCAGCGGCACGCTGCCTACCATGCGGCCGCCCATGGGGAGGGAGCCAGGGGGGCGCATGCCGGCGACGCCGTTGCCAACGGACCGTCAGCCCGGCATGTCCTGGCAAACCGACAAAGAACGGTCCGCTTCGATGAAAGCCAACACTTCGGCAGACACCTCGCTGGCCGGCTTCGACCGGCTGCTCGGCCTTCTCTATGAAGCCGTGCTGGCGCCCGAGGGCTTCCAGCCCTTCATCGAGGCCTGTTGCCAGTCCTTCAATCTCAAGGCCGTCCTCGTCTTCGTCCGCCACGCCGAGACGCAGGAGGCCCGCTTCCTGTGGACCCACGGTTTCGACCGCCGCTGGCTGGACAGCTATGCCCTCGAATACGCGCCCGAGGACCTGCTGTCGCTGCGGATGGCCCAACTGCCCATCGCCGCCTTCTACGCCAGCAACCTGGACATTCCCCACCCCGAGCGCTTTCCGGAGTCGCGCTTCTACCGCGAATGGATAGTGCCGCAAGGCGTCGCCTATGCCGCGGCGAGCAACATCCTGCGCGAGGGCCCCTGGCTGACCCAGATGTTCCTGCAGCGCGCACCGAGCCAGCCGCCGTTCAGCCGGGACGAGATCGAGGTGTTCGACCGCCTGGTGCCGCATATGCAGCGTGCCTTCCAGATGCGGCAGCGCTTCACCGACATGCAGCTGGGCCAGAACCTGCTGGCCAGCAGCCTCGACGTGCTGGCCATGCCGACGCTGCTGTTCGACGAGTTCGGCCGCCTGGCCCACAGCAATCGCAGCGCCGACGCCCTGCTCGCGAGCCGGCGGGCGCTCTGGGTGCAGCATGGGCACCTGGTGACCCGGGATGCCGAGGCGACGCGCAATCTCAACCTCGAGCTGACCAAGGTCCTGCGCGCCAGCCAGGGCCAGGCGTCGGCGTTGAGCAGCGTCGTGTCCCTGCCACGGCGCGGCCAGGTGCCGCTGGTGCTGATGCTGACGCCGATGCGGCTCAAGGACGAGGCACGCCTGCAGGGCGCGGCGCTGCTGTTCGTCTTCGACCCCGAGGCCACGCCCAGCGTCACGGTGGACACGGTGCGCCAGTTGTTCGGCCTCAGCCAGCGGGAGGCCGAGGTGGCCGCCGCCCTGTGCTCAGGCCGCACCCTGGACGAGCTGGCCGCCGAGCGCGGAACCTCCATCAACACGATCAGGACGCAGTTGAAAAGCGTCTTCACCAAGACCGGCACCAGCCGCCAGGCCGACCTCGTCTCGCTGCTGCTGGGCAGCCCCGCCTATTTCCTGGCACGGGACTGAAGGCCGCGGGGCCAGGCCTTGCCAACTACCCCCTCTCCAGGGGGCATCGTGCGCGACTCATCCAAATGGGTGAGGTCGAGCAAAAGCCTTCTCCCTAGAGTCGCACGCTCACGATGGCCTGACGCGCGGTCCCGAGTTGCAGCTCCCGATGGCGAATTCGACAGAAGTGCGGATGTCAACCGCACCGACCGTGCGCACAGTCCATCACACAACACAACCAGCTTTTCTCGGGGGGCCGCTATGGACGAATTGATGGAACGGGTCGTGGAAACCACGGCGAGGGAGGAGGACTCCAGCAACGACGGGGCCGAACTGCGAGGTTCGTCCTTCGACTACCTGACGCAGCCCGGCGTCAGCCTGGCCGCCAAGGCCCAGGCCTTCCATGCCTGGGCGAGCAACCGTGTGGCGCACGGCGTCTTTCCCTATGCCAAGCGCCTGGGCGGCCGGCCTGGCGCCACCGCCGAGCTGACGCTGCTGGACGGCAGGCGCCATGCGGGGCTGAACTTCTCGTCGCAGGAATACCTGTCGCTGGCCCGCCACCCCAAGATCTGCGCGGCGGCCCAGACGGCGATGGAGCGCTACGGCGTGCACAGCGCCGGCTCCACGGCACTGGCCGGCAATGTCGAGGAAGCCGTCGCGCTGGAGGCCGAGCTGGGCGAGCTGCTGCGCACGCCCGAGGTGCTGCTGTTCCCGACCGGCTGGGCCGCGGGTTTCGGCGCCATCAAGGGCCTGGTGCGCGAGGCCGATCACATCATCATCGACCAGCTGGCCCACAACTGCCTGCACGAGGGCGCGCGGGCGTCGACGCCCAACGTCCACCTGCATCGCCATCTGGATGTCGACCACGTCGAGCGCCTGCTCAAGCGGGTGCGCCAGCGCGACCCGCACAACGGCATCCTCGTCGTCACCGAGGGCTGCTTCTCGATGGACGCCGACTCGCCGGACATCGCGCGCCTGCAGGCCCTGGCGCACGAGTACGGGGCCCTGCTGATGGTGGACGTGGCGCATGACCTGGGCTGCATGGGCGCCAGCGGCGGCGGCCAGCTCGAGATGCAGGGCATGCTCGGCAAGGTCGACCTGGTGATGGGTTCCTTCTCCAAGACCTTCGCGTCCAACGGCGGCTTCGTGGCCAGCCACGACCGCGCGATCAAGGAGTACCTGCGCTTCTATGCCGCGCCCAACACCTTCTCCAACGCGCTGTCGCCGGTGCAGGTGGCCATCATCCGCGCCTGCGTGGGCATCGTGCGCTCCAGCGAGGGCGTGGACCGGCGCGGGCGGCTGATGCGCGCCATCGTCGGCCTGCGCGGCGCGCTGACCGAACAGGGCATCGTCGTGCTGGGCCATCCCTCGCCCATCGTGCCCGTCATGCTGGGGCATGACGCGACGGCCCGCGTGGCCAGCCGCGAGATGGCCGAGGCCGGCCTGCTGGCCAACCTCGTCGAGTACCCGGCCGTGTCGCTGAACAGCGCCCGGCTGCGCATGCAGGTCATGGCTGACCACACACCGGCATTGGCGCAAACCGCTGCGCGCATCGTGGCCGACTCGCTGCAACGTGCCCGTGTGGTGACGGGCGAGGTGCACTGACCGTTCAGTCGCGGGCTGGGATCTTCAGCCCGCGCTGGACGGCCGGTCGGGCCAGGAAGGCCTGCAGCACGCGGTCGACTTCCTTGAAATCGTCATAGCCGACGAGGTCGCGCGCGCCATAGAACCCGATCAGGTTGTTGACCCAGGGCCAGGTGGCAATGTCGGCGATGGTGTACTCGTCACCGACCAGCCAGTCGCGGCCCTTCAGCTGCACATTCAGCACGTTGAGCAGGCGCCTGGACTCGGCGATGTAGCGGTCGCGCGGGCGCTTGTCCTCGTAGTCCTTGCCGGCGAACTTGTGGAAGAAGCCGACCTGGCCAAACATCGGCCCGACGCCGCCCATCTGGAACATCAGCCACTGGATGGCTTCATAGCGGCGGGCCGCGTCCTTGGGCAGCAGCTGGCCGGTCTTGTCGGCCAGGTAGATCAGGATGGCGCCGCTCTCGAACAGCGGCAGCGGCTGACCGCCCGGACCGTTGGGGTCGATGATGGCCGGGATCTTGTTGTTCGGATTCAGCGACAGGAACTCGGCGCTGAGCTGGTCGTTGGTGTCGAACTTCACCAGATGGGGCTCATAGGCCAGGCCGATTTCCTCCAGCGCGATGGCGACCTTGACGCCGTTGGGCGTGGGCAGGGAATAGAGCTGCAGGCGGCCCGGGTGGGCCGCGGGCCATTTCTTGGTGATGGGGAAGTGGCTGAGGTCGGTCATGGTGGGGTCAGGGGCGAACGGAGTCGGGCGACTTTAGGGGCGCCTCGGATGGCCGTGCGTCGGCCAGGGAATTGGGAAATGCGTCAGCGCCGCGCAGCCAGCAGCTGCCTGACGCCGATGATCAGCAACGCAAGCGCACCTGCCGCGACGCAACCCCAGTGCAGCGCCGACAGGGACACGATGCGGTGCAGGCCGTTGGCGGCCGAAAACGGCTGCAAGGGCTGGATGTCGGCATGCATGACGCTGTCCAGCAGCACATGCGACCAGGCGCCGAGCAGCGCGCCGAGAGCGACCTGGCGCAGCGTCAATCGCAGCCGGGTCGCGATGGGGGGCAGACGCAGCGCCAGCCAGAACAGCGCGGTCAGCCCGAGCCAGACCAAGGTCGCGCCGACATAAGTGTGCAGGAAGGCATGCACCGGCTCGCGATGGTGGACCAGGTTGTAGAGGGACTCCACGTCGATGAAGACATTGGCCGCGCAAAAGGCAAGAAAGCTGACCTGCCGCGGCGCGATGGCCTGCAGCGCGGCGCCGGGGCCGAAATGGAAAGGGGTGATGGGCATCGGCGGTCAGTAGCGCTCTACATGCTGGGACGAGCGTAGGCCGTGGCGCGCTCAGCGCACCCCGGCCGGCTTGCGCGTGGCCTGGCAGAACTTGGCCTGTGCGGCCTTGTCCTCGGGTTCGACGCGCGGCTCGAACCCCGCCAGGGCCTCCGTCACGCGGGCGTTGCCTTTGTATTTCTGCTTCAGCCGGGCCAGCTCGGCGTCGGTGCCGGGGCAGCTCTGGCAGACCGACCAGTCGATGTCCTTCTGGCGCTCGGCGTCGAACCCGCGCTGGCCGCGGTAGTGGTCACAGGCCTCGCGAGCGTCGACGAAGGTCTGGACCTCCTTGGGCAGCGGCGCCGGCGCGGCCCAGGCCGCCAGTGAGACCCAGAAAAACAGCGCTGCCGCCGCCCGGCTCATGACCATCAATACCGCTCCACATGCGCCGACGCCCGCGGCCCCGGCTCATAGGGGTCAGGCCAGTAGTCGGTCACGCGCAGGATGAGGCCGTCCTTCACGTCGAACAGGGTCAGGCCCATCATGGGCGGCGCACTGCTGATGAAGCTGATCTGGGTCATCGCGCTGCTGTCGTCGGCGATGCACCTCAGCACCTCGACCCGCCAAGGTTGGGGCCAGGTGGCGAAGAAGTCCACATAGCCCAGCGCGCTGCGGATGCGCTCGCGGCTTTGCGGGGCCTCGTAGAGCAGATCGGGGTGCAGCAAACCGCCCAGGGCCGTCCAGTCCTGGGCGTTGGCGAGCTGCCAGTGCAGCAGCACGAGGTCACGGGTGGAGATGCTCATCGGCGGCTCCTGTTCAGTGGACGTCCTTCAGCCTTCATTTCAAATCAACGCGAGACAGCCAGGGCAGGCGGTAGGACTATGCCCCCGTGGGGATTCGTGCGCGACCCCCGCATCGCGTGAAAATGTCGCCATGTCCACCATCGCCCCCGCCGCCAGGCCGCCCTCGCGGCTCGCGCTCTATCTGCAGCTGATCCGCTGGGACCGCCCCGCCGGCTGGCTGCTGCTGCTGTGGCCGACGCTGTCGGCGCTGTGGATCGCTGCGGACGGCTGGCCGGGCTGGCATCTGCTGGCCGTGTTCACGCTGGGCACGGTGCTGATGCGCTCGGCCGGCTGCTGCGTCAACGATGTGGCCGACCGCGACTTCGACCGCCACGTGCAGCGCACGGCCGGCCGCCCCGTGACGACGGGCGCGGTGTCGGTGAAGGCAGCTTTGATCCTCGGCGCCGTGCTGTCGCTCGTGTCCTTCGGCCTGGTGCTGACCACCAACCCGCCAGCCATCCTGCTGAGCTTCGCGGCCCTGGCCGTGGCCATTGCCTACCCCTTTGCCAAGCGCGTGCTGGCCATGCCCCAGGCGGTGCTGGGCGTCGCCTTCTCCTTCGGCATCCCGATGGCCTTTGCCGCGGCCCTGGGCGGCATGGAGTGGAACCTGCACGCGGTGCCGCTGTCGGCCTGGGCCCTGCTCATCGCCAACCTGTTCTGGGTACTGGCCTATGACACCGAGTACGCCATGGTGGATCGCGACGACGACCTGAAGATCGGCCTGCGCTCCTCGGCCATCGCGCTGGGCCGCTGGGATGTGCCCGGCATCATGATTTTCTACGCCGCCTACCTCGCGATGTGGGCCGGCCTGGGCCTGCGCCTGGGCCTGGGTCGCTGGTTCCTGCTCGGCGTCGCGGTGGCCGCGGCCCAGGCGGCCTGGCACTACACGCTGATCCGCCGGCGCAGCCGCGCGGGCTGCTTCACCGCCTTCCGCTCCAACCACTGGCTGGGCTTCGCCGTCTTTGCCGGCACCGTCGTGGATCTGGCCCTGCGCTGATCATGGACACCCGGCGCCGCCTCCTGACCCTGGGTGCCGCCGCGCTGGCGCCGGGCTGGGCGCGCGCTGAAGCCCCCGCGTCCGCACCGGCCGGCGGCACGCTGGTGCTGGTCAACGCCGTCTACCCGCCGCTGGTGAACCCCCAGGGCCATGCCAGCGGCGAAGGCATCGACATCGAGATCGCCCGCGAGGCCTTGAAGCGCGGTGGCCATGCCGGCGCCATCGAGATCCAGTGGGTGCCCTGGAAGCGCGCTCTCTTCATGCTGGAGCGCGGCACGGCGGACTTCACGACGACGGTGAACTACAGCACCGAGCGTGACCGCTTCCTGCGCTGGAGCGTCAGCTACCGGGCCGGCAAGAACTATCACTTCTACACGCGCAGCGGCTCGGGCCTGAAGCTGGAACGGCTGCAGGACCTGCGCGGCCTGAGGCTGGCGGTCAGTGCGGGTTACATCTATCCGAAAGCGGTGCTCGAGCAGGTGGACGGCCACGTGGAGTACGCGCGCGACGTCAGCACCGCAGTACAACTGGTGGAGCGCGAACGCGCCGACGTCGTCATCGTGACGGCGCTGGTGGGCTTGTGGGAGGTGCGCCATCTCGGCCTCGTCAGCCGGCTGGACCGCCAGCCGCTGCAGCACTTCAACCCGGAGCCCACCTTCATGGGCTTCTCCAAGAACAGCCCGCGCAGCATGGCCGCGCTCGCTGCCATGGACATGGGGCTGGCGAGCATGCAGCGTGACGGAAGCATCACGCGCATCGAGAAGCGCTACGTGCGCTAGGCCGCCTGGGCTGCCTAGGCCCTAGACTGCCGGCCCGAAGCGGCCAAGACCGCTTGCGTTCATTCAGGGAGTTTGTTCATGTCCTATCCGTTCCGCGGCGCCGCCGCGTTGGCCGTCCTTTTGCTGCTGGCAGCCTGCGGCGGCGGTGGCGGGCAGGCGGGCACGCCCCTCCTCGGGCCGGCAACCGGCTCGGGCGCTCCGAGTTCGTCGGGCCCTTCAGGTTCGTCGGGCAGCGCCCCCGGCAGCAGCGGCAACGCCTCCCCCGATCCCGCCGGTCCCTCGGCCAGCTTCGCCCAGCAATGCGCGGCCAACAACACGCTGGCGGCCGGCAGTCTGCGCACGTCGACGCTGGAGACCGAGAAGAAATGGCTGCGCGCCTACTTCGACGAGGCCTACCTCTGGCGCGACCAGGTTCCGCAGGTGAATCCTGCGCAGCCGGCCTACAGCGGCGCCGATGCCCATGCGGCCATGGACGCCTACTTCGAGGCACTGAAGACGACCCAGACCACCGACACCGGCCAGCCGCGCGACCGGTTCAGCTTCACCTATCCGACCGCCCAATGGACGGCGCTGGCCCAGAACGCCATCGAGGCCGGCTATGGCATCGAGTGGAAACTGACCAACCCGCGGCCGCCGCGGCAGATCCAGATCGCCTATGTCGAACCCGGCAGCCCCGCCGCTCGCGCGGGCCTGAAGCGCGGCGACCAGCTCGTCAGCGTGGACAGCGTCAGCGCCGACGTGGGCGACGCATTCGGTGTCGACGCGCTGAACGCCGCCCTCTTTCCCGACTTTGCCGATGCGCAGCACGACTTCGTCTTCACGCGTGGCGGTACCACCCTCAGGCAAGGCCTGACCAGCGCGACCCTCACCAAGACGCCGGTGCCCATCACCCGCGTCGTGACCACGCCGCAGGGCACGCGTGCCGGCTATCTGCTGTTCAACGACCACATCGCGCCCGCTGAAGGCCAGCTGATCACGGCGATGCAGGGCTTCCAGGCCCAGGGCCTGCGCGAGCTGGTGCTGGACCTGCGCTACAACGGCGGTGGCTATCTCTACATCGCCAGCGAGCTGGCGACCATGATCGCCGGCACCACGCGCACCGCCGGCCAGGCCTTCGAGACGCTGAAGTTCAGCGCCAGGCGCAGCAGCGAGAACGAGGCCACACCCTTCTTCAACACCTCCTGCATCCTCGTCGGCAACCGCTGCACCCAGGAGCAGCCGCTGCCGGCGCTGAACCTGACGCGCATCTATGTGCTGGCCCAGTCGGGCACCTGCTCGGCCAGCGAGGCCGTCATCAACGGCCTGCGCGGCGTGGGCGTGGAGGTCGTGCTGGTCGGCGGCAAGACCTGCGGCAAGCCCTATGGCTTCACGGCCAGGGACAACTGCGGCATCAGCTATTTCCCCATCGAGTTCGCCGGCGTCAATGCGCAGGGCTTCGGCGACTATGCCGACGGCTTCGAGCCCACCGCCAGCGGCACGGCCGGCACGCGCTTCGTCAAGGGCTGCCAGGTGGCCGATGACACGCTGCACGCGCTGGGTGACACGTCCGAGGCCATGCTGTCCGCGGCCCTGCGCCACATCGATACCGGCGTCTGCCCGGCATCGACCAGCGCGCGGGCCCAGAGCGCAGTCCGCGGCGACGGCGCACCGATGACGCTGCAACGCCACCCGGCGCGCAGCAACCGCTTGTTGGTGGCACGTTAGGCCGCCTGCAGGAAACGGGCTCTTATGGCATCCATCCAGCCCAGCAGGGCCAGCGTCTCTTCGTGCGGCATGCGTGGGCTCTCCAGCAGGCCGGCACGGATGCAGCTCTGAGCCTCGGCAATCTCGCCCTCGAAGCCGTTGATGACGAAGGGGGCGTGGACGCGCTCCGGCCGCGACGGGTGCGCGTCGAGTTCCACCACTTCGGCAGACGAGAAACCCCGCGGAAAGCGCAGCGCCGCCCGACTGCCCAGCACCTCGAAGGCATTCGCCGACGCGGCGTCGAAGCCGCAGCGGAACTGCGACGTGACGCCGCCGGGGAAGTGCAGCGTCACGTTGACGGCCGCGTCGACGCCGGTCGGCGCCAGCCTGGCCCGCACGTCCATGGCTTCGGGCTCGGGGCAGACACCGCCATTCATCTGCTGCAGCACCCAGCGCGTCACGGCGAGGTTGTAGATGCCGATGTCCCACAGGGCGCCACCGGCCAGCGCCGGGTTCCACAGCCGGTGCCGAGGGTCGTAGTCGGCCGCGAAGCAGAAGCTCGATTGCATGGCACGCAGCTCGCCAATGGCCCCCTCGCGCAGCCAGCGACCGGCGATGTCATAGGCGGGCAGGAAACGCGTGCACAGCGCCTCCATCAGGAAGACGCCCTGCCGGCGCGCGAGGTCCACCAGGGCCTGACCCTCGGCGCGCGTCGTCACCAGCGGCTTTTCGCACAGCACGGCCTTGCCGGCCTGCAACGCGGCGCGGATGTATTCGCCGTGGTGGGCATGGGGCGTGGCGATGTAGACGGCGGCTATGGACGCGTCGTCCAGCAGCTCGGGCAGCACCGTTGTCACGCGCGCCGGCGCCTCGCCTTCGCGCTGCCACTGCGCGGCATAGGCCCGGCCCTTGGCCGCGTCGCGCGCGAACACGGTGGCGAGGCGAGCGCCGGGCACGGCGGCCAAGGCGGCGGCAAAGTGGTTGGCGATGCCGCCGGGGCCGATCACGGCCCAGCGGAAGACGTCGTCGTCGCCAGCCATCGCAGAGGGCTTCAAGCCTGGTTGACGCCGCCGGGGAAGCGGGCACGGATGGCGTCCATCCAGCCCAGCAGGCCCAGCGTCTCGGCGTGCGGCATGCGCGGGCTCTCGACCAGGCCCTGGCGGATGCAGGCCTGGGCCTCGGCGATCTCCCCCTCGAAGCCGTTGATGACGAAGGGCGCCTCGACGCGCTCGGCCGGTGCCTTGCGCGTGACGAGCTCGACGGCCTCGGCCTGCCAGAAGTCCAGCGGGAAGCGCAGACCGGCCTTGGAGCCCAGGGCCTCGAAGGCATTCACCGAGGCGGCGTCGAAGCCGCAGCGGAACTGCGAGGTCACGCCGCCGGGGAAGTGCAGCGTCACGTTGACGGCCGCGTCCACGCCGGTCGGTGCCAGCTTGGCGTGCACGTCGATGGACTCCGGCTCGGGGCAGACGCCACCGTTCATCTGCTGCAGCACCCAGCGCGTCACGGCCAGGTTGTAGATGCCGATGTCCCACAGCGAGCCGCCGGCCAGCGCCGGGTTCCACTGGCGGTGCAGGGGGTCGTAGTTGGCCGCGAAGCAGAAGCTCGATTGCATCGCGCGCAGCTCGCCGATGGCGCCGTCGCGCAGCCAGCGGCCGGCCAGGTCATAGGCGGGCAGGAAACGCGTCCATAGCGCCTCCATCAGGAACACGCCGCGGGCGCGGGCCAGGTCGATCAGGCTCTGCCCCTCGGCGCGCGTCGTCACCAGCGGCTTCTCGCACAGCACGGCCTTGCCCGCTTCCAGCGCGGCGCGGATGTATTCGCCATGGTTGGAGTGGGGCGTGGCGATGTAGACGGCGTCAATGGACGGGTCGGCCAGCAGGTCTGGCAGCGCTGTCGTCACCCGCGCGGGCGCCTCGCCTTCGCGCTGCCACTGCGTCGCATAGGCCTGACCCTTGGCCGCGTCGCGGGCGAACACGGCGGCGAGGCGGGCACCGGGCACGGCCGCGAGGGCGCCGGCAAAGCGGTTGGCGATGCCGCCGGGGCCGATCACGCCCCAGCGGAAGATGTCGTTGTCATGGGCCATGGCTGAGGGCTTTCACGAGGTCGGATTGGGTGAGGATGCCGACGAGCCTTGCCTGCTCGCCGACGATGGGAATGTGGTGATGGCCGGTGGCCGAGAACAGCGGCACCAGTTCGGCGATGGCGCGCTCGGCGCTGGCCACGCGCACCTGGCGGCTCATGATCTGGCCCACCACCTCGGGCTTGGTGGAATGCGTGGCGGGCGACGGCTTCAGCAGCGTCTGCAGCCGGCCGGCCAGGCCCTCGCGCTGCTGGCCTTCGGCCGCGCGCATGAAGTCGGCCCGCGTGACGATGCCGACGATGCGCTGCACGCGGTCCACCACCGGCAGGGCCTTGATGCGGTGCTGCTGCAGCAAGGCCCAGGCCTCGGCCAGCGACGTGCCGAACTCGACCGTGACGACGGGGCTGGACATGATGTCGGCGCAGCGCAGGCCACCCAGGCGGTTGCGATAGCTCAGCAGCTCGGCCTCGTGCAGCAGGTCGGCGAGGTCGTCGCGCGGCACGTCCAGCACCTGGTTGTAGCGGGCCAGCACGGCGTCCAGTTCGGCATCGCCAAAGCGCGGCGGCGCGACGTTGGCGCCGGTGGCGGGCGGCGGCGCCGTGACATGCTGGGCATGCGGGTAGCGGCGGCCGGTGAGGGTGTTGTAGACCATGCCGGCCAGCACCAGCAGCAGCGAGTTCAAGGCCACCGGCACGAAGGCGAACTGCCAGTCGTGGGTGGCCGTCAGCACCATCAGCAGGCTGGCCGCGCCGCCGGGCGGATGCAGGCAGCGCAGCAAGAACATCGCGGCGATGGCCAGCGCCACGGCAACGGCCGCCACCCCCAGCGGCGGCAGCGGCAGCCAGAGCATGCAGGCGATGCCGACCAGGGCCGACAGCGTATTGCCGCCAAGCACGGCCCAGGGCTGGGCCAGCGGGCTGGCCGGCACGCCGAAGACGAGCACGGCGCTGGCACCCAGCGGCGCGACCAGCCAGGGCAGGCCGGGCGCCATGGCCAGGTGGCTCAACAAGCCGGCCAGCAGCAGGCCAAGGCCGGCCCCGAGCACGACGCGCAGGCGCTCGCGCGCATTGACGGCCTGCGGCGCGGGCCGCAGCGCGTTCAGCAGGGCGAGGACACGGTCAGGCAAAGAGGCGACAGCGGACATGGGCGGCGGGGCTGAATAGCCAAGGCCGCCGATTGTGTCCGCCGCCGGCGCTCGCGCCGGTTCAATCAGGTTTCAGATAACTCGTCAGGCCTTGGCGAGCAGGCCGGTCATCTTCACCTTCAGCACCAGGGCCTGGGCGCGGCGCTCCTTGGTCGCGGCGCGCTGGTAGGCGGCTTCGGCCTTTTCGCGCAGAGCCACGGCTCGCTCCAGGGCTTCCTGGTAGCGCTCGACCGTGTAGGTGTTCTCGGTGCCGATGTAGACGCTGCGCGCCAGCGGCGTCTCGCCGAAGCGGGGCAGGGTCACAGCGAAGCTGCAATCACGGACACGGCTGCCGGCGCGCTGGCGCACGATGGGGCCGGAGATGCCCGAGGGCAGGTCGCTCTGCTTCTTGCGGCTGGGCGTGCGGCGCAGGCGCGAAGGCGCCGGCAGCGTCGCGATGCGCTTGAGCAGCTCCTTGGTGGCCATGGCCAGCGCCCGCCGCGCACCGCTGCCGTCCTGGCTGTGGTCGGAGAACAGCTTGGTGCCGCCGTAGCGCAGCTGCCAGCCATGGGTCGACAAATGGTCGATTCTTTGAATGCATTGCGGCACGACAAAGTGCTCGCCGCTGAAGATCACCACATCACGCGTATTCATCACTGCCCCCAGTGTCATCAGCCCACCTGTTGCGTCATTGCGCGGTGGGTCTACTAACGCCCCTCTGATACGGACTGAGTTTATGGGGGTTTATGGGCGCGGTGCGAATTTATGACGCCATGAAAACAGTTTCATCAAAAGCGCGTCAGCTCAATGACAGCTAAGCAGCCGTCTGCGCGGTTTCACCTAGGGTGGATCCCCAGGAAAAACGGCGCTGTGGCCAGAAGTGGTTGATCAGCGGCACACCCAGGCTGGCCACGAAGAGCACCACGATGAGGCCATGCGGCCGGAACCACAGGTATTGCCAGCTGAAGGCGCCCACCGCCACCGCGACGGCATAGGCCAGGCGCGCACTGCGGCGCTGCGGCGTCGTCATCGGGTCGGAGATCATGAAGAAGGCGAACAGCAGCACGGCGCCATTGCCGATCTGCTGCAGCCACATCGCCGCGCCCGGGTCCCAGGCATAGCCCAGCCAGACGAGGCGGCCGGCCAGCAGGGCCGCCCAGCTGGCCAGGAAGACCAGGCTGACATCCCAGCGCTGCGCCTGGCGCGTGACGACCAACCCGAGGGCGATGAACCACAGCGCCGCCAGCGTCTGCGCGCCCCACTGGCCCGGGCTCAGCCACGCGCCGGGCAGCCAGGCCCAGGCGGCGAAGGCCGCCAGGTTGGCGGGGTTGAAGACATGGCTGCGCACCTCGCCGCGGCCGGCGCGCAGCAGGTATTTGCTGCTCATCGCGACGGCCGCCAGCAGCGGATGGGCCCAGAGGTTCTCGGCACGCACCAGGATGCAGATGCCGAAGGACGAGACCAGGGCACTCAGATAGCCGCCCCAGCGGCGGCGCTGCGGCAGGCCCAGGCCCCATTGCCAGGCGGCCTGGGCCAGCAGGGCGGCGCCAAAGCAGAGCACGACCTGGGCCGGGCCGATGGCGAAGTCGCGTGCCAACGCGCCCAGCGTCAGGAAGCTGGCCAGGAAGGCAATCTGCAGCCAGCGGGCGTCGATGCGCATCAGCGCGTGCCGAAGAGGCGCTGCCACCACGACTTCTCGGCGGCGGGCGCCGGGCTGCTGCTGTAGCGCTGCGCATCGGGCAGGGCGTCGATGCGCGCCAGGCTCCAGCCGGTCAGCTGGGCCAGCGCCAGCTTCTCGCGCTGCAGGCGCTCGGGCAGTTCGCGCTGGTAGTAGTTGCCGGCGGCCTGCAGGCCGGCCTGCTTGGCCGCGGTGCAAACCGACTCGCAGTCGCGCTGCAGCACGGTGGGGTCGCTGGAATCCACGCCGGGCTTGATGCGGCCTGTGCCCTTGTCGCGCAGCCAGTTGGCGACCTTGGGCTTGCACAGCGCCGTGCAGTCCTGGCCGTTGAGGCTGGCGAAGCAGGCGCCCAGCGTGCCCTCATAAGGCTGCTGGACGACCTGGCGCACCTGCCAGTTCTGCTGGTCGGAGGTCTGCGTCAGCATCAAGTCCTCGGGGAAGCTGCTGGCCGTGTAGCGCAGATGCAGCCGCGTGACCATGACGGGCGAGCCGCCCCAGCCGCCGCGGCGGTTCATCAGCGCCGCGTCCATCTTGCCGGCCTCCGCACCCGGCGTGACCAGGGCCTTGAAGTTCTGCACCGGATCGCCGCCGCCGACCCAGAAGGCGCCAAGCTTGCGCTGCTCCTCCACCGTCAGCGGATCGGCCGCGCAGGGGTCGCAGAAACCCATGTTCCAGAAATATTCGGTGAAGACGACCCGGTAGTCTTCGCGACGCGCCTGCTCGCTGAACATGTCCTGGTAGACCTGCTTGAACACCGGCTTGGCGAAGAAGGGGATGTTGACGCCGGTGGGCAGGCGGGCGGTGCGGTAGCTGCTGCTCTCGACGCGGCCCTGGCGTGTCAGCGTGTAGACGATGAGGTCCTGCGGCTTGTCGGGCGGCGCGTTCAGCAGCCCCAGGCGCATCGGCAGCATGAACTTCTCGCTCTCGAAGGCGAACTGCAGCGGGCGCAGCAGGGTGTAGCCGGTCTGGGCCTGGTTCTTCAGGTTGACCTTGGCGACGAAGAACTTCATGCCCTGATTGATATAGGGCTTGAGCGCCGCGCTGGCGCCCTTGGGGATGCGGTAGCCGTTCTCGGTCAGCCAGGTTTCCAGGCCGTCGGACTGCGTGGCCGACAGGCTGACGATGTCGTATTCCTCCAGCGTGTAGGCGGCCTCGACGGTGACGCCGAGAGCGGCGTCGCGGACGGCAGCGGGCATGGCCGACATTGCCATGACGGGCATAGGCTGCATGGGCGGATAGATCTTCTCGCCCCAGCTGAAATGAAACTGGCAGGGATCGGGATCGCGGTACTCCGCCAGCCGCGGCGCCGAGAAGGCGTCCAGGTGCTCGACGACCACCTTGTCCACCACCCTCACCTGGCCCTCCCGGATGACCTGGGGCGTCGGCACGACGAGGGCAAACTCGGTCAGTGCGCCCTTGTAGTCGTTGACCATGGTCAGCACGGTGCGCGGGCCGTCGCGGGCGATGACGACCTGGCTGGCCTCGTTGAACAGCGAGGCGTCGGCCTTGCCGGCGTAGAAGCCGCAGAAGGCCTGGGCGGACAGGCTCAGCGACGCCAGCACGGCGGCGCAGACGAAACGGCGCATGAAGGGCCCCCCGGTGTTGTGCTGGCGACTCTAGCGGCCGCGCCGCCCGGGGCGTTGTCCGGCCAAACCCGGATCGAACAGTTCCATCACCCGCAGCTGGGCGCCGCTGCGGCTGAACACCGAGTTGCGCGACCACAGCATTTGCGGCGACATGGGCTCGCCGGTGGCCGCCAGCCACTGCCGCTCGGCATGGCGGCGCGCATGGCCGTGGCGGGACAGGCGGCGTGGCTGCAGCTCGCTGCGGTGGATGCGGTAGTCGTCGTAGAGCAGATGCGCCAGCGGCTTGGTGCCCAGGCCCTTGAGCGCCCGCCAGGGGCCGGTGGTGGCGCGCTGKTGCACGGCAGAGCGCGCCCAGACCAGCGGCTCGCCGTCGACGCGCAGGATCACCTCGCGCACGACGGTCAGGCCGCGCGGCGGCAGGCCCAGGGCCGCACGCTCCGGCGCCCGGAACGGCGCGACGCCCTGGCGCAGCACCTGCACCTCGAAGCGCTCACCCAGGCGGGCCAGGCGGCGGCTCAACGAGCCCGGCGCCCGCAGCCAGTCGCGCAGGCTCTCTCTGGTCGCGATGCCCATTCAGCCGAATTCACGGCCCAGCTCGGCGGCGCGCTTCTGCGCGGCCAACACCGCGCGCCGGATCGCGGCGTCAACGGCATCCGCCTGCATCGATGTGATGGCCGCATGCGTCGTGCCACCCTTGCTCGTCACGCGTTCGCGCAGCGTCGTCGGCGACTCGTCGGAGGCCAGGCCCAGGCCGGCCGCGCCGGCGCAGGTCGCCAGCGCCAGGCGCCGGCCTTGCTCGGCCGTGAGGCCCATGTCGACGGCCGCGGTCATCATGGCCTCGACGAAGAAGAAGAAATAGGCCGGGCCGGAGCCCGACAGCGCGGTCACGGCATCGAGGTCGTCTTCGCGCTCGACCCACAGCGTCTGGCCGGTCGGCTTGAGCAGGCGCTCGACGGTGGCGCGCTCCTCGCCCGATACCGCGGGGCGTGCGAACAGGCCGGCGATGCCCTTGCCGATCAGCGCGGGCGTGTTGGGCATGGAGCGCACGACGCGCTCGCTGCCGGTGGCGGCCACGAGGGACTCCGAGCGGATGCCGGCCATGACCGACAGGTGCAGGGCCCCGCCCAGCCAGGCCTTGATCGGCTCGGCGGCGGCGCCGAAGAGCTGGGGCTTGACGGCCCAGACGATGGTGGCGGCCTGGCCCAGGCCCGCATCCCCCGCGGCCAGCGCCGCGACGCCGAACTCGCCGACCAGCTTCTCGCGTTGCGGCGCATAGGGTTCGACGACGATGAACTGGGCGGGCTTCATGCCGGCGCGCAGCAGCCCGCCGATGATGGCGCTGGCCATATTGCCGCCGCCGATGAAAGCGATCGTTTCTGCACTCATGGAGCGCAAGTCTAAGGGCGGGTTTTTCTGAAGGCTGACGAGAAACAAAGCAGCGACGCGGCGCAGCTATCGTTGCGGCTCATGAGCCTTCCACGCCCCCACCGCCGCCTGCTTCTCCTGTGTGCCCTCGCCCTGGCCGGTTGCGCGGGCGGCCCGCCAGCGCCCAAGCCCTGGGCCGAGACGGCCACGCGCGAGCTGAACCTGTCGCTGAGCAGCTTCGAGCTGCAGGGCCGGCGCGTGACCCTGACGCGCAGCGCCGGTGCAGCGGGGCCACTGCCCGTCGTCATCTATCTGCCGGGCCTCGGCCAGGGCGGCGAGACCGGCCAGCGCTGGGCCGCCACCTGGGCCCAGGCCGGCTATGCGGTGCTGGCCGTGCAGCCGCTGGAGGAGGATGCCGCCGCCTGGCGCTCCAGCCTGGCACGCAGCGGTGAATTCCGCGAGCTGGGCCTGCTGCACTATGGCGACGCGATGCGGGCCGAGCGCCTGGCGGCGCTGCAGCGCCTCGCCACGGCGCTGCGCGGCCAGGCCACCCTCGGCGTGGCCCTGGACTGGCAGCGCACGGCCGTGGCTGGCTATGAGATCGGTGCGCAGACGGCGCTGGACCTCGGCCGCGACGACGCCGGCTGGCGGCCCCAGGCGGTCATCGCGATCAGCCCGCCTGCGATGGACGCGCAGGCCGCCGTGCCGCCGGCCCTGCTGATCACCAGCGACAACGATGGCGACGCCCTCGGCCTGGTCGCCCGCCCGGCCGAGCGGCGCCGCGCCTTCGACACGCTGCGCCCGGGTGCCGGCTGGCTGCTGAACCTGCCCGGCACCTCGCATGCGGCGCTGTCCGGCACGCTGGCGCCCGAGGGCTGGYATGTGCAGGACCAGCACCGCGGGCGCGACGCCCCGG
>NZ_JBFUFR010000048.1:0-44715 GCF_056403315.1 Roseateles sp. P2_H4 | reverse complement strand
GAGCATGGGTCGGGGGCGCGGCGGGGCGATGGCGGGGCGCAGCCCCTGGGCGCGTTCGCTGGCGGGCAGCTCGGGGCCGTCGTGCAGCACGGGCTCGGGCCAATAGTCCTGGTCGGCCGGGCCGTAGGCCACCCGTGTGTCGCCCAGCTGCAGCGGCTGGCCCGGCAGCCAGGCGTGGACGGCGGTGCCCGGCAGCAGCGCCTTGTCGTCCAGCACCGCCTGCCCGGCGACGAGCTGCAGGCCGACGCGGCCCGGCGCGGCCGGCACCAGCCGCAGCTGGAAGTCGATGTCGCTGGCGAGCAGGATGTCGGCGAACTGGGTGTCGGCCTGGTTGGACGCGTTCAGCCCGCAGACCAGCAGCTCCTGCTGTGCATCGAGCCGCGCGCGTGCGCCGGCCTGGCGGCCGGCCAGCACGCGCAGTTCGAGCATCGAGGCGGGGAGGTTGGGCTTCATGGCATCACTCCTGCTGGACTGCACCTTCGCCACCCGCCGATCCCGCCGGGGCGGCCGGATTCACGAGAGGCTGGCGGGCCTTCTCCATCACGTCGGCGGCGGCCTTGCTGCTGGCCAGGCGCGGCGTGATGAGGAACATGCGCTCGATGCGCTGGCCGCCCTTGCGCTGGGTCTTGAAGAGATTGCCCAGCAGCGGGATGTCACCCAGCAGCGGCACCTTGTCGACGCCGGCCGTCGAGCTGTCGCGCACCATGCCGCCGATCAGCAGGCTCTCGCCCTCGGAGATCAGCGCCTGGGTGTTGATGCCCGAGCGCTCGACGATGGGCAGGTTGTCCACGCTCTGGCCGGTCAGGCCGCCATCCTCGATCTGCACCAGCAGCTTGATGCGCGCGCTGCCTTCGCCGTCGGCGCCGTCCTTGAACACATGCGGCGTGACGCGCAGCCGCGTGCCGGCGGTGACGTTGAAGAGGTCGACGTCCTCGCGGCCGGCGACGCGGACGTAGTAGGTCGAGCTGTTGTCGAACACCGCCTCGACGTTGGACAGCGTGACGACCTGCGGACTGCTGACGACCTTGGCCGCGCCGTCGCTCTGCAGCGCCGTGATGCGGGCCACGAAGGGGAAGCGGTCGCCGATGACGGCGGAGATGACGCCGCCCTTGGCGCTGGGTGTCGGGTCGACCTGGCCGTTGAGGCGGTTGTCGCTGGCCGTGCCGTTGCCCAGCATCAGGCTGGACAGGCCGTGGTTGTAGCGCCAGTTGATGCCGAGCTCGCGCATGCGGTCGGTGTTGATGTCGATGATGGTGGCCTCGATCTCCAGCGACTGGGGCTCGATGTCCAGCGACTTGATGAGGGCGGCATAGCGGTCCAGCCGCTCCGGCAGGTCGCGCACGATGACGGCGTTCAGGCGCGGGTCGGCCTCGATGCGCGGCGCGAAGTCGGGTGGCGCCGCGGGGTCGGCGGCCTCGGGTGCGGCCTGGCCATAGCCGACCTGCGTGAGGGCGGCGACGAGGGTGTCGGTGCCACGCACATTCGGCGCGGCTTCGTCGACGAGGCCCAGCGTGGTGGTGTTGCGCGCGCCGCCGCCGCGCACGCGCTGGCTGCCCTGGGCGCGCGTCGGGTCGGTGCTCACGGCGGCCGCGCGGGCCTTGCTGGGCTGGCCCGTCAGCGAGCGCAGGATGCTGGCCACGCCGGGCAGCGTGGTCTGCTGGCCGCCGAAGCTCATCGGCACGTCCTGGGCCCAGGCATAGCGCAGGTAGAAGATGCGGTAGTCGGGCAGAGGCTGCTGCTGTTGCGGCGCCCAGGCGCGCATGGCCGCGGCGGCCGTGGCCGGGCGCACCTGGCGCACCAGCTCGTCCACCTGCTGCACGAAGCGCTTGGCGCCGACGGCCAGCAGCGCGCCGTCCTCGCCGAACTTCAGCGTGTTGCGCGCGTCGGGCAGCTGCAGGGCCTGGGCGGCGCGCTGGATCTGGCTGGCCGCCGCGGGGGTGAGCAGATAGCTGCGCGTCTGCGTGTCGCTGGCCGGCGCGATGTAGAGCACGCCGCCGTCGTAATAGCTCAGCAGGTTGTAGGCGCGGCTCAGGTCGCGCAGCAGTTTGGTCGGCGTGCCGTCGAAGCGGCCGTTGACCTGGCCCTGCAAGCCGCTGGCGACGACGGGGATGTCGCTGCCCGAGAACAGCCCCTGCAGGAACTGCTCGATGGGCTGGTCGCGCGCTTCGAGCTTCACGACGCGCAGGCCTTCCGGCAGCGGAGCGGCCGACAGGGGCAGAGCTTGGGCCAGCAGCAGCGTGGCGGCGGCCGCGATCTTGAGGGTGGAGGTCATGCGGCGAGCAGCGCGGCTTGCGGGGGAAGCGCGTCCAGACGGGGTGGGGGCAGATGCAGCAGCGGCGTGAGTCGCAGCGTCGGCAGCAGTTCGTGGAAGGACAGTACGGGGGTGTCGAAGCACTCGTTCTCGATGAGCTTGCGCAAATGCCAGCGCAGGTCGACGGCGCAGACCAGGGCCTGCGGCCGCAGCGCCTGCACCTGGGCCTGCACCTCGAGCGCGAACTGGCGGGCCACGTCGGGCGAGACGGCGAGCTGGGTGACGCCGCCGCTGACATGCAGGTTCTGGCGCAGCAGCGTCTCCAGTTCGGGCGACAGCAGCAGGGCCTGCAGCTCGCCGCTGGCGCAGACGCGGTGGTGGGTCTGGCGGCGCAGCGCGATGCGCGTCATCTCCGTCAGCGCCTGCACGTCCTTCTCGCGCTGGCTGGCATCGGCGAGGGCTTCGAGGATGTCGCGCAGATTGCGGATCGAGACCTCCTCGGCCACGAGGCGGCGCAGCACCTCGGTGACCTTCTGCACCGGCAGGGCGCGCAGCACTTCCTTCACCACGTCGGCCAGCTCGGCCTGGGCGCGGGTCAGCAGTTCGCTGGTTTCCTGGATGCCGATGAAGAGGGCGGCGTTGCGGCG
The DNA here is from genome assembly GCF_056403315.1 of Roseateles sp. P2_H4. Taxonomy (NCBI): domain Bacteria; kingdom Pseudomonadati; phylum Pseudomonadota; class Betaproteobacteria; order Burkholderiales; family Sphaerotilaceae; genus Roseateles; species Roseateles sp. P2_H4. The sequence continues at coordinate 41,817 of NZ_JBFUFR010000048.1, read as the reverse complement.
CAGGGCCTGGTGCACCTGCGCGGCCAGGGCTGCGGCGTCACCGACCTGGGCACCTTCCGACAGCGGCACCTCATGGGCGAGCAGCCGCCAGCCGCCGGTGCCCAGGCGGCCGTGCAGGGCCACGCGCGGCAGCGGCAGCCCCTGGTCGAGCTGCAGTTCGTCCAGCGTGGCCTCGATGGCGCGCGTCACGGCCAGACCGCCATCGCCGAGCAGCGACTGAGGCAGCTCCAGCAGCAGCGGCACGGAGGGGCGCAGGCGGGGTTGCGCCGTCTTGAAAGCGGCGGGCTCGGGCTTGCGGCGCGTGGGATTGAACCGGGGCATGCGCCGGGTCAGCCAGTCGCGGCCCCGGGGCATCAGCAGCACGCCGGCCGCGCCGAAGACGACGGCCAGCAGGCCGAACACCAGCGGCGGAAAGCCCGGCACCGTGGCCAGCAGCAGGCAGATGGCGGCGGCCATCAGGTGCACGCGCGGCTTGGCGCCGAGCTGCTTGCGGATGGCGTCGCCGAGGTGGCGGTCGTTCTCGTCGTCGTTGGTGCGCGTCACCAAGAGGCCCGCGGCCATGGCGCCGAGCAGGGCCGGGATCTGCGCCACCATGCCCTCGCCGATGGACAGGATGGAGTAGCGGTGCACCGCGTCGCCCAGGCTCAGGTCCTGCTGCAGCACGCCGATGGCCAGGCCACCCAGCAGGTTGATGAGGATGATGATGATGCCGGCGATGGCGTCGCCCTTGACGAACTTCATCGCGCCGTCGAGGCTGCCGTGCAGCTTGCTTTCCAGCTCCAGCGTGCGGCGGCGGCGCTTGGCCTCGTCCTTGTCGATGAGGCCGGAGCGCAGGTCCGAATCGATGGACAGCTGCTTGCCCGGCATGGCGTCCAGCGAGAAGCGCGCCGCCACCTCGGCCACGCGTTCGGCGCCCTTGGCGATGACGATGAACTGCACCACCGTGATGATGAGGAAGACCACCAGGCCCACCACGAGGTTGCCGCCGGCCACCAGCTTGCCGAAGGTCGCGATGATGTGGCCGCCGTCGGCATGCAGCAGGATCAGCCGCGTGGTGGCGATGGACAGTGCCAGCCGGAACAGCGTCGTCATCAAGAGCACGCTGGGGAAGACCGAGAACTCCAGTGGCCCGGTCACGTAGACGGCGATCAGGATCAGCACCAGCCCGGAGGCGATGTTGACGGCCACCAGCATGTCGATCAGCCACAGCGGCAGCGGCAGCACCATCAGCGCGACGATGGCCACGATGCCGGCGACGAGGAAGAGGTCGCTGAAGCGGGCGATCAGGCCCTCGCGCGGCTGGTCGGCCGCGGCGAAGTAGCCCGAGAGGCCGTCGGGACGGCTGCTCATGCCTGCACCCCGAAGCGGCGCCGCAGTTCGGCATACACGGCCATCACATTGCGCACATAGGCCTGGGTCTCGGCAAAGGGCGGCACGCGGCGGCCATGGCGCTCGACCGCGCCTTCGCCGGCGTTGTAGGCGGCCAGCACCAGGCGCAGGTCGTTGCCGAAGCGGGTCTGCAGCTGCTTCAGGTACTTGGCCGACGCCTCGAGGTTGGCCTGCGGTGTCAGCAGTTCGCGCTCCGCTTCGGCCAGCCCCAGGCCGCGGCCGGTGGCGGGCATGACCTGCATCAAGCCCCSCGCACCGGCCGGGGAGATGGCCTGGCTCTGGTGGCGCGACTCGATGTGGGCCACGGCATGCAGCAGCAGCGGGTCGATGTCGTGGCGCTGCGCCACCTCGGCCATCAGCGGCGCCAGCGCCCGGATGCGGGCCTGGCCGGCGGCGTCACGGGACGATGCGGGCCGGGTCACGGCGGCGGGCGGCGCCTGCGGCGCGGGTGTGGCAGGCAGCACCTCGACGGGCATGACCTCAGGCTCGGGCGGATCGACCAGCGCCGTGCGAGTCCTCACCAGGGTGGCCAGGCACAGCCTCTCGGTCAGCGCAAAGCCGCTGGCGCCCGCGGCCGGCGCGCTGTCCAGCAGCGCTTCGGCGGAGGGAGAGGAAGAGGGGCAGTTCGGCGCGGCGGCGAAAGCCCCCATCAGCGGGGCTGCGCCTAACGCACCGGTCGCCATGACCTGGCAGATCCGTTGGAGTCCGAACACTTGTCTTCCCTGCTTTTTGAACCGGGCGGACTATGGGGGCAAGCCTTGCCTGCTTGTTGACCATTGCAAGCAGACGTAACTGACTGACCCGTAGACATTGCTCCTTTGTATGTAGACCAGTGCCCCCCACGTTTACGCGTGGAAACATCTGCTGCACCGCCGCAATCCGAGACCGGGCATCGTTCGGTCCCGCCATGCCAACCACCCTGTGGACGACGTGGTGAATGGCCCCCTAGAAGTAGGGCTGGCCTCGGCACTGAAAACAAGTTTTCACAAACCCCGTTTGCACCCCCTAGAAATAGGTGTTATGGACCCATGGCCGACGACAGCGGCGACAAGACCGAGCAACCCACACAGAAGCGCCTGCTGGACGCCCGCAAGAAGGGCGACATCGCCAAGGGCAAGGAGCTGACGACCACGCTGACGCTGCTGGTCTGGCTGGTGATGGGCGCCCTGTGCCTGCGCATGGCCTGCGAGCGCGTCGCGGCCCTGTGCGAGGGCCTGTTCGCGCGCGTGTCGGCGGGCTGGCGCGAGGAGGGCTTCGGCCATGTCGCCGTGCTGCTGGGCTGGCAAAGCGTCGAGCTGACGGTGCTGCTGGTGGCCCTGCTCGTCATTCCGGTGGCGGTGCTGGGCACCCTGGTGGAGTTCCTGCAAGCCGGGCCCGTGCTCGCCTTCGAGAAGGTCGCTCCCAAGCTCGAGCATCTCAACCCGGCCGAGGGCATCAAGCGCATGTTCTCCATGGACAACCTGGTCGAGCTGCTCAAGGGCATCTTCAAGACGGCGCTGCTGCTCGGCATCGGCTGGGCGGTGGCGCGGCTGCTGCTGCCCGACGCGATGCGGCTGGCCTCGGGCACGGACCGGCCGGTCCAGCATTTCGGCGGCCTGGTCTGGGAGGGCACGGTCAAGGTGCTGGCGTGGACGGTGGGCGTGTTCGCCGGCGTGGCCTTCCTGGACACCGTGTGGACGCGTCACCGCTTCACCAAGAAGCTGCGCATGAGCATGCGCGACATCAAGCAGGAGATGAAGGACAGCGAGGGCGACCCGCAGCTCAAGCAGCAGCGCAAGCAGGCCCACGCCGAATGGAGCCAGCGCAACCAGCAGGCCGCGGCGCGCGGCGCCAATGCGCTGGTCGTCAACCCCACGCATGTGGCCATCGCCATCGACTTCGAGCCGGGCCGCTGCCCGGTGCCCACCGTCAGCGCCAAGGGCGAGGACCATGTCGCCCGCGCCATGCGCGAGGCCGCCGAGGACGCCGGCGTGCCCATCGTGCGCAATGTGCCGTTGGCGCGCGAACTGCTGGCGCGCTGCGAGGAGGGCGAGGTCATTCCGCCCGATCTGTTCGACGTGCTGGCCGAGGTCATCGTCTGGGCCGAGGGCGTGCGCGAGCAGCTGAAGTGGGAGGCCGCCCGCGCCGACCCGCATCGCCGCAGTGAGACACCCGCCGAGCCGCCGCGCGCGCGGCAGGCACCCGGTGAAGACCTGACGCGCCATCCCGACGTGGACCCGCGCGTCGTGCCCGCTGGAGCCCACTGACGCCATGCAGGCCCTGATGCTCAACCTCGCCAGCACCGTGGCCGCCCTGGCCTTCGTGCTGCTGCTCGCCTGGGTGCTGATCCGCGGCTGGCGGCGCCTGCAGAACCTGGGGGGCCGCGGCCCGGCCGACGATGGCCAGGCCCTGCGCTTCGTGCGCGCCCTGCCGGTCGGTGCGCGCGAGCGTGTCGTGCTGCTCGACCATGCCGGCGAGCGCTGGATGCTGGGCGTCACGGCGGGGGGCATCAGTGTGCTGGCGCGCTGGCCGGTTACCGACGCGACGGCGGAGCGCCAGCCATGACGCCGTTTTCCCACCGCAGTGACAAGCTGCTGCTGCGCGAATTCGTCCCGGGCGACGCCGCCGACGTCATGCGCCTGCACGCCGACCCGCGGGTGCGCGCCCTGCTGCCCGACGAGCAGCCCCTGCACGAGGCGCGCTGGGCCGAAGCCTTTGCCGATTGCCTCACCGGCTTCTACCGCCGCCACCCGGGCCTGGGCATCTGGCGCTGCGCCGTGCCGTCGGGGCGAACGGAGAGCTTCGCCGGCTGGTTCAGCCTCATGCCCCTGCAGGCTGGCCCCGGTGTCGACGTGCGGCCTGGCGACGTCGAACTCGGCAGCCGCCTGCGGCCCGAGCACTGGGGCAGTGGCCTCAGCCTCGGCGGCGGCGAGGTGCTGCTGCGCCATGCCTTCGAGACGCTGGCGCTGCCCACGGTCTGGGGCGTTTGCCACCCCGACAACCGCGGCGCGCGCGTCTGCCTGGAGGCCCTGGGCTTCACGCCGCGCAGCCGCGCGCTCTACGAGGGTCAGCCCTCGGATTTCCACGCCCTGGATGCGACGACCTGGTCGGCCGTCCAGACCCTCAGCCGCCGCGAACGCCTGCGCCAGGTCCGGCGCGCCGGCGGCACTTCAACCCTCGCCACGCCATGACCACTTCCGCCTCACCCAACCCCTGGCAATCCGCCCTCGGCCGTCGTCTGGCGCAGGCCCTGGAGCAGTCGCGGTTTGCGCACGCCCCGCTGGCCGATGACGCTGCTGAACGCGACGCCAATGCCACGCGCTGGCGCCTGCCTTCGCGCGTTGCCGAGCCCGTTGCGGCAGCGGCCGCGTTGAACGAGATGCTGGGTCTGGCCAGCCAGGCCGGGCTGGTGACGCGCTGCCTGCAGCACTACCGCAACCAGCTGGCCGCGGGTCGTGCCGAGGACGACCTGGGCGTGGCCCTGGCCGCCTATCTGGGCGCCTGCCGCCAGGCCTTCGATCACGAGGCGCTGACGCCGCAGCGTTGGCTGTCCATCACGCAATGGGTCAAGGCCTGGGTCATCGACGAGCTGCCCTGGGAGGATGCATCCCTGTTGCAGCGCCAGGATGCCTTCGAGCGTTTCGCCGTACTGACCGTGGCGTTAGGCGAATGGACGGTGCAGGCCAGCCGCCAGGGCACGGCGCAACAGGCATCGGCCACCTGGATGGCCCGCAACAGCCTGCGTGGGCAACTGGGCCTGGACCTGCCGGCCCTGTGCGCGCTGCTGCGCCAGCTGGACGGCGCGACTGCGGCCAACCCTAGCGCGCCGGGCGCAGAAATAGGAGCAGCCGCATATAGGCAGCCCAAGCAGGACCCCGTTTAATGAAACCTGTCAGCGCCGCAGAGTTTGGTTCGAAACCTTAGCGACAAGACACGCAGCGGATCCGGTGTTTTTCAGTCGCCACCTGATCCAGATGCCTCGCAAATTCAATCAATCACTGCGGCAGGGTTTGCCGCAAACCCCTCACATTTTTGGAGATCGACATGGGATCAGCAGTTAGCAGCATTTTCGGCGGCGGTGGCTCGGGTGGCATCCTGGGTGCCCTGGGCGGCATCGTCGGCGGCATCTTCGGTGGCCCGATCGGCGCCATGATCGGCCAGGCCATCGGCGGCATGCTGCAGCAAGCCGTCGGCAACGCCTTCAACGGCGCCGTCGACAACATGGTCAAGGAACACGGCATGCCCAAGTTCCTGGGCGACGAAGTCAAGGCGCGGGCCGGCGAAGTGCTCGGCGGCATCGGCAACGGCAGCCCGAGCCACGAAGCGCAGCAGATCGCCCATGACCGTTTCGGCGGCGCGATCAACCGCTTCGAGCAGAACCTCACCGACACGCTGACGGGCCTGATGTCCGATGCGATCGGCAAGAAGGGCACCGCTGGCAAGACGTCCGCCAAGGGCTGGATCCAGGCGATCGCCGAAGCCATGGGCAAGGCCCTGGGCGACAAGGCCAAGGAAATGGTCAAGCTGTCCGACGAGATCAGCAGCCTGGCCGGCTCGGGTGCTGAAACGACGGCCCAGATGCAGGGCAAGAAGGGCGAGGAACTCGGCCAGCTGCAGTCCAAGAAGCAAGACCAGGCTCAGGAATTCAACATGAAGATGACCGAATTCCAGGCCACCAGCCAGGAATACAACATGCTGAACAACGTGTTCTCGACCGCCATCAAGTCGATCGGCGAATCGATGTCCTCGATGGCCCGCAAGCAGTAAACCTGCTGCGTTCCCGGGAAGCCGCGCTGGAAATGCCAGCGCGGCTTTTTGCCCATCGAACGCAGCGCCCCGACGTGTCGATCTTGCTAACCGCCCTTCTCCCCCCTCCAGGACCGCGCCGTCGGCCAGGGATGCTGGTGTGCGTGGGGCTGGCATTGGTCGCCCAGCTCGGATGCGCCGGCGACGCCGCGGCGGCAAGGCTGGGCAGCCTGTTGATCACCCTGCCCGACAGCGAACTGCCCCAGGTCGTGAACCTGGACAACCCCGAACGCCTGACCGTCCACGCCGACAGGAATGCCGGCGACGCGCGCTTCTACGGCGGCAACAGCCACTACTTCAAGATCCGGAACATCGGCTTCAAGCAGGACGCCTTCACGGTGTACTCATCGGCCACCGGGCAGGTCGAATACCTTGCCAGGAGCGTCCCCAGGGTCTCGGAAGCCCAGCCCTCACCCACCGCTGCCGGCGTGTTTTCCTTCGTCTTCCTCGACACCGCCGGCGACACCGGCCTCTTCGCCGTCGTGGACCTGTCCCTGGAGCAGCGCGTCCTGGCCAGCTACAAGGGCCAGGTGGGCAAATACCTCCACTGGTGGATGCCGGATGGTTCGATCAGGCGCCTTCACGCGCACACCGGCGAGCTGTCGACCTGGCGCGGCAATCTCCAGGGCGCCAACGAGCGTATCGAATGGCAGACGACAGGAGCGATCCCCCCGCCGCTGCCCGGCGTCATCTTCGGCATGGCGTCCCTGTCCCCCACTGGCGATGAGCTGGTGCTCTCCACCGTGGATGTCCGCACGCGCAGGGTCGACCTGTGGATGACGGACTTGCGTGGCGCCGGTCTGCAGAGGATCACGAAAGACGGCTTTGTTTCCTTCGTGACCTGGGCTCCGGACGGCAAGCATTTCCTGCTTCAGCGCAGCAATGTGTCCTCCATCAACACGAGCTTCCGCGGCCAATGCTCCTACTGGATAGCGCCCGGCAGCGTCCGCGATGCCGCGGGCATCGTTCCCGGCGTGCCGCATCCCGCGCTCAGGCAGGTGTTCTACGGCAGCCAGCAGGCCCCCAACTCGCTGCCATGCGGAAAAGTGGCCGCGTGGATCAAGTAGTCATGGGCGGCGATCCCGCCGCCGTTGCATCAACGCGCGTCCCGCGCATCCATCCATTCCGTTGAACATGAATATCCAGCTCTTCTCTCGGTCGCCCCGGTTGTTGATGAAGCGGGCCTGGCAAGCGGGCCTGGCGATCTGCCTGGCGGCCAGCCTGGCTGCCTGTGGTGGTGGCGGCGGTGGCCCCAGTGACACAACGCCGTCCACGCCGGGCACGCCGCAGGTGCCTCCTCCCGATCCGGTGCACCCGTCCGGCTGGCTATGGCATGACAACTACGCACTGGATTCCTGGGACGGCATGCAGATGGCCTCGCTGGATGGACAGGCGCCGATCCACGTCACCAACAAGAAGCTGGCCCTGACGCCATGGTCCGACGGTCGCCAATTCGTGACGACGGAATGGAATGTCGCGGGGGGCTACACCGATCTGTCGGTGGTCGAGCGGAGCAGCGGCAACACGCTGTACGCACTGCGCGCCGATGGCTACCTGCGCGGCGCGCTGCCATCGCCGACCGACAAGAAGCTGGTCAAGGTGATGCTGGGAACGGACTCGGTGTCCGCCTTCAGCGAATTCATCCTGGATCTCGACACCCGGCGCGCACGCCACCAGATTGCGGCACAGGATTGGTTTGCCTGGATGCCGGATGGCAAGTTCCTGCTTGTGAACCCCGAGGCCGGCACCATCCGGGTCGGCAGCGTGGATTCCAGCGACGAGGTGACGGTGGGGCAGTTCCAGCTGCCGGCCGACCGGCGCATGGGGCCGATCTGGGTCAGCCCCTCGGGCAAGCAGTTCGTCGTGCGCCTGCCGCGCATCAGCGCCACCGGGGAAAGCGATCTCTGGATCGCGAACATCGACGGCTCTGCGCTCGAGCAGCTGACGGATTCGAAGCGGAGCTTTGAAGCGCAGTGGTCACCCGACGGGCGCTATGTCGCCTACGACACCGATTCGAGCCGCGCCTGCACGGGTACGGTGTGTTCCGGCACCTGCCAGCTCTGGTACACGACGCCGGATCTGCGCAAGGTGCAAGGACTGAATGGCACATCGGGCAGCGGCGCGTTCCGCGTCAACGATCGCAACGGTGCTGCCGCGACGCCCCTGGGCTGCCGGCTGGTGGGCTGGACGCCCTGAGGAACGGTGCGCGCCAGCCGGTCTGGCAATGATGGCCGGATATCTCGCCCTCATGGCGGCCGCCTGCAGCGCCGGCCTGGCGCTGGCCGCCACGTCGCAGACTGACCTGGCGGCCAACGCCGCCGCCCTGACCGAACTCGTCAATGCGGTCAGCCTGGACGTGATGTCCGAGGCTGCGCTCGAGGCCTGCGACGACGTCGGCGCGCCGTCCACGCCGCAGATGCGCGCGGCCTGGGTGGCCTGGCGCGACAAGCACCAGCTCGCACCGCTGCGCATGGTGGTGATGGAGCTGAAGCGGCGCCAGGGCAGCAGCGTGCCGCCGTGGACGACCATCACCGAGCCCATGCGCCGCCGCGTGCTGGGCGACCCGGCGCCCGACAGGGTCTGCGCCGGCCTCATCAACGACTGGCAGGGCCCGGCCATGGATGCGTCGGCGCAGTTTCCGCAGGCGCGTGCCGCGGCCATGGCGCTGGTCAAGGCCAAGATGGTGTCGGCCCCGGAGATGCCCGCCGTCGCGCCGGGTGCCGTGCGGGGCCAGTTCTTCCTGCCCAGCCAGATGCCAGCGCTGGCGGCGCAGCAGAAGCACACCTGGAGCGCCATCTCCGATGAGGCCGCCGAGCGTGCGCTGGGCCAGATCTACATCAAGGGCCGCGTCGAGCGCTGGGGGACGGAGAGGGACCGCTTCCAGCTCGCCCAGGAGCAGGGCGACCGGCGCGCCCCGCTGAGCATCAACCTGGGCATCGATGCCGAACCCTGGGTCGGCCGCGAGGTCGTCATGCGCGGCCTGGTCACCTCCTTGAGCGGCGGCTACGTCAAGCTGTCGGCTGCCGCCGTGGTCAGCGACCCCTCGGGCCTGACACCCTCGCCGCTGCCGCAGGTGCCGCTGGAGCGCAAGGAGGTCCTGCTGCAGCGGGTGCTGAAGGCGCCTGGGCAGGGCTTGCCCGAGAAGGACCTGGCGGCTGTCGTCATCCATGGCGAGAGCAACTTCAACAACGGCACGCACTGGGACGAAGACGTGCGCTTCCTGCTGCGCGACGGCACGGTCTACCGCCGCACCGAGATGCCGCCCGACCAGCTCAACGTCGCCGCGTCGCGCCAGCTCGAGCCGCAGCGCTGGGGTCGCTGGCGCGCCAACGGCAAGGGCTATGAGATGCAGGCCCAGGACGACAACGGCCGCCCCGCCGGCGACTGGAAGGCCGAGAAGCATCACGCCGTCAGGCCCTGGCCCAAGGACACGCGGCTGGAGGGCAGTTTCAGCCGCGGCAGCTTCAGCGGCAGCCTGGTGCTGGGCGGCACCTCGGCCACGCGCACCATCCGCTTCACGCGCGACGGCCGCTTCGAGCGCAGCCACAGCTCGTTTTCCGGCTCGGGCACGCTGGCCGCCACGCTGAACAACACCAACATCGCCGCATCGTCGTATGGCGACGGCAAAGGCAGCAGCAGCACCGGCGGCGGCGCGGTGGGCACGCCCTTCGGTACGGCTGGCGCGGTCAGCTCGCGCAAGCAGGACGACGGCGCCAGCCGCCGCGGCCGCTACCAGCTCAGCGGCCATGTGCTGCTGCTGGACTACGACGACGGCCACCAGGAGCGTCTGCTCAGCTTCCCGGTGCACGACGACAACAAGACCGTCTATGTGGGCAGCGGCAGCCTCAGCCTCGACAAATGAACTTCAGGAGATTCAAGTGATGCAACTTTCCCGCACCGTCGTCCTTGCGCTCGCCTGCGTCGCCGCTCCGGCGCTGGCCCAGGTCGCGCCTTCGCTCAGCCTGGCCGACCAGATGCGCGGCATGCTGGGCAAGCCCGCCGCGACCCCGGGCGCGCCCGCCTTCAGCCCCGCGCCGGCGGTCACCTCGGCCAGTGCCCTCGCTGCCCTCAATGCGCCCATCGTCGTCAACGGGCCGGCCCAGGTCCGCCAGTCCGCCACCGAGCTGGCGCAGCGCTTCCCAGCCCAGCACCGTGGCGCGATGACCAAGGCCTACGAGGAATCCTTCGTGTTCTGGCAGAAGCTGGAAACCCAGCTCGGCCTGACGCCCAACGACGTCGCCGCCGGCGTGGCCGCCTTCATCGCCGGCAACTACAGCGCCTTCATGCAGCAGCAGGTGCCGGACGAGGACTTCAAGTCACTGATCCTGCAGATGCAGGGCATGCTGGCGCGCAACCCCGCCTTCACGCAGAGCAGCCCGGCGGCCAGGCGCTCGATGTTCGAGCAGCTCGCCATGGTGGGCACCTTCATGGTCGTTTACCGCGAGCACCTCAACCGCCAGCCCAACGCCAACGAGGAGATCAATTTCCGCAATGCCGCCAAGGCCAACCTGGAAGTGGCGCTGGGGCTGCCGGTGGAGCGCATCCAGATCGGCCGCCAGGGGCTGGTTGCGCGCTAGCGTTCGGGACAGCTGGAAAAGACGTCGCGGCTGGCGTTGAAGCCAGCCATGCGCCAGCCCTGCGGCGTCCATTTCAGGTCCATCGCGCCGGCAAAGTCGATGCGCGCCTCGCCCTTGCGCGACAGCGGCGGCATGTCCAGGCGTGGCGGCGTGTCGCCGGCGATCATGTCGCGGATCTCCAGGCGCTGCGTCGTCGCCGTGATGCGCGGCAGGCAACGCGCCGCGCGGCGCATGACCGACGCAGGCGCCTTGACGATGTCGGGCCCCTCAACGAACTCCAGTTGCGGCAGCGACAGCTGTTGCAGCAGCTCGCCGTCGCCGCGGGCCAGCGCATCGCGCAGCTGGCGCCAGAACTGCGCGAAGGCACCGTCGCGGTCCACCGACGTGGTGCAGCCCTTGGCGGTGGGCGTGAGGGTTGCCGTGGCCGGGATCTTCAGCGCGCCGCAAGCGGCCGGTTCGAAGGCAAGGGTGTAGCCCTCGCTGCCGGCGCGCTTCACGTTCACGCGCTGCTGCTGGCCCAGGGTCTCGTCCTTCCACTCGAAGCGCCAGGTGCCGTCTGCCTGTGCGGTCGGCGCGGCGGCGCTGGAAAAGTCGCATTCACGCGCGCCTGCGGCGATGCTGAAGCTGACCTGCAAAGGAGCGCCCACGGCGTCGCGGCTGAGGCGGAAGCGATGGATGCCGTCGGGGGTGCAGACGAGCTGCGTGGGCGGCGCTGGCAACGCCTGTGCTGCGAGCGGGAACACCAGTGCGAGGAAGGCGAGACGCATGGCCGGCATCATCGCCCAGGGGTCGGGCATTTCAAGGTGCGCGACGCACGCCGATGGCGGACGAGAGCGAACGATCTGAATAGGTCACGCCGTCATAGTTCTCGCCGCGCACGCCCTGGTTGCCGCCGACGACGCGCACCAGGCCGTTGTCCAGCACCTCCGACACGATGGCCACATGGCCCTGGGCAGGGTTGTTGCCGCGCGGGAAGACGATGACGTCGCCCGGCTTCACATGCGCCGCATCCTTGGGCACGGCCTGGCCCCAACTCAGCCAGCTGCGCGCCGCGGCGCTGTTCGTGCCGCGCACGCCGGCCTGCTGCATCGTCCAGTTGACGAAGGACGAGCACCAGGAGGTCTCGTCGTTCTTCGCCTTGAGGCTGGTGGCCTGGTGGTATTCGATGACGCGCGGGTTGTCGCTGCCGCCGCGGATCTCGTGGGTGCCGAGCTCGCCGCGGGCGATCTGCAGATGGCGCGGCACGCCGCCGGTCGCTGCGGGCGCAGCGGCCACGGCAGCAGGCGCCTGCGTCAGCAAGCCCTGGCGCTGCAGCGCGCCTTCGACGGCATTCGTGCGGCGCAGCTGATCGGCGCGGATGACGGCTTGCACCTGGGCCTCGGTGGGTGCGCGGCCGTGCTGCTGGCGCTGCGCGATGTTGGCGAAGCCGCTGCCGGCCAGGCCGCCGCTGTCCAGGCGAAATCGCTGGCCGGTCGAAGCGTTGACGAAGCTGCGAAACCGCAGGTTGGCGATATGGGCCACGTCCAGGGGCTGGCCGCGCAGCGTCTCGAGTTGGCCGACGAAGCGCCCGGCCGCGCTGGGCGACTGGTTGAACAGGTCCAGATAGGCCGAGGCGAGGCGGGCGTCGGCGGGGTCGAGTCCGGCACGGCGTGCGGCGGCTTCGTAGGCGGGGAGATGGTCGCGCAGGGTCTGCAGCTGGCGCCGGTCCGCGTCGGCGGGGCTGGAGGCTGCGTGCTGGTAGGAGAAGGAGCCTCGGTTGTGGGCCGCATTGCCCGGGTCGGTGTGGCCGCCATAGGCTGCCGTGAAGCCGCCATCCGGCCGGCGTGTGCCCTCGGCGGTGCCGATGACGATGGCCGCGGCGGCGTTGGACGCCAGGGCCGGGTTGGTGAACTGCTGCAGATCAAGCCAGGCCTGGCGATGCCCGGCAATGGGAGCTGCCGCCTCCTGGGTCGCCCGGTCCGCTTCAAGGCGCACGCCGAATCGCACGGCGGATTCACCCGTCCCCTGCGGCGCCGGCTTGGGACGGTGGATCAAGTCGCCGATATGCAGCAGGTCGGGGTCCTGGCCACGGCCGTGGCCGGCATGGGCGCCGAGCTTGCCGGCGTTGAACTGCGGGTTGGCGGCCAGCAGCTCCTTCACGCTGACGCCCCAGCGGTCGGCGATGCCGGCCAGGGTTTCGCCGGCGACAACCTGGTGCTCGCGCTCCAGGCCCGGCGTGGCAACGGGAATGACGAGCTGCTGGCCGACCTGCAGCCGGTCGGGGTCGTGGGCACCGCGGCCCATGCGGCCGTCGGCCTGGGCCGCGTCCATGTGATTGGCGCGCATCAGGGCCTCGGCCGACACGCCGTGGCGTTGGGCGATGCCGGTGACGGTGTCGCCGCTCTGGACGCGATAGTTCTGCACTGCGCTCATGGGGATGTCCTTCACCGCCGACGCCGGCGGGTTGACGCCCATTTCAGACGCAACGCGCGCCTCGCGCCAGCTGCGGCTGCCCGCAATTCGGGGCAGCCGCAGCTAGGGTTGGCCGCAGGCGCCGCCTCAGGTGAACATGCCGGTTGCGGACATGTGCAGCCGCCAATGCGCGTCAGCCAGCCAGTTCGATCGGCGGGCGCCGCGCAGGGCGCCGTCGGCCTGCATGCCGCGGGCCCAGGACAGCATCTCGCGGCGGGCCTCGTCGGCATCGCCGCCAAACAGCTGCTGCGTGAAGATCCAGAAATCCGCGTCGCTGAAGACCTCGGGCGCCGGGCTGCGCAGCAGCACCCGGGCCTGGGTCCAGGGCGTGGCCAAGAAGGGCCGTTCGGGGTCGAAGAGCTTCTGGGGATAGGACGGACCGTCATGCCCCTGGGGCTCGCCGCGGGCATCGCCCAGGTGCGCGGCGAAGAAGGCTTTGTCCCGCTGGCGGCGCTCGCGTGCCCAGCCGGGCCGCCACCAGCGCGCGGCGGGCCGCCACGGCCAGAGCTGGTCGGGCCAGATCGGGGCTGCGTCCAGGCGGGCGGGTGCCAGCAGTGCGCGCCGCTGGGCCTCGGGGCAGCCCGGCCAGGCGCGTTGCAGCGCGGCTTGCAGTTCGGGCGGCAGGGCCTGCAGGTCCAGGTCGGGCACGACGCTCAGTTGGCGTGGTAGCCGCCGGCGATCGCGTCGGCGACCATCGTGGTCCAGGGGTCGAGGTGAACGAAGTCCACCGAGTCCGGGAAGCGGTGGGCGGCGAAGAGCAGGGCCTCGGGGTCCAGCACGGCCTCGCGGGTCTCGGGCGTCGGGTGCTTGAGATCGGCCAGCAGCACGACGCGGCGTGCCGTGGCCATGTCGTCGGCGAGATCGGTGGCGTCCAGGTTCAGTCCCCAGTGCCAGTCGGGGTTGCCGTGGCGGATGGCCTCGCCCAGGCTGGTGCCCAGGTCGCCCAGCAGGCTGTTGACGATGAAGGGGCCGCTGCGAGTGCAGTCCGGCCAGGGCTTGTGCCGGGGCAGGCGGCTGAAGGCCGGCAGCTGCGGCCAGTGGGCCTTGGCCCAGGTGTTCAAGGCCTTGGCGTAGGCGGTGCCGTGCAGGGCCTGCGGGTCGGGGCCCTGGTGGGCGACCAGCCAGTCGCGCAGCTGCCGCTGGCGCTCGCCCAGCGTGGCCTCGAACCAGTCCAGGTTGGCCTGGGCCTGGCTTTCGCTCAACGCGCGGCCGGAGCCCGTATGCGGCAGCTCCCAGGCGGGGTAGTCGCTCAGGTCCCAGGGGGCTGCTTGGTCGCCGGCAAGCCAGCGCTGGATCAGGTTCAGCATGGTCACTCGCGCAAACGAAGATGGGCGGCCTCTTGCGGCCGCCCATCAGGAACAGGCCGAAAGTTCAGAACCAGCCTTTTACCGTATCGAAGACGCCGCGCCCGGCCGCATCGCCGGCGAGGGCGCCGCCTATGCCACCGATGATGCCGCCCACCACGGTGCCGACACCCGGGAAGATGGCCGTGCCGATGGCAGCCCCCGCCGCTGCCCCGCCCCAGCCGCCCAGCGCGCCGCCGGTGATGCCGGATGCCGTGCGCCCGGTGTTCTCGCCGATGCGGCCGCCGTCGGCCTGGTAGGCCTGGCCCAGCGAGATGGCGTCCAGCACGAGGCCGACCGGCCGCGCCACCTTGCCCACGCCTTCGAGCACGCGGCCGGAGCCGCGCAGCATGCGGTTGGCGCCCAGCGCCTCGGCATCGCGCGCCACCTGGCCGCGGATCTCGCTGTCCAGGCCGGTGCGGCCGACCTTGGACTCCACCTCGATGCGCTGGCGCATGCGCGGGTCGGTGGCGGTCGGCTCGGCCACCACGTCCACGCGGCGCGCGCCGCCCAGCACCGGCACCTCGGTGCGCGCCGGCACGCCGGCCGCGCGGAAGCGGTCGGCGATGGCGTCGCGCGCCAGGGCGCCGTTGGTGTTGTTGGCCACGGCCGAGCGCACGCCCGAGCTGCTCGTCAGCGAGCCGGGCGGCGACGGGTGCACGGTATGGGCCACGTCGATGCCGTTGGCGTTCAGCAGCTCGGTCAGCCCGCGCGTGAAGCCGCCCTTGCCCGTCCACGCGCTGGTGGTCGCTTCCCAGCGCTTGACCAGGATGGGGTTGTCGATCAGCAGCTGGCTGCCCTGCCGCGCCCAGGTCTGGCCGGCGGCCCAGAGGCCACCGGGCGCATGGTCGGGCACGAGGCTGAAGGGCTGGGCCGGCTGCTCGCGAGCGGCCTGCAGCAGGTCCTGGTGGTAGTGGGCGACGTCGCCCGGGTGGCCCGACGCCAGCAAGTGCTGCTCGATGGCGGCATGGGCCGCCTCGGCGCTCTGCGGGTCGCTGCGGCGCGCGTCCACCACCCAGTGCGCGAGGCGCTGGGTGTCGACGACGCCGCTGCGCGGGTCGGTGGCGCGGGCAACGACGTCCGCGGCGGGATTGCTGGCGGGCGGCGTTGGCCGCGCGCCCGATACTGAATCAACGGCAGCAAGCATGGCGGCCTCCCGTCAGAACTCCAGGCGCGCCACCGTCAGCGAGAACCGGTGAGCATCGCGCGAGGCGTGATCCCGGTTCTCGCCGCCGTGGTTGCCCAGGGCATGCAGGAAGGCGCCGCTCAGCGAGGCCGACAGCAGGCCCGAGAAGGCGCTGAAAACCTGCTGCAGGAAGTTGCCGGCCTGCTGCTGAGTGCTCGGGTCCAGGCCGGGGTTCTTCACCAGGTCGGTCTTGTTGATGTAGTTCTGGTCGACCTTCTGGATGGTGCCGTTGCCGTCCACGGCCAGGAAGCCTTTGCCCGCCGGGTTTTCCTGAAGCACATTGCCGTCGTCATGCACCCAGTCCAGCGTGCTGCCCCAGCCGGCGGCCTCGTTGATCTTGAGGTCGCCGACGGTGTTGGTATCCACGCCGCTGATCTCGACACCGTAGTCGCCGTTCGTGATGGCGACCTTGCTGGCGAGGGTCATGCCGTTGCCGGCATTCCAGGGCGTGGTTTCGATGGTGACCTTGGTGCCGTCCTCGAGCGCGAAGGTCGTGGTGCCCCAGAAGTCGAAGGCGTGCTGGCCGTCGATGTTGACGTGCGGGTCGCCCCAGATGTTGTAGTTCTCGCCGGTCTTCTTGTTGAAGATGTTGACGGTGTTGTTGTCACCGGCGGTGATGCGGTAGTTGTCGTTCTCGAACACGGCCTGGCCGCCTTGCATCGAGGTGCTGGCGTGGGTCGGGTTGGTGCTCGGCAGAGCGGAGGTGGCGGTCAGCGACGTGGTGCTGGCCGTCTGGATGGTGGTCATTGGGAGCTCCTCGGAAGGGGTGTTTTCAGTCGCTTGGCCATTGCATGCGGACTCGCCCGAGCCCGCTAGCTGCGGCCACCCGCAATTCGGGGCAGCCGCAGCTAGGGTCGGCCGCAAGCCATACTCCGTCCCCATGCCCCGTTATGTCGCCTTGCTGCGTGGCGTCAGCCCGATGAACGCCAAGATGCCGGAACTCAAGCGCTGCTTCGAGGCCGCCGGCTTCACCGACGTGAAGACGCTGCTGAGCAGCGGCAATGTCGTGTTCTCCACGGCCCGCTCGGCCTCGTTGGCGGCGCTGCAAAAGCGCGCCGAGAAAGCCATGCTGGACGGCCAGGGCCACAGCTTCACGACCTTCGTGCGCTCCACGGCCTATCTGCAGCAGCTGCTGGCTGCCGAGCCCTTTGCCCACTTCAAGCTGCCGCCCGGCTCCAAGCGCGTCATCACCTTCCTGCCGGAGCCGCTGGCGGCCAGCCCCGTTGCGCTGCCGGCGCTGTGCGGCGAGGCGCGCATCCTGGCCGTGGACGGCGGCGAGGTGCTGTGCAGCTATGTGCCCGAGGCCAAGGGCCCGGTCTTCATGCACCTGCTGGAGAAGACCTTCGGCAAGAACATCACCACGCGCACCTGGGACACCGTCTCCAAGTGCGCCGCGGCTTGAGGAGATTCGCCATGCCCGCCGTTCTCGACCACCTGCTCATCCCTGCCCGGGACCGCCGCGCCGCCGCCGAGCGCCTGGCCGCCATCCTCGACGTGCCCTGGTCGGCGCAGGCGGCCGTCGGCCCCTTCAGTGCCGTCTATGTGTCGGATCAGCTGACGGTGGACTTCGATCAGGTCGAGGCCGGCGCGGTGGTGCCGCTGCAGCACTACGCGTTTCGCGTCAGCGAGGCGGAGTTCGATGCGCTGCTGGCGCGGCTGCAGGCGCTGGGCATCGCCTGGCGCAGCACGCCGATCGGCCCGGACGACTTCCAGGTCAACACCTCGGTGGGCGGGCGCATCGTCTACTGGCGCGAGCCCGACGGCCACGCCTGGGAGGCGCTGACGCAGAGCTACGCGCGCGAGCCAAAGGCGGGCGGTTGAGTCGTTAGCGGCGGCGGCGCAAGCCCAGCCCCGCCAGGCCGAGGGCCATCAGGGCCAAGGTCGTCGGCTCGGGCACCGGAGCCGCCAGGCTGGCGGTGATGGCCGCGCCGCGCACGCTCTCGTAGGCGAAGGCGTTCAGCGTGACGCTGTAGTCCTTGCCCACGGTGATGTCGGCAAAGCCGTAGAACACGTCGCTGGCCGAGGCGCCGCTCGCGTCGCGCAGCGTCAGGCCGAGGAAGCCGCGGCCGGGCGCGAAGTTGCCGAACACCGGCCCGATGTCGGGGAAGCCGGCGCCGGGGCTCTGGTAGCCCGTGCCGGCACCGATGCTCTGGCCTGCGCTGAACGAGGCCGGGTTGAGGTTGCCGCTGGAGGCATAGATGACGCCGTTGCCGCGCGAGAAAAAGCCCTGCGTGAAGATCATGGCCTCGGGCGTGGCTTGCGACGCGTCAAGCAGCAGGAAGAACTTGCCGTCCTCGAACAGCGGGTTCGGGAAGAAGAAGCCGCGCGCCTCGGCATAGCCGGTCAGCGGGTTGAACCAGACGCCGGTGCCGTCGTTGTTGCCGCCCCCGGGGTTGGGTGCGGTGGTCAGCGGTGTGGCCAGCGGCGTGTAGACGACGGCGGCCGGCGCGACGCCGGAGGCGCTCAGCAGCGCCGCGAAGGAGAGGCCGGACAGCAAGGCGCGCATGGGAATTCCTTTCGAGGCGATGGAGGCGAAGCGATGGGGCCCAGTCTGCCCAGGACCGGCTCGCCAGCGCATCGCGGCGAACCCGAACGAACGGCCTGTCCCGCCCGCATGTCGTTTCGTCGCTTGGACCTTGAAGCCGGTGGCGGGCGCCGCCGAGCATGGCCGGATGACACATCCACCCCATCGCTCCATGTCACTCTTCTCCCATGTTCGCGCCGGTGCTTTCGCCGCGCTGGCTCTGGCTCTGTTCACCGCGCAAGCCGCGCCGCTGGCGTCGGTGGACGTCGTGCAAGGCCGCCAGGTCGAGTCCCTCGTGGCGGGTGCGCCGCAGCGCGGTCCGGTCATCGTCTTCGAGAACGGCGCGCGCATGACGCTGGACACCTGGACCGCGGTCGCCGAGGCCATGTCGCGCGACGTCACCGTGTTCGCTCACAACCGCGCCGGCTATGGCCGCAGCGAGGCAGCCGACGGGCCGCGCAGCGGCGAGGCTGTCGTCACCGAGTTGCGCGCCTTGCTGGCGGCCAAGGGCCTGAAGCCGCCCTATGTGCTGGTCGGCCACTCGCTCGGCGGCCTGTATATGCAGTGGTTCGCGCGCCGCTACCCGCAGGAGGTGCAGTCCCTGGTGCTGGTGGACTCGCTCTACCCGCGCATCATCAAGAAGCCCGAGGACTTCCCCTGGTATGCGCGCCTGGGCAAGCGCTGGCTGATGCCGCGCGCCGTGTCCGACGAGGTGGACCAGATCCACGCCACCGGCGAGGCCATGCTGGCGCTGCCGGCCTTCGACGACAGCCGCGTCGTGCAGCTTTTCAACGTGCCCACCGACAAGACGGCCATCGCGGTGGATTTCGGCGTAAACAACGACGACCCGGCCACGATCGCCTTCGTGAAGGGGCTCTACCCGCGCTCGCGCAAGCACATCGTCGACTCCGACCACCAGATCCAGACCGACAAGCCCGAGCTGGTGGTTGCGGCCATCCGCGAGGCGCTGACGCTGCGGCATCAGGCCGGCTCGTCCGACTCCGGCAGATGAATCAGGCCGGTGTGGAAGTCGTATTCGAAGACCTCGCCATAGCGCGCCCATTCGATGGCCACGCGCAGCACGCGCTCGGCCTCGGCGGCGTCCATGCTGTCCATCAGCAGCTTCAGGAAAGGCTCCTCCTTCAGCTCGCCGTGGGCCTCCTGCTCGAGGCTGGCGCGGATGAAGGTGGCCAGCGGCACGTGGGCCAGCAGCTGCTGGCCGAAGATCTCGCGGCGGAACTCGTGGCCGCCCTCGACATAACGCTGGCCCAGCGGCGTGACGAGGAGATCGCCGCCGCTGAGCTCGGCCAGGCCCAGGCGGTGCAGGGCGTCGGCCAGCGGCAGCATGGCCTCGTCGGTGAGTTCGCTCTCCTCGGCCAGTTGGGGCAGGTCAGCGCGGCCATTGAAGCGTTCGTCGGCCAGCAGCTCCAGCAGGCTTTCCATGCGGCCGACGTCGGCCTCGGGCAGGCGGTCGCTGAGATGCGGCTTGGGCGCCTCCTCGACGGTGCCGGCCACGTGAGTGGCGCTCGTCATCAGCCGATAGACCTCGTCGATGAGCAGGCGCACCTCGGGGCTGTCGGCGCGGCGCGGGCGCGGCAGCGTGATGGGCAGCTCGGCCCGCACGCGGCCCGGGTTGCTGGCGAAGATCAGCACGCGGTCGGCCATCATGACGGCCTCCTCGATGTTGTGCGACACGACGAGCATGGCCTGGGTGGGCATCTGGCCGCCGTCCCACAGCGCCAGGATCTCGTTGCGCAACCGCTCGCCGGTCAGCACGTCCAGCGCCGAGAAGGCCTCGTCCATCAGCAGCACCGCCGGCTGCATGACCAGGGCCCGCGCCATGCCGACGCGCTGGCGCATGCCGCCCGACAGCTCGCGCGGCAGCGCGCCCTCGAAACCGGCCAGGCCGATCAGCTCGATGGCATCGTTCGCACGGCGGGCGCGTTCCGCCGCGGGCACGCCGGCGGCTTCCAGGCCCAGCTCGACGTTCTGCTGCACGGTCAGCCAGGGGAACAGCGCGAAGCTCTGGAACACCATCGCGATGCCGGCCGCCGGCCCGAACAGCGGTTGGCCGCCGTAGTGAACGTCGCCGGTGTCGGCCGGGATCAGGCCCGCCATGATGCGCAACAGCGTGCTCTTGCCCGAGCCGCTCTGGCCCAGCAGCGCAACGATCTCGCCCTTGTCGAGCCGGAAGTCCACGCCCTCCAGCACCGAGCGCAGGCTGCCGTCGTTGGACTTGAAGCCTTTGGCGACGCCCTTCAGTTCGATCAGCGTGGTCATCAGAAGTGCATCCTTTCTTCAGCTATTGCGTACAGGCGCCGCCAGACCCAGTGGTTCATCGCCATGACGAAGACGCACATGACGCCGATGCCCAAGGCAATGCGCGGAAAGTCGCCCGCCGTCGTCATCTGCTGGATATAGCTGCCCAGGCCCTGGGCCTGCAGATGCGTGTCGCCCCAGCTCACGTACTCGGCCACGATGCTGGCATTCCACGACCCGCCGCTGGCCGTGATGGCGCCGGTGACAAAGCTCGGGAAGATGGCCGGCAGCAGATAGCGCCGCCAGGCCAGCCAGCCCTTCAGCCCGAGGTTCTTGGCGGCCATGCGCAGCTCGGTCGGGATGGTCGACGCGCCGGCCACGACGTTGAAGAGCAGATACCACTGCGTGCCCAGGATGATCAGCGGCGACAGCCAGAGGTCGGGGTCGAGCTTGTACTTGACGATGACGAGGACGGCGACCGGGAAGACGAGGTTGGACGGGAAGGCGGCGAGGAACTGGGCCACCGCCTGCACGCGGCCGGCAATGCGCGGGTTCAGGCCAATCCACACGCCGATGGGCACCCAGATCAGCGAGGCCACGGCGATCAGCACCAGCACGCGCGCCAGCGTGTACAGGCCCAGCTTGAACACATGCGCCGCCTCGCCCCAGCCGACCTCGGTGTGAATGAAGCTGACCAGGCGCCAGACGGCGAACAGCACGGCCGCGGCCAGCAGCGCATCCCAGGCGCGCGTCCACAGCGGGTTGGGGGCTTGAGGTCGGGCGCGGATGGAGCGGCCGTCGTAGCTCTTCTTCAGCGGCGCGAAGCTGGCCGTGATCCAGCGCCCTGGCCACTCGCCCAGGCGCTGCAGCAGCTGGGTGCGGCGCAGCCAGGTCAGCAGCCAGGACTGCGGCGCCTGCTCGCTGCTGCCTTCCTCGAAGCGGAAGCGGTCGGCCCAGGCCAGCAGTGGCCGGAAGAACAGCTGGTCGTACAGCAGGATGCCGACCAGCATGCCCAGGATGGCCCAGGCGATGGCGCCGAGGTCGCGCGCCTCGATGGCCACGGCGATGTAGGAGCCCACGCCGGGTAGCTTGATGTCCTGGCCGGCCACGGAGATGGCCTCGGACGCGACGACGAAGAACCAGCCGCCGGACATGCTCATCATCATGTTCCACAGCAGATTGGGCATCGCAAACGGCAGCTCCAGCCGCCAGAAGCGCTGCCAGCCCGACAGCTGGAAGATGCGCGCCGCCTCCTGCAGCTCGCCCGGCACGGTGCGCAGCGACTGGTAGAGGCTGAAGGCCATGTTCCAGGCCTGCGACGTGAAGATGGCGAACAGCGCGGCCAGCTCGACGCCGAGCAGATTGCCCTGGAAAAGCGCGATGAAGGGCGCGACCGCGATGGCCTGGAAGCCGAGGATGGGGATGGACTGCAGGATGTCCAGCAGCGGCACCAGCACCTTCTCGGCGGCGCGCACCTTGGCCGCCAGCACGGCGAACACGCAGGCGAACACCACCGAGGCGGCCAGCGCCAGGAACATGCGCAGCGTCGTGCGCAGCAGGTAATAGGGCAGCCAGGCGACGTCCAGGCTCAGCGGCAGTGCCTCGCCAACGTGAAAGGGCCGCGCCATCGCCGCCGCGGCCATGGCCAGCAGCACCAGCACCGCCAGCACGAGGGGCAGCAACGCCCAATCCCAACGATTGAACGTGGCCTCGACGGCAGGGCGGGTAAAGAAACGACGGTCGGACATGGCGGGGACTGCAGGAGGGCTCGCAGGCTAGGGGAGCCGTGTCTCTGGCTCGTGAAGCGCCTGTCGCCAGGCTTGCACGGGACTGGCGGCAGGCCACACGGCAGGTTGCAGTTGTAGCCGCTTGGGCGGCCCTCGTCGCCTAACGGCACAACTCGTCTCCGCGGCTTGCGATTCGGGGATGTATCCGGCGCCTTCTCCTACAGGGATCTGCCCTGTGCGGCCTAAGGTTGTGAACGCGACGGCGCAATGGGGTGCCGTCCAGGCTTCACAGTGAAGGAAAAGCCATGTCCAACCAGCAACGTCAATCCGGCAAGCAGCAACAGCAGCCCGAAAGCGGCCAGAACATCCAGCAGGGTGGTCAAAGCCGCGATCAGAGCCCGGGCCAGCAGAGCCAGTCCGGTGGTGGCAGCCAGACGCCCCAGCAGGGCGGTGGTCAGGCCAGCCGTGACCAGCAGCAAGGCAAGCCCGGCAATCAGCAGGGTTCCAAGAACCGCTGACTGCGCAAGGGCTTGCGGGTGAAGCGCCGTGAGGCGCCGACCATGATTTGACCGAACACCAGGCCAGGCGCCCCTGCAACGGCCCTGGCCTGTCTATTCGAACAAATGACCCAGGTCGTGGTGACCCATGGACTCGGCCTTGGTGCGCAGGTATTTCTCGTTGTCCGGACCCGGCTCGGTCAAGGACGCCTCGCGTTCGACGACATCGATGCCGAACTCTGCCAGCGCCGCCATCTTCAGCGGGTTGTTGGTCAGCAGCCGGATGCGGTGCACGCCCAGGGACCGCAGCATGCAGGCGGCGGCGTCGTAGCGGCGCGCGTCGATGGGCAGGCCCAGCTGGGCATTGGCCTGGATGGTGTCGGCGCCGGCATCCTGCTCGGCATAGGCGCGCAGCTTCTGCACCAGGCCGATGCCGCGCCCTTCGTGGCCGCGCATATAGACGATGGCACCGCGACCCTGCGCGGCGATGAGCTTCATCGCACCCTGCAACTGCGGCCGGCAGTCGCAGCGCAGCGAGCCGAACACCTCGCCCGTCATGCATTCCGAATGCACGCGCACCAGCGGCGGCACGTCGCCCGTCAGCTCGCCCATGCTCAGCACGACATGCTCCTGCCCGCTGTCATCCTCACGGAAGCCATGGATGGCGAACTCGCCATAGGGCGTCGGCAGGCGGGTGGAGACGATGCGTTCGATCTTCATGGTGTGGGGCGTCAAGGGGGCCATTGTCGCCCTCCCGGGGAAAACCCCGTGTCGCGCAGGTTAGGCTGTCGCCTCCACCCCCCCGAGGAGACCTGCATGGCCCAGACCGTCCAGTTCACGCGCCCCGATGGCGCACAGGTGTCCGGCTATCTCGCCGAGGCCGCCCAGCCGCTTGGGGCCGTGGTCGTCATCCAGGAGTGGTGGGGCCTGAACGACCAGATCCGCGGCGTCGCCGAGCGCTTTGCCAGCGCCGGTTTCACGGCCCTGGTGCCGGACCTGTACCGCGGCAAGAGCACCGTCGAGGCCGAGGAGGCCAGCCACCTGATGGGCGCCCTGAACTTTGGCGACGCGGCCGCGCAGGACGTGCGCGGCGCGGTGCACCACCTCAAGGGGCTCAGGCTCGGCAGCGGCAAGGTCGGCGTGACGGGCTACTGCATGGGCGGCGCGCTGACGGTGCTGGCCGCGACGATGGTGCCCGAGGCCGATGCCGCCGTGATCTGGTACGGCATGCCGCCGCTGGAATATGTGGACGCCAGCAAGATCAAGATGCCGCTGCAGGCCCACTGGGCCACGCAGGACGAGTCCTTCCCGATTGCCGGCGTGGACGGCCTGGAGGCCAAGCTGAGCGAGGTCGGCGTGCGCTACGAAGGCCATCGCTATCTGGCCCACCATGCCTTTGCC
Organism: Roseateles sp. P2_H4; assembly: GCF_056403315.1. NCBI lineage: Bacteria > Pseudomonadati > Pseudomonadota > Betaproteobacteria > Burkholderiales > Sphaerotilaceae > Roseateles > Roseateles sp. P2_H4. The sequence continues at coordinate 17,678 of NZ_JBFUFR010000048.1, read as the reverse complement.
AATGAGACGGCGCAGGGGCCGGGGCGCATCGCCAAGACGCAATACGACGCCGTCTGGGCCCAGCAGGCCTGGGACCGGACGATGCGCTTCCTTGGCCAGCACCTGGGCTGAGCGTCTGGCGCCCAGCTTGCAGGGGCGGACTCAGTCCGCGCGATCAGGCTTGACGGCCTGGCAGCGCGCGATGAGCTCCCGGACCCGGCCGTCATAGGCCTCACGAGCCGCCGGGGCCTGCAGCACCTGGCGGGTGAGCAGGGCCTGGCCGGCCGGCGTGGCCGCGAAGGCTTCGACGGCCTTGGACTCGGCGAGCAACAGCGCGGGTGCGGGTTCGGGCGGCGTCTCGCCCAGGGCGGTGTAGATGCCCAGCAGGCCCTGGGTGGCGTATTTGCGCCCCGGCACGGAGCTGAAGAACTGCTCGGCGGCGGCAAGTTCGGTGGCGCTCAGCGACGTCGTGACGACGCGCTCGGTCGTCGCGTGGAACTCGCTGGGCTGCAGGGCCTGGATGCAGGCGTTCTGGGCCGCCGGCAGGGCGCCCTTGGCCTGGCGGTGCTTGGCCGACAGCTGCAGGCCCAGCAGCACCGATTGGGCGGTGATCTGCGCCGTCGTCGAAACCGCCTCGGCGGCGAAGCTGGTGGCCAGCAGGCAGGCCAGCAGCGCAAGGGAGCGGGGTGTCATGGGCAGTGCGGTCTTGAAAACGCGCATTGTCCGAGCCGGGGGCCGGCGGCCGACGCGCGGTTTACCCGCCCTCGGAAACCGTGACCGGTTCCCGGGCGCTGCGCTGCACCTGCAGGCGCGGCTCACGGGGCCAGGCCAGCGCGTCGGGGCCCAGCTCGTCGGGCTTCAGGCCGTCGGCACGCAAGGCGCCCACATAGCCGTCGCGGCCCTGCTTCTTGGCCGCATACAGGGCGGCATCGGCCAGGCGCAGCGTGGCGTCCCAGTCCCAGGCCCGGGGCGCTTCCGGGTCCAGCGGGAAGACGGCGAAGCCGATGGACACGGTGACGGGCAGGGTGCTGCCATCCGGCAGCGTGAAGGGCTGCTCGCGCACGCTGGCATTGAAGCGCGCCGCCAGCTCAGCCGCGCCACCGCGCGCACCGCCGCGGGCCAGGGCCAGGAATTCCTCGCCGCCCCAGCGCACCAGCACGTCGCTCTCGCGGAAGACGGTGCGCAGCCGGCGCGCGAACTCGATGAGGACCTGGTCGCCCGCGGCGTGGCCGTGGCGGTCGTTGATGCGCTTGAAGTGGTCGAGGTCCATCAGCATGACGAGCAGATCGGCCTCGTCATCGGGGTTGTGGTGGCGCGTCTCGGTGTAGTGGCGCAGGCAGAGCTGCAGGTCGGAGGCGACGCGTGAATCCAGGTAGCGGCGGTTGCGCAGGCCGGTCAGGGAGTCGGTGGTGCTGGCCTCGCGCAGCTCCGTGGTGCGTTGTTCCACCAGGGCCTGCAGCGCCATCTCGCTGCGGCGCAGCTGCGCGGTGCGCCTGGCCACGCCCCAGCGCAGCAGCACCCAGGCCAGGCCCAGCAAGGCCAGCAGCGCGGCGGCCTGGGCCCAGCGCGTCTGCCACCAGGCCGGCAGCAGCTCGATGTCGAGCAGCAGCGGCCGGTCGCCCCACAGGCCGTGGTGGTTGGTGGCATAGACCTCCAGCCGGTAGCGGCCCGGCTGCAGGCCGCCGTAGCTCGCAAAGCGGGCGCTGGCGTCGGTGAAGGTCCACTGCTGGTCCCAGCCGGCCAGCCGCATCATGTAGCGCAGCTTGGCCGGGTCGATGTAGTCCAGTGCAGCGAACTCGACGGCGAAGCTGCGGGTGCCGGCCGGCAGCTTCAGGCCTTTTTTGAGATCCTGCTCCGGCTGGAAGAGCTGGCCGTCGCGGCGCAGGCTGCTGATGACGACCGGCGGCGCATAGCGCGAGGGCATGAAGGCCGTCGGCTCGATGACGAGCAGGCCGCGGCTGCCGCTGAAGAGCAGGCGGCCATCGGGCAGGGCGGCGTCGGCGAAGAAGCGCGGCGTGCCCATGGGCGGGCCCTCGGCGCCGCTGAGTTCGTCCAGGCGCTTGGCGATGGGGTCGTAGACGGACTGCTGGGTCCACACGCGGCCCTTGCTGTCCTCGTGCAGATTGACGCCGAAGGGCCGGCCCGGCGCGCCCATGCGCTCGCTGATGCGGTCGAAGCGTGCGCGGCCCTGTTCGTCGTAGCCCTTGAGGCGGTGCAGGCCGCTGACGGCGGTGTCCACATAGAGGCTGCCGTCGCGGGTGTGCAGCAGGCCCAGCACGGCGGGGAAGCCCAGCGTCTCGCCCGGTGCGCCCTGCACCTCGACGAGGCGCTGGCCATCCCAGCGGAACAGGCCGGCCAGGGCGCCCACCCAGATCTGCTGGCCGCCGGGCCCCAGGCGCAGCGCGTGCACGCCGCCGCGCAGCGGCTCGCCATCGGCGCGCTTCACGCGCTCGATGCGGCCCTGGGGCGAAGCCAGGCGGTAGAGGCCGTCCTGCATGCCGACCCAGACCTCGCCCCCGTCACCGCTGGGCAGCACCAGCACGCGGTGGGCGCGGCCGCCCTCCAGCATCCAGCTGGCGAGCAGGCGGGCGCTGCGCGGCTCGCGGCGCTCCAGGCGGCCGTTGGCCACCAGCCAGACGCTGCCGTCGGGTCCCTCGGCGAGGCTGTCCACCGGCGTGTCGGCCTCGCGCGGCCAGCGGCCGACGGTGCGCAGCTGCGCATCCAGCAGGGCCACCGGGCCGCTGTGCGTGGCCACCATCAGCAGGCCGTCGCGGCGCGGCAGCAGGCCGCGCAGATCGCTGCTGGCCAGCGGGCTGTTCGGGTCGGCGTCGGGGCCGCGCACGGCCAGGGCCGGGTGCTGCTGGTGGCGCTGCAGGCCCACGCCATAGCCGCCCGCCCACATGGCGCCGGTCTGGTCGCGCAGCAGCACGTTGACGTCGTTGCCGGCCAGGCCACCGGGCAGGTGGGGGTTGTGGCGCAGCTGGCGCAGCAGCGCGCCGCTGCCGCCATCCAGCCAGGCGATGCCATCGGTGAGGCCGGCCCAGACCGTGCCGTCCAGTCCTTGAGCCAGGGCCTGCACGCCGCCCTTGAAGCGGACCGCGAGCCAATGCGGCTGGCCACCGGCCTCGAGGCGGCCGACGCGGCCGTCCACGCTGCCGAACCAGAGCCGCCCATCGCGGTCTTCCAGCAGCGTGCTGATGCCGATGGCGCCGTCTTTGTCGGCGCCGGGCAAAGCCAGCGCCGTCCACTTGCCGTCGGCGCCGCGGCGTGCGAGGCCGCGCCAATGGCCGGCCCACAGCGAGCCGTCGCCGCTCACGGCCAGGGCCAGCACGCGGCGTTCGGCCTCGCCATCGACCAGCAGCGGCTCGGTCTCGAAGCGGCCGGTCCTGGGTTCATAGCGCAGCAGGCCCTGGCCCAGCGTGCCCACCCAGACGTGGCCGGCGCCGTCCTCCGCCAGCGCGCGGATGGGCGTGGCGCGCTCGCTGCCGCTGCCAAGCATCTGCACGCGGTCGAAGGCGGGTTCGTAGCGGGCCAGGCCGTTGACCTCGGTGCCAATCCACATGCCGCCGTCGGCCGCTGCCGCCAGTGAGCGCACCCAGCCCAGGTTGCGCTGCACCGGCGTGGCGCCTTCGCGTTCGATGGGGCGCAGGCGGTAGCCGTCGAAGCGCGCCAGGCCGTCGCTGGTGCCTATCCAGATCAGGCCCTGCCGGTCCTGGGCCAGGCTGCCCACGACGTCACGCGGCACGGCCACGGTCGCGAACTGCGGCTCCAGCGCACTCGGCACCGGCGGTGCCGGCTGCGCCATGGCCGCCCGGGCCAGGACGACCAGCAGGCAGGCGGTCAGCGCAGGGAGGCGGGGGATCATGGGCGACGCGGTCTTGAAAGCGCGCATTTTCCGAGCCAGACCCGGGGCGCTCGCGCCATGTTTACCCGCCCTTGGAGCGCCAGCGCGTTCGTCCTCGCGGACGTCCATACCCACACCGGGTGCTAGATTGACTCATGCCCTCACCCACCTCACCCGCCGCTCATAGCGAGCTGAACGAAGTTCGCGGACGCTGCGCCTGCGGCCAGCTTCGATATGACGTGACCGGGGGGCCGCTGCAGGTCGTGGCCTGCCATTGCGACCTTTGCAAGCGAATGAGCGGCGCCCCGTTCTCCGTCTATGTCGTGGTCCGCGAAAAGGACTTCCGCTTGACCGCTGGAGAAACCAGCGGCTACAGGGCCACCGATCGCACCACCAAGCACTTCTGTGCTTCATGCGGCACGCCGGTTTTCAATGCCAATCCGGCCACCTACAAAGGCCTGGCGATGCTCTACCTCGGCACGACCGAGCACCCCGAGAGCTACGAGCCCAGGATGAACATCTTTTGCGAGAGCAAGCTGGAATGGGTTACGCCCAACGTTGGCAGCCAGCTGTTCAGCCGGTCGCCCGGTGAGGGCCCCTAAGCTGGATTGAGCCGGCGAGCTGCGGCGTCAGATCGGCAACGCGCTGATGGACAGCGAGTAAAAATGCAAGTCCGGACTCGGGCCGATCAGCGTCACGGCATGGCTTGGGCCCGAAACAGGGCGGCAGAAGTTCCTTTCCATCTGCGGCTGGATACGCAAATCCAGACAGCGGATGAAAAGGCGAAGGCAGCTGCGGCCCATCGTGAGATTGCGCCCGACTGCATCTAACCGCCGGCGAGCGCCAACGCCAAGAAGTGGCCTGCTGTGGACTATCGAATCTGGTTCCCTCTCATCGGTCTCGCCGTGCTCTCAGTCCTTGCGGGATTGCACCGTGCCGGCAGGGCCGCTGCGAACAAACGAATTCTTGAAAGAGGCCTGAAGGTAGAAGGGCAAATAGTGGAAAACCGTCGGGACGGACGAGTGACTACCGTCGTGTATCGCTATCAGCCCGAAGGTGCTTCACTGCCCATCACCGTGGAGCGCCGAATGAGCGGAATGGTGAACTTGGTCTCGGGCCAACGTGTACACGTCTGCTACCTGCCGTTGCACCCGCAGGTCTCCATCCTGGTCGACTTCGCGCACCTGCACGACGCTTCTTGACGCCATCAATCGGCCCAGTCTGCCTCGCTGTCAGATCGGCAGCGCATTCGTCGACTTCACCTCCTCCATCACCGCATATGTCCGCGTCTCCCTCACCCCCGGCAGCGTCCAGATCACGCTGCCGATGAACTCGCGATAAGCGCCCATGTCGCGCACCCGGGTCTTGAGCAGGTAGTCGAAGCCGCCGGCCACCAGATGGCATTCCAGGATCTCGGCGCGGGCCTGGACGGCGGCCTTGAAGTTGTCCATCACGTCCATCACCGTGCGGTCCAGATGCACCTCGATGAAGACCAGCATGGCGGCACCCAGCTTGGCCGGGTTGAGCCGCGCCTCGTAGCCGAGGATGAAGCCGTCGCGGGTCAGGCGCTTGACGCGCTCCAGCACGGCCGTGGGCGACAGGTGCACCGTTTCCGCCAGCTTGAGGTTGGAAATCCGCCCATCGGCCTGCAGCACGCGCAAGATGCGCTCGTCGATCTTGTCGAGTTTGGTTTCGTCGTCCATCTGGATTTTTGTCGGCTGCTCTTGCAATCCTTGGAATTTAATCCAAGTCGAGCGTCGATAAAGTGCAGATCCTCACCAGGAGACCCGCCATGCCCACGCCCTTCGCCGCCCCGACCGAACAGCCCCGCCTGCCCGATCCCTACCGGGCCGAGCATGGCGTCGTGCAGGCCCTGGCCGAGCGCGTCGGCGGCGCGCTGGACTGGCCCGGCGTCATCGCCATGGCCGCGCCCTGGGTCGATCAGGTGCGCAAGAACCCGGCGCCCTTCTGGGCGATGGAATCGCTGCTGCGCGAATACCCCATCACCAGCGCCGAAGGCCTGGCCCTGATGCGCCTGGCCGAGGCCCTGCTGCGCGTGCCGGACGTGCCCACGGCCATCGCGCTGACGGCCGACCAGCTCGGCCGCGCCGACTTCGACGGCGCCAGCGAGGGCAGCCCGCACAAGATGCTGGCCGCGCTGTCGGCCTCGGCCATCTCGATGTCCAAGCGCTTCCTGCCGGGCGGCGAGGACGACAACGGCCTGTTCAAGCGCCTGGGCGCGCAGACGGTCGTCGCCGCCACCGTGCGCGCCATCCAGCTGCTGGGCCGCCAGTTCGTGCTCGGCCGCAATATCGGCGAGGCCATGAGCGAGGCCGACAGCGCCCGCAAGGCGCAGAAGCAATTGCGCTTCAGCTACGACATGCTGGGCGAAGGCGCCCGCACCGAGGACGACGCGCGCCGCTACCAGGCCGCCTATGTCGGCGCCATCAAGGCCATCGCCGCCGGCCAGCGTGCGGATTCGCCGGAAGCCTCCGACGGCATCTCCATCAAGCTCAGCGCGCTGTTCAGCCGCTACGAAGTGCTGCAGCGCGAGCGTGTGTTCGCCGAACTGCTGCCGCGCGTATGGCAGCTCATCGAACTGGCCGCCAGCGCCAACATCAACCTGACCATCGATGCCGAGGAGGTCGACCGCCTGGAGCTGTCGCTGGACGTGCTGGACACGCTGGCCGCCAAGATCGCCGTCGTCTACCCGCAGTGGCGCGGCTTCGGCCTGGCCGTGCAGGCTTACCAGAGCCGGGCGCTGGCCGTCGTCGACGAAGTGGCGGCCATCGCGCGCAAGCATGGCCTGCGCTTCATGGTGCGCCTGGTCAAGGGCGCCTATTGGGACGGCGAGATCAAGCGCGCCCAGGAACTCGGCCTGGCCGAGTACCCGGTGTTCACGCACAAGCAGCACACCGATGTGAGCTACCTGGCCTGCGCCCGCGCGCTGATCCAGCATGCCGACGTCATCTACCCGCAGTTCGCCAGCCACAACGCCGGCACCATCGCCGCCATCGTGCAGATGGCCCGTGCCACCGGTGCGCCCTTCGAGATGCAGCGCCTGCACGGCATGGGCGAGGGCGTCTACCGCGAAGTGCTGAAGGACGGCAGCATCCCCTGCCGCGTCTACGCCCCGGTCGGCGAGCATCGCGACCTGCTGGCCTATCTGGTTCGCCGTCTGCTGGAGAACGGCGCCAATTCCTCCTTCGTGCATCAACTGGCCGATCCCAGCGTGCAGGTGCCCGAGCTGCTGGGCTCGCCGCTGGCCGAGGTGCGCAACACCAGCGCCTTGCCGTTGCCGCCGGCCCTCTACCTGGACAGCGAAGGCCGCGGCCGCGCCAACTCCACCGGTGCCGACCTGACGGCCCCGGCCCAGCGCGCACCGTTGCAGGCGGCACTGGAAACGACGCCCGTGCATGCCGTGCCCGAGGCGTCGGCAGCTGAAGTCGATGCCGGCATGCAGCGCCTGCACGCCGGCTTCCCGGCCTGGAACGGCACGCCCGTCGCCCAGCGTGCCGCCATCCTGCGCCGCGCCGCCGACGACCTCGACGCCCGCCTGGCCGAGTTCTGCGCCCTGCTCGTCAAGGAGGCTTTCAAGACGCAAGCCGACTGCGTCGCCGAAGTGCGCGAGGCCGTCGACTTCCTGCGCTATTACGCCGACCAGGCCGAGAGCGACGCCACACTGATGCAGGGCCGCGGCGTGTTCGTCTGCATCAGCCCCTGGAACTTCCCGCTGGCCATCTTTGCCGGCCAGGTCGTTGCCGCGCTGGTCGCCGGCAATGCCGTTGCCGCCAAGCCCGCCGAGCAGACGCCCTATGTCGCGTTGAAGTTCGTCGAGCTGCTGCACGCCGCCGGCGTGCCGGCCGATGCGCTGGCGCTGTTGCACGGCCCCGGCGAGACCGTCGGCGCTGGCCTGGTCGCGCATGCCCACACGGCCGGTGTCTGCTTCACCGGTTCCACGGCCGTGGCGCAGATCATCAACAAGGCGCTGGCGGCCAAGCCCAACTCGCCCGTCCCCCTCATTGCCGAGACCGGCGGCCTGAATGCGATGGTGGTGGACTCGACGGCCCTGCCCGAGCAGGTCATCGACGCCGTCGTGCAGAGTGCCTTCCGCTCGGCCGGCCAGCGCTGCTCGGCACTGCGCCTGCTGTGCGTGCAGTCCAGCATTGCCGAGGGCGTCATCGAGATGCTCAAGGGTGCGCTGCAGCAGCTGCACGTCGGCCAGCCGGCCCATCTGGCCACCGACGTCGGCCCCGTCATCGACGACGAGGCCCACGCCAGCATCAGCAAGCATGTCGAGCGCCTCAAGCGCGATGCCAAGCTGCTGGCCGAGGCGCCCGTGGCCGAGCCCATGCCGCGCCAGATCCGCCCGGTCGCCTTCGAGCTGCCGCGCATCGCCCACCTGGGCGAGGAGATCTTCGGCCCGGTGCTGCACGTGGTGCGCTTCGAGGACTCGGTCGACGACGTCATCAAGGAAATCAACGCGCTGGGATATGGCCTGACGCTGGGCATCCAGACGCGCATCGACAGCCGCGCCCAGCGCCTGGCCGACGAGGCCCGCATCGGCAACGTCTACGTCAACCGCAACATCATTGGCGCGGTGGTGGGCGTGCAGCCCTTTGGCGGTGAAGGCCTGTCGGGCACCGGCCCCAAGGCCGGTGGCCCCGACTATCTGCGCCGCTTCTGCGCCGAGCCGCAGATCGACGCACCGCTGCCGACGCTGGCCATGGATGGCCGCAGCGAGGCGCTCGCCGTGGCCGCCGACGCGGGCTGGCGCGACACGCCGCTGGCCGAGCGCATCGCCACGCTGCGCCGCGCCGCCGACACGCTGGACGCGCCCGCGTCGCTGACGCTGCGCGGCCTCTTCACCGCCGCGCAGACGCACCTCGCGGATGTGGTCCTGCCGGGGCCCACCGGCGAGAGCAACACCTTGCGCCACCATGCCCGCGGCGTCTTTGTCGTGATCGGCCGCGACGAGGCGGGGCTCGCCGCCGTCGTCAGTGCCTTGCTGGCGGGCAACAGCGCCATCTGGCTCGGCGGCGACGAACGCGCCCGCCAGGCCCTGCTGCGTGCCGGCCTGCCCACCAGCGCGCTGACCCTGCTGCCCGACGCGACCTTGACGGGACTGCTCGCCGCGCCCCAGCTGGCCGGCGTCGCGCTGGCGTCGTCTGACGCTGCGGCCGCCCATGTGCTCGCCAAGAGTCTGGCCACGCGCTCCGGCGCCATCCTGCCGCTGGTGACCGCGGCGGGCCATGTGCGCCAGCTCTATCGCTTCACGGCCGAGCAGACGCTGACGGTCAACACGGCGGCGGCGGGCGGGAACGCAGCCCTGCTCGCGGGCGTTCACTGAGGTGCCGGTGCTCAGGGCGGGCTTATCCTCGGCGGCACACCCGCCCCGAGAGAAGAGGCCCGTCGTTGAGTGCCCTGTCCGTCCCCGCCAATTGCTTGTTTGACGAAGCCCGGCTCGGGCGCCGCGGCCTGCTGGGTTTGACGGCCGGTGCCCTGCTGCCCGCCTGGGCGGCGGCCGAGCCGCTGCTGCCGGCCCTGATCCCCGACGATGTGCTGCGGGACTACCAGGCCTTCCTCGCCGGCCGCGACCCGGTGGCCGTCACCGACTACGGCGGTCCGCTGTCGCGGCGCGACGTCGTCGAGGTGGTGCTCATCCACCAGGCCCTGGCCCGGCAGGACCGCAAGCTGCGCCTGAGCATGTCTCCCATGCCCACCAGCCAGCGGCTGCAGACGGAGTTGCGCATCGGCCATGCCGCCTGCAGCGCCACCACCTACTGGCGCGAAGACTTCCCCCAACCTGACGGCCTGTTGTTCAGCGAACCACTGCTGCTGGAAGGCGAGTTCGAGGCCGGGCTCTACACCACGCCCGGCAATGCGCAGGCGCTGGCAGCCCGCCAGCTGCGTGATGTGCAGCAGCTGCGCGTGCTCAGCAACAACACCTGGCGCGTGGACTGGCTGACGCTGGAGCAGCTGGGCATCGCCAACCTGCAGCATGTGGCCAGCTGGAACCTGATGCCGCGCATGCTGCAGCAGGGCCGAGCCGACCTGCTGCTGGCGCCCTTTCAACCCACGCCCGACCTGTCCCTGCTGGTGGACGGCGTGCGCCTGGTGCCCATCCCGGGCTTGAAGGTCAGCATGAAGGGCACGCGCCATTTCCTCGTGTCCGCCACCCACGCGCTGGGGCCGCGGCTGCGCGACCAGCTCAATGCCGGCCTGGCCTGGCTGCGCCAGCAGGGGTTGGTGCGGCGGGCCTATGAGCAGAGCGGGTTCTTCAATGCCAAGGTGGCGGGGTGGACGCGGCTCTGACGCCGCAGGGTTAACTTGCTGGCTTCACGGGTGTGAGCCACCATGCCGCCAGGCGCTCGCTGTCAGGGCGTTTGGGAGGACAAGATGTTTCCTTGGTTCTGGCTCTGGGCGCCCCAGCTGCGCCTGCCTTTCAGCGGTGACGTGATGCAGGACATCGAGCCGCGGCTGGACTGGTTCTTTGCGGGCATCAAACCGCAGGCCGGCAATGCGCGCATCGAGGCCCGCGCCTTCGATGTCGCCACCTATGGCGACCAACTCGGCGTCATCACCAAGCTGTTGATCGAAATGGCCGAGCGCCAGCCGGCCGAAGTGCAGGCGGCATCTCAACCCCTGCAAGAGTTGCGCGGCATCCGCGACCGCATCGAGGCCATCAAGGACGAGGAATGCGAGCGTGAGCTGGCCATGCTGGAGGCGCGGGTGCAGCGCCTGCGCGAACGTCAGAAATAGCCGTCCAGGAAGGCAGCCGTCTCGTCACGGAGGCCGACGATCTTGTTCGTCGCCTGCCGGTAGAACTTGAAGTTGAGCTCCGTCTCGGGCCGGCCGTCGTCCCAGTTGGCAAAGGGCTTGAGTTCGGCGCGGCCGAGGCGGCGCTGGGCCGAGGCCGTGCGCTTGACGGTGATGCTGACGCGCGGCGTCTGCCTCTCCACGTCCGGCAACCGTGGCGTGTCCTCAGCCGACGTGACGACGCCGCGCGCCACCAGGCCGGTGCCGCCCTCGTTCTCGCTGGCGAAGAGGTAGATCACGTCGCCCACGGCGATGCGCTTGCCGTCGTACATGGTCTTCTGCGCGGCAAAGGCCCAGCCGCCGGCCCGCGGGTCGGCGATCTCGGTCTTGATGGCATAGCTGGAACGCTCAGGCATGCGGGTCGGGTTCGTAGCGGCGCTCGCCGGTGCGTGGGTTGTACAAGACCTGGACCGTCTGTCCAGACTCCGGATCGACAAAGCGCTCCTCGGTCTTCTGCCAGTCGCCGCTTTCGGCTGCGTTGCGTGACCGATAACGCCAGCGCTCCGCCAGCACGGCCGCGGCGATGAAGCAGCCCCAGATGGCAAAGGGCGCCGCGTCGCGGTACCCGGCCAGGCGCGCGCCCGCGCCGATCAGGCCCATGGCCAGGGCCACGACGAAGAGCAGCTTGCGCAGCATGGCCTCAGCCCGGCAGCTTCTCGACGACCACGGCCGTGCCGTAGGCCACGATCTCGCTCATGGTCTGGCCCATCTCCGATGAGTCGAAGCGCATCATGACCACGGCATTGCCGCCCATCAGGCTGGCGTTCTTGACCATGCGGTCGATGGCATGGCGGCGCGCCTCTTCCAGCAGCTGGGTGTATTCCGTGATCTCGCCGCCGATGATGGACCTCAGCCCGGCCAGGATGTTGCCGGCCAGGCCGCGGCTGCGCACGACGACGCCGAAGACCTGGCCCTTGATCTCGGTGACGCGGTGGCCGGCGAGGTTCTCGGTGGTGACGATGAGCACGGGGCTCTCCTTCTGAATGGGGTGGCGTGATCCTCGGCTCGCGGGCATCAGGAAAACATAAGTGCAGCCCGGTATCACGCCATGCCCGCACCGGGCGGCACGACATGGGCAAACATCCAGAAGTCGCCGGGCCGGCCCCCGACCAGGCGGTAGCTGTGCAGCAGGCCCTCGCGCTGGAAGCCGCAGCGCTCCAGCACCTTCATGGAACGCGCGTTGGAAACCAGCGCCGTCGCCTGCACGCGCAGAACGCCGACATGGCCATGCGCCCAGTCGACCATCGTGCGGGCCATGTGGCTGGCAATGCCCTGGCCCCAGACGGTGGGCGAGAGGTCGTAGGCCAGCTCGGCCGTGCGGTTCTCGGGCGAGACGGTGTGAAAGCCCATCGAGCCGACCATCTGCCCCGTGGCGCGGTCCGCGATGGCCAGGCGCAACACGGAAGCCGGCGTATGGGCGGGCTGAGCGTGATGCGCCAGCTCGGCCACCGCCTGCGGCCGCCAGCTCGTGTGCTCGTGGACGAGGGGCAGGGACAGATAGCCGAACCAGACCGGGAGGTCGGCCGCCGCTATCGGGCGAAGCATCACGAGCGGGTGATCGGATTCGGGCAGGGTGGTGAACTGCATGGGGGCATTCTGCTCACCCGCACAATGGCTGGCGATGCTGCCGATGACACCGCCCCCCGTGCCCAACGCGGACCCCAGGCCCGAGCCGCCGCCGGAGCCCGATTTCGATGCCTGCTGCGGCAACGGCTGCGATCCCTGCATCTTCGACCTGCACGACCTCGCGATGGACGACTACCGCCAGAAGCTGCGCGCCTGGCGCGAGCGGCATCCCGAGGCCGTCTAGATGTCGTGCGTCGGGTTGCGCCCGCTCAGCACCTCGTAGCCCGAGCCGCGGCGGCGCAGGACCAGGGCTTCGTCGACGAGCCTGACCGCCGGCTTGCCGGTGCGGGCGTCCACCGCGGCCTCGCGGCCGCTGAAGCGCACCACGACATCGGCCGTTTTCCGCCCCGTGGGCGTCGCGAGATGCCAGCGGCCGGCGACCCGGTAGCAGAACTCCGCGTCATAGCGTTCGGGCAGGGCCCGCAGCCGACCCGCCAGCCAGTCCCGGCATTCCTCGGTTGCGATCGTCGAGTCGGAGCGGATCATCAGCTGCAGGACCGATCGCGCCCCTTGGGGCGTGACGGCGTAGAGCCCCAGCCATTCGCCGCAGACCCCTTGCCAGCAGCTGCCGTTCTCGACGGCCAGACCGGCCTGGCCCGGTCCGAGCTTGACCGCACGCAGCGCGCCCACCTCGCCCGAGAACCCGGTCCAGGCCACCGAATCCTGGGCGCTGGTCCTGACCCAGCGTTCGCCCCGGCGCGTGAAGCCGTAGAGGCCCAGGTTGCCCGCGGCGGCATGCCCGGCCGATTCGGTCTTCGTGCCGTTGTTGGGCACGCCGCTGACGACAAGGCTGCGGTGCCGATCATCCAGCTGGAGCACGAGGCGCGGCGTCACCGCGATGCGCACCGGGCGCGAGTCGCTGTCCGTCACGGTGATCGCATGGAACTGGCCTGGCGCCCAGCCCGGCAGGGCTTCGCGCGCCAGCGCCTCCAGGCTGTCATCGGAGGCGCCCGAGGCCCAGGCCATCGAGGTCGACACGAGGAGGAGTGAGGCCAGGGTGCGCTTCATGCCAACACGATAGCGGCAGTCGCGCGGGTGCATCGTTAGGATGGATCGCCCACCGCTTCCTCGCCACGCCATGTGCCGCAACATCCGCACCCTCTTCAACTTCGAGCCCCCGGCCACCGAGGTCGAGATCCGCGACGCGGCGCTGCAGTTCGTGCGCAAGCTCAGCGGCTTCAATGTGCCGTCGCAGGCCAATGCGGCCGCCTTCGACCATGCCGTCGCGGCGATTGCGGATGAGGCGCGGGCGCTGATTGCGTCGCTGGTGACGACGGCCGAGCCCAAGAATCGTGAGGTCGAAGCCGAGAAGGCGCGGGTTCGCTCGCAGGCGCGTTTCGGCCAACCGGGCGGATGATGCGCCGCGCGTCGAGTTGACGCCGCCACTTCGGAGGAGATCCCATGCCCAAGCTGCTGTCTCTCGTCGTCTGCATGACCCTGCTCACCTGGCTGACCGTGCTCGCCGCCAGCCTGATCCGCGCCCAGGCCTGGACGCCCAAAGGGCTGATGCTGGCCTTCGGCAACCGCGACAACCTGCCCGAGGCGACGCCGCTGGCCTGTCGCCTGCAGCGCGCGGCGGCCAACAGCCTGGAGAACCTGGTGTTCTTCGCCGCTCTCGCTCTGGTCGCCCAGGTCGCCGGCGCGACCAACGAACGCGTGCTGCTCGGCGCCCAGGTCTTCCTGTGGGCCCGTCTCGTCTATGTGCCGATCTATGTGATGGGCATCCCCTTCGCGCGCACCGGCGTCTGGGCGGTCAGCATCGTCGGCCTGGCCATGATGCTGATGGGCATGCTTTGAGCGACCTCTGCCTGACGCACAATCGCCGCGCCCCGGCTTCCCTGACACCGCCATGCGCTTGAAGCTCTCCCTGTTCTTCGTCGCCCTGCTGCTGCTCGTCGCGGCCTGGTTCGCCTTTGCCTGGCACTGGAGCTACTCCGACGGCGAGCGCGCCGGCTGGGTGCAGAAGTTCTCGCGCAAGGGCTGGGTCTGCAAGACCTGGGAGGGCGAGCAGGCGCTGGTGTCGCTGCCGGGCACGGCCAGCGTCGAGAAGTTCTACTTCACCGTGCACGACGAAGCCACGGCCCTGGCCATCAACAAGGTCATGGGCCGGCGCGTCAACCTGCACTACGAGGAGAAGGTCGGCCTGCCGGGCTCCTGTTTCGGCGAGACGCGCTACTTCGTCACCGGCGTCACGCTGGTCGACGAGATCTCGCTGTCGCCCGGTGTCGTCGTGCCGGTTCCGCCGCCTTCGCCGGCCTCCGCAGCCAGCCAGTAAGCGCGAGGCTGTTGCCACGCCTTGGCAGCGTTGTCAGGCGAAACTAGCGGGATGGCTTCGCTGTTCCAACCGCTGGTGGCTCGCTTCGAGCGCCTCGTCGACCCTTATCCCGAGACTGCCGGCACCGCCCCGCCGACACGCTTCTTCGCCTTCCTGTGGCGCTGCGCCGATGGCGTGCGCCGGCATCTGTTCGCCGTCACGCTGTTCACGGCCGGCATCGCGGCGGCCGAGGCGCTGCTGTTCAGCCTGATGGCCTCGCTGGTGGACTGGCTGTCCACCATCAAGCCGGCCGAGCTGTGGGCCAAGCCCCAGCCCGTCGTGCTGATGCTGCTGGGCGTGCTCGCGGTCAGCATCGTGCTCGCCTCGGCCCAGGCGCTGCTGAAGTACCAGGGCGTGTTCGGCAACTTCCCGATGCGGCTGCGCTGGATCTTCCACCGCCGCATGCTGTCGCAGAGCCTCGCCTTTTTCGGCGACGAGTTCGCCGGCCGCATCGCCACCAAGGTCATGCAGACGGCCCTGGCCGTGCGCGACACCTGGCTCATCGTCGTCGACATCCTCGTCTACGTGGCCGTCTACTTCGGCACGCTGGTCGCCATCGTGGCGAGCTTTAACGCCTGGCTGATCGCCCCCTTCGCCGGCTGGCTGGCTCTCTATCTGCTGGCGCTGCGCTACTTCGTGCCGCGCCTGGGCAAGATCGCCCAGGCCCAGGCCGACGCGCGCAGCCTGATGACGGGCCGCATCACCGACGCCTACACCAACATCGCCACCGTCAAGCTGTTCGCCCACGGCCGCCGCGAGGCCAGCTATGCCAAGTCGGCGATGCAGGACTTCATGCTGACGGCCTATGGCCAGATGCGCCTGGTCACCGGTTTCGAGGTCGTCAACACGCTGCTGTCGGCGCTGCTCGTCGGCAGCACGGCGATGTTGTCGCTGTGGCTGTGGGGCGTGTCGGCCATCGGGGTCGGCGCCGTCGCGGCGGCCACCGCGATGGGCATGCGCCTGAACGGCATCTCGCACTGGGTGATGTGGGAGATGGCCTCGCTGTTCGAGCACATCGGCACCGTGCAGGACGGCCTGGCCACGCTGTCCAAGCCGCAGACGATTGCCGATGCGGCCGGTGCGACGGAGCTGACCGTACCGCACGGTGAGGTGCGCTTCGAGAACATGCGCTTCGCCTACCCCAACGGCAAGGTCGTCGTCGATCAGCTGAACCTGACCATCAAGCCCGGCGAGAAGATCGGCCTGGTGGGACGCAGCGGCGCGGGCAAGAGCACGCTGGTGAACCTGATGCTGCGCCTGTACGACCTGCCCGCCGATGGCGGCCGCATCACCATCGATGGCCAGGACATCGCCAGCGTCACGCAGGACTCGCTGCGCCGCCACATCGGCATGGTCACGCAGGACACCTCGCTGCTGCACCGCTCCGTGTCCGAGAACATCCTCTACGGCCGCCCCGACGCGAGCGTAGACGACATGCAGCGCGCCGCCGTGCGCGCGCATGCCGACGAGTTCATCGCGACGCTGTCCGACCCCAAGGGCCGCACCGGCTTCGAGGCCTTCGTCGGCGAACGGGGCGTCAAGCTGTCGGGCGGCCAGCGCCAGCGCATCGCCATCGCCCGCGTCATGCTGAAGGACGCGCCCATCCTGCTGCTGGACGAAGCCACCAGCGCGCTGGACAGCGAGGTCGAGGCGGCCATCCAGCAAAGCCTGTACACGCTGATGGAAGGCAAGACCGTCGTCGCCATCGCGCACCGGCTCTCCACCATCGCGGCGCTGGACCGCCTCGTCGTCATGGACGCCGGCCGCATCGTCGAGCAGGGCACGCATGCGGAGCTGCTGGCGCAGAACGGCATCTACGCGCGGCTCTGGGCGCACCAGAGCGGCGGCTTCCTGGGGCTGGAAGACTAGAGGGCGCTCATTCCAGGACGGTCCAGCGCCCGTCGCGCCGGCGCAGCAGCTGCTGGGTGATGGCCCCCTTGGCATCGGGCCCGATGCGCCGGCTGGCCTCGCGCAGTGCGGCGATGCCCGCGGCCGAGTTCGCGTCGCAGAAGGCCAGCACGTCGCGCGACGGGATGGAGACGACGGCGCCGTTGGGTGTCTTGTCGGCGAACAGGTGGTCCCACAGGCCGTCCAGCAGCACCAGGCAGGCCTCGTGGTCGCCGTCCAGCAGCAGGCCGTAGTAGGGCGGGTGCTCCACCAGGCGCAGGCCCGGCTGGCCTTTGACCAGCGTCATCAGGTTGGACAGGGCCTGGCGGTGCAGCACGTTCAGGTTCATGCCCGCCGCGCGCATCTCGTCGCGGCCGACCGATACCCAGTGCGAGCCGGCATCGACGTGGTAGCCCACGACGAAGACGCCGGCCGAAGCGCGCGTCGGCGGCAGCATGCCGGGGTCGTTGGGGATGTCGGGCGGCAGCTGGCCGGGGACGATCTGCATGCGCACTTCCTCACCCTCGGCCCAGTTGCCGTTGGCCACGCCGCGCAACACCGGCAGGGCCTGCTGGACCGGCGCCCGGGTCGGGGCGGGTGCGTCGGCCGGGGCAGGTGCCGCCGGCCCCGCACGGCGCTCGCGCAGCTGCGCCTGGCGGATTTGGACCTCCAGGCTGGCGCGCGTGTCTCGCGCGGCCAGCAACAGATACAGGGGCGCCACCAGGCTCACAAAGGGCAGGGCGCAGCTCAGGAAGAGCGGGTATTTGACGAGGGCTGAGGTGCCCAGCAGCGGCGCCGCGCGGCTGATGACGTGGGTGCCGATCAGCCAGCTGCCCATCCAGCCGACGACGGCCAGCGCGGCAACCTGCCCGACAAAGCCCACCATGGCCGCAATCGTCAGCCCGAACAGCAGCCAGATGCGCCCGTTCAGCGCCTTGAGTGCCTCGTCGACCAGCAGCAGCTCATCGAGGTCGGCCGTCGTCGCGTCCATGCAGGTTCTCCCGGCTTTGCGGCGGGAGTGTAGGCAGGCCGCCCGCGGGCTCAGCGGGGCGTCAGCAGCGCACTCGTCGGCATGGCCGCGCCCCGCAGGCGGGCATCCAGGAAGGCGGCGCTGAGCCGCATCGCTTCGTGCAGATCGGCCTGGGCCGCCTCGGTGGCGCTGCCGCTGCGCGGCCCGCGCGGCGCACCGCCGGCCGGCCCGTGCGGGGC